>QHYS01000222.1:0-2802 GCA_003223325.1 Acidobacteriota bacterium
CAATCGGAATGGTCAACGAAATCGTGCAACGAACCGGCATCAGTAGGGAAGCCGCCAGGCAGCGCATAATCGACTCACTCGGACGCATTCCATTGGGCAGGCCGAACCGACCCGAAGAAGTTGCCGAACTGGTGGCGTTCTTGGCGTCGGACCGGGCTTCCTCCATCACCGGAAGCGAATACGTCATCGATGGGGGAACGATCCCGACAGTTTGAATCCCACCACTCGCAGACAACAGTGCAACACGGGTCGTGTGCTGGCTGGCTGACGCGCCTTAGGATGCTCAGCCAAACGCGTCCACTCCGAAGCGGTGATTCGACCGGTGTTGGGTCGTGTTGGGAGATTGCAAAATCTCAAGGGGCGGCACTAGAATGTGTGGGATGCTGGGGTCAGATTGAGCTTCAGATTGGTCTTCAGACCGGTCTTCGGATCAATTTGGGGCCCGTGGCCGAGGAGGCGCTATGTTGAAGAGTTCATTTTCCTGGCTGGCACTACTCTTGCTCGCGGTCTCTGTCTGTATTGTCCTTCCGAGCCGCGGACAAAATCGAGGACAGAACCAAGAACAAGTGCAGTTGCCGGATGGCGACGGTAAGGCAACCGTTCAGGCTGCCTGTGCCGTTTGCCATTCGATGAACCAGGTAACGAACGCCGGGCACGACCGCGAGGAGTGGACGACGGTTTTGCACATGATGGTGAACGTCGGCGCTCCGGTGCCCGAGGACCAGTTTGATACGGTGGTCAATTATCTGTCCAAGAATTTTCCGCCCAAGCCGCAGCCTGCCGCGCAGATCATCCCGGGGAACGTGGACGTTTCGATCAAGGAATGGGTGGTGCCGACGCCGGGTTCGCGGCCGCATGATCCCATGTTTGCTCCGGACGGAAGCGTTTGGTACTCGGGGCAGATGGCTAATGTGCTCGGACATTTCGATCCCAAGACGGAGCAGTTCAAGGAATACAAGCTGCCGCCGAAGTCCGGGCCTCACGGGCTGACCCCTGATAAAGACGGCAACATCTGGTATACGGCGAATTTCGGCGCTTACATCGGCAAGCTGGATCCCAAGACCGGCGAGGTCACCAAATATCCCATGCCGGATCCCAACGCGCGCGACCCACATACGCCGCTTTTCGCCCCCAACGGAAATCTCTACTTTACGCTGCAGGGCGCCAACATGGTCGGAAGGGTGAACCCAAAGACCGGCGAAGTAAGGCTGAACACTTCGCCGACCCCAAAGTCGAATCCGTATGGCATGGTCATGACCTCGAAAGGGACACCTTATTTCGTGGAATTTGGGGCGCCCAAGATTGCCAGCATCGATCCCGACACGCTGGAAATTCACGAAGTCGTCTTGCCACATGAGGAGAGCCGCCCGCGGCGCGTGGCGATTACAGCTGACGACGTGATTTATTACTCCGATTACTCGCGCGGATATCTGGGCCGGTACGACATCAAGACGGGGAAGATGAGCGAATGGCCGTCCCCGGGCGGACCGAAGTCGCAGCCTTATGGGATCACCATCGTGAATGGTATCGTCTGGTACAGCGAATCGAACACCAAGCCGAACACGATCGTGCGGTTTGATCCCAAGACGGAGAAGTTTCAAACCTGGGCGATTCCCTCGGGCGGAGGAGTGGTGAGGAATATGGTACACACTCCGGACGGAAACCTGTGGATCGCTTGTAGCGGCATGAACCGCATCGGCGAAGTCGTAATCAAGGGCGGCACAAAGGTTTCGCGGAAGAACTAGTGCGTCTCCGAGTGCCGTAAAGCTAAAAGCAGATTCCTCGGGCATAGGTCATCCTGTTCGGATGGCCGATTCAGATCATCACCAGGCCGTGACGAATTCCCAGCGTCACGGCCTCGGTACGGCTGGTGGCGCCCAGTTTGCCCATAATGGAGGCCACGTGAAACTTGGCGGTGTGCTCGGAGATGTTCAGGCGCGAAGCAATCTCCTTGTTTCCGAGTCCTCCCGATAGCAGCTGCAAGACTTCAATTTCGCGCGGCGTCAAGCGCTCGAGAAGCGGCTCGACGACTTCGGCGACTGTATCAGCCTCCCGAGGGCGCAGCATCGGAATCGAATCGACGTCAGACGGATGAAACGCATACAGGCCGGCGGCAACCGCCTCTATTGCGCCGACGATTTCGGCCGGGGTCGCGTTTCGAGGCAGGACTGCACGGACTCCTGTGGCCAAGGCCTCTAAGATCCGGTGCGCAGGATTCTCCACAAGCAGAATCACCGGCACGCCGGCGGCATTCCAGCCGCCCGCATTCCAATCAAACGATTCGGGGCCCGGGCGATCGGCATCCGTCGCTACCAACACCACATCGGGTTGAGGCTGCCCTTCGCTTCCCTCCGTTGTATCGAGACCGCTCTCGATCAGGCGAATCTGCGAATGATCACGGATTAGATCCGCGATTTCCGCGTATAAATTCGGCGCAGAGGCCTCAACCAAAACGTCGATCATGCCGCCACTGAGTTGCTCACACCCAGCCGAACTGCGACCGTTCGAATCTTGCTCGGGTCGGCACGCAAGAACTGCAATCGTAGAACGCGGCCCGAATTCGCTTCGAGCGCCTCCTCGAGATCTTCGAATGCGCTGAAGAATCGCCCGCCGGCACCGACCAGAATGTCACCCGGAAGCAGCGAAGCTCGGCTCGCAGCGCTTTCGGGTGCGAGTTCGAGAATCATCAGCCCGAGCCGTTCTCTTCCCCCGGTGGCTACCGGAACGGGCCTTACTGTGACACCGAGGGGATAGGGTTGGTTGCCGCACAGGAGCCGAGTTACTTCGTTGCTGGGCACAGCG
>QHYS01000222.1:3052-4028 GCA_003223325.1 Acidobacteriota bacterium
TCCCGCGCGCAATTGATTCGAATCGCCCAGCGGCGCCGCAGGCAAATCGGACGCAGGAACCCGCAAAATTGCGAGATCGCGCCGCGGATCGCGCGCTGCGATCTCCGCCGCAAATGACCTCCCATCCCATAGGGCAACGGCCAAATGACGGGAGCGAGCCACATGCGCATTGGTGACAAGGGTTCCGTCGGATTTCACAATGATACCCGAACCATGACCTTGACCTCCGGCGTTGATGTGAACGGTGGATCTTCGGAGCCGCTCGGCGACTTCACCGAATCCTGGAGGAAACATGTTTACTTTACCGCGCTTTCTGCGGGCGCTCGCCCACGACGATGCTCTTCTCGATGAGCGCTCCGGCGCGGATGAACCTCGCATTGACAGCTTTGCCCATTACACCGGAAGCGCAGAATGACTGAAGGTCTTCGATCTTTTCTATGGGCGTCGAGTTCAAGGAAACGAGTAGGTCTCCTAGCAAAACACCGGCGCCGTCGGCGGGGCCGCCTTTTTCTACATTCAGGATGAGAATGCCGGCGGCATTCTGCAGTGCCAGCTTTGATTTCAAGTTTTCCGGAATGGCCACGGGATAAACGCCGATCCCAAGATATCCTTGCGGCACGTAGCCTTTTTCGAGCAGCTCCCTGGTCACGCGAGTGACGTCCGACGCTGGAATGGCAAGACCGGCAACCCTGGAGAGGGCCGAAGTCGCAATTCCCAGTATGCTTCCGCGGGAATTGATCACGGCTCCGCCGGATGAATTCGGATAGAGCATGGCATCTAAGCGAATGTATTGTTCGAGGCGGCCTCCGCGCCAAGTCCGCCAAGGCCCAGAAGCTGCGCCGATGATTCCGAGGCTGGCGTTCGCCCCGCTATCCGGCGAGCGGCCCACGACCAACGCGAACTCGCCGAGCACGGGCTTATCCTGAGTAGTCATTACCGGAGCTGGGCCCAGGCCAGGTACTTTAAGCGCGGCCAG
>QHYS01000223.1:0-3937 GCA_003223325.1 Acidobacteriota bacterium
CGGTTCCCACCTGCGCGAACGTCGGCTTCTCGAAGGATGTAATACCAAAGCGGCGTTTCACCGTGCCAGCCCATCTCGACGAGTCCTACTTCGTTGGGGCTCAACGGAGAAATGTGCAAGTGTCGCGCCAGCGATTCGCCCGAAGGTAAAGCCGTTCCCTGGCCGCGCTCGAGATCGCGCATGGCCAGTGAATGATAGTCGGCAACTTCCAGGTCTCCGGTGATCGCGGACGGAAGCTGGATGAGCGAACGCACCAGTTTGCCGTCTATTTTCTTGGCGCGCTGCGCAATGTGTTCACCGGGCACGTCGAAGAACAGATCCCACTCGACGCGACGCTCGGGCGGCACCGGGCGAAAGCCCAGCAAGTCGGGGAAGATGGGGAGAGGTGTGGAGTGGCGGTTCACTTGGTATCGGTGGCGGATCTGGCAGTGGCCATAGCGGTATGCGGCGTCGGCAAACTCAAGGGGAATGAATGGCTCAGGTTTGGGCCGGTAGTGTCGCGGCCCTTCGGCCAACAATTCGTCGACCAGGGCCTGGCCCACGAGCACGGGAAGGAATTCGTGCAGCAGGATCCAATGGTACGACCAGAGCGTGTGACGCGCGGCGTAGGCAAAAACCTCAGAGCTTTCGACACCCGCCGCCCGCGCTTGACTCACAAAGGCGTTGTGTACCTTGAGCATGGCAAGGTGGACTTGCGAGACAAGCAGGTGCGAGTCGTCGCGCGGATCGGCGCACAGCGCGATTCCTTCCGAGTTTCTCGGCAGATCATCTCCGCCCGTTCCAAGAAGAAACTTTGCAGGGTCGTCCCTCTGAAACAGAAACGGGTGACCGACCGGCCCGTCGCCGTAAAGACCCTCGAGATTCAACCTCGGAGAGCGAGCATTGCGTAGCTCGCTAACGTCGGCATGGATCTGCAGAGCCGAACGGTCAGCGGTCACGTCATGCGCTACGAATTGCCCAAAGATCGGCCAGCCAGCCGCTCCTTCCGCTTCCGACCCCGCGTCGTCGACTTGGGTGCCGCAGTCGCACACGCCGCCCGCCCGGCCCAGCGCGTGCAAGAACTCTTCATCTGCCGTGAACGGCGGGACGTGGGGGAACATTCGGGCGTAGCGTTGCGGCGCGGTCGCCGCGTCCACGCCGCGACGAGCGCGAGCGGGAGACAGGCAATGGTCCATTGCCGACGACGTCTTGCTCATTGCGGTGGATGTCCTGCTCATGTGGCACCTCGCGAGCCCGCACGGCTCTGAAACAACCGGCAAATCGTCTCCACGTCGGTCTCGACGGAATTGCCGGCAAAACGAAAAGAGGCCAACGCGCGATCCGCCGCAGCCTGGTCGCGAAAGCCGCAGGCGTTCACAAGCCTGGTGTTGAGCGCCTCACCGCCGCTCACTGAGCGCGGGTCTGATGGTGGGCTCGCAAGGCCCTACCGGCGTTCTGGGCCTCGGCCCATACGCGCAAGAAGTTACCGCCCCACAGTTTGGCAACATCCTTCTCGGAGTAACGCCGGCGAAGCAGTTCGGCCGTCACATTCTGGCTCTCTCCTTCGTTCTCCCAGCCCAGTACGCCTCCCCCATGATTGAAGTCCGAGGAGATGCCTACGTGATCGATGCCGATCTTCTTGACCGCGTAGTCAATTGAATCGACAAATTGAGCGACCGTGGCAGCCGGGACCGCGGACAGAATCTTCCGATTCCGCTCAGCGTATTCCAAACGCTTGGCCTCGGGCAGTCCCGGGGGCGGCTCGTTGCCCTTATAGCCATACTCCGCTTGCAAGGCAGCGACCTGATCAGCGATGTCCTGCGGAACTGGACGAACGTAGTTGCCAAAGGCGACCACCTGAACCACTCCACCGTTTTCCATGATTAGTTCGAGCTCTTCGTCAGTCAGATTGCGCGGGTTATCCACCAGGCCTTTCACTCCGGAGTGGGTTGCCGCAACCGGCGCCTTGGTGAGGCTCAGAACCTGCTTGAGCGAGGACGTGGTGAGTTGGGAAACGTCGATCAACATCCCCAGTTCGTTGAGACGAGCGATGCCCTGCTTGCCCAGGTCCGACAGTCCGCCATGTTCCTGCGGGCCATCGCCGAGCGCCTGGCTGGGCCGCGAGGAATCCGCCCACTGGTTGTGACCGGCGTGAGTGTAGCCAAAGATCCGGACGCCTCGCCTATACCACTCATCGATCTGGGAGAGGTCGCTGCCAAGGGGATAGGCGTTCAACAGACTCACTACGACGGCGAACTTCCCTTCACCCGTGATGCGGCGTACATCCGCGGGTGAGTATGCCAGGGCCGCGAGATTCGGGTTCTGTTCCGCGACGGCCTTGATCAGTTCGTACTTTTTCTCGGCGTCCGCTCGCGCCTGGGCATATCCCTCTGGAGTGCGAGGGCCTTGCGGTACAAAGACTGCCAGCGCCGCGCCCTTCAGTTGCCCCCGCGCTACTTTCGGCAGATCGAACTGTGTCTTCCCATCAGCGGACGCGCCAGGGTAATTAAAAGGAACGTCCAGATGGCTGTCGAAGGCGATGATTCGCCGATGAACTTCCTTGGCCTTCTCCAGGAGCTTCGGGGGGTCGGCGGCGCCCTCCGCCGGGGCGGCGATGAATCGAGTTACGGCCAGCAGAACGGCTGCGGAGAGTGTGGCAGTAAACTGAGAACGCGCCATTTCGATTCTCCTCATCCGAGACTCTTGGGCTTTCAAGACCGACCAGGCGAACGCTGGATTCTGAATCATTATGGCGAACGCGACAAGCTGATCTTTGCTAGTGTCCGCAGTTTGCAGCGAGATCCCTGCAAATCTTCCTAGGAGTGATCGTGTTGGGGGAGTTCTACATAGGGCAGGTTGCGTGAACCCTTGGCCCCGGTCGATGCCCTGGCGCTGCACCTCCGTGCGATGCTTTTTCGCCGAATGCCCACTGACGCGTTTGGAAGGTCATTGCTGAAACGGGTAAGCCAAACGAGCACCCGCTACGCGCGATTCGGTTTCTCTCTCTCCTCCATTTCGCTTGTTGGTGGCTTCGTCTTCGACTCTGTCACCTTGAAGCGGATTGACATGTTCTGGGAAAACTTCTGGGTGGTTGTCCATCTCTTCGTCGTCGCGCTCTGCATCTTTTGGCTGAATAGCGGGGAGAATGTCGATCGCGAACGGGAAGGTAGGGCCACGAAGCTCGACGATTGGCTCCTCAATATCCTGCAATTTTTCTTCGGAGGCCTGTTGAGCACTTTTATGGTTTTCTACTTCCGCAGCGGCACTTTTTGGGTGAGCTGGCCTTTTTATCTCTTCCTTGGCACGGCCTTCGTTGCCAATGAAAAGCTCAAAAGCAGGCACGCGCGCCTTGAGTTTCAGCTCAGTCTCTTTTTTCTTTCCCTGTTCTGTCTCATGATTTTCATCTTGCCCGTTGTGCTTCACGCTATGGGACGCCTGGTCTTCCTGCTCAGCGGAGCCTTGAGTCTGGTGCTCTGGTGGTTTTTCGTCCGCTTACTACGGGGACGCGCCAAAGAGAGCTTCTCTCATCGCAGGGGGGGAGTTGTCGCCTCTAGTGCAGCCATCTTCATCCTCGTTCACGTCCTGTATTTCATGAACATCATTCCCCCGCTTCCACTCTCCCTGCAGGACGCCAGTGTTCATCATTCCATCGTACGAACAGAGGACGGAGCTTATCTGGTGCAATCCGAGAAGCAGGGCTGGCTTGGTTTCTTTCGACTCGTGCCCAGACTTCATCTGACCCCAGGGGTTCCGATCTACTTCTACAGTGCCGTCTTCTCTCCCACATCTTTGAATACTGACATCATCCATGAATGGCAAACATACGACCGCAGGCACGGCTGGATCACTGCTGACCGCATCGCGCTTTCGGTTCGGGGCGGACGCGATGGAGGTTATCGCACCTACTCGATGAAGACCGGTGTCCGGAATGGCGCGTGGCGCGTCAACGTCGAAACTC
>QHYS01000223.1:4033-5083 GCA_003223325.1 Acidobacteriota bacterium
AAGTTAGCCCATTGCTGCTTGGGGACATGTAAGGACATGACTGCGCTAATCGCGAGGACCGACCGCCGAAAAAATGATGAATGATGTAGGAGAGATGGGAACGCGGCCCACCCCCTTGGGTACGTTCGGAGATCGGCCCACACTCACGGCCTGTCAAAACCACGCGCTGTGAGCTCCCCACGGGCGTTGAGGATCTCATCAATCTCGTAGTCTTCGCTAGGAAAAGCCTCGCCGGTGATGCATGTGAAACACCCATAGCCCGCTGAGACGGACCCGACAACCCAAATGCGTGCTCCGCAGTGGCAACGCGCGCCTGCCAAGGCGTCCGAAACGCAACCTCGCAAGCGCGCCAGCAAGTCGGTGGGATTCTCGTCCGGGTTAGCCTTCACGTGCAGCTTGACGTATTCCCTAACTCCGATCGGTACGAAACCCATATATCTCTTCACAGTGTGCTCCTCGAGCCAGCTGCTTGCGATCTCTGCTAGCCGCTCGCGCTTCCGCACGGAACTGCTACCAAACTCTGTTCTATATCCAGTCGTCGAATCCATTCATGAATGTCGAAGCGGTCCGGCAACTCCCGGCAACGATCGCTTACCCGCTTACGACACGGCACGGACCTTTGGCAGCATACTCAGCAACTTCGTAGCTGTGCAAGATCACCTACCGTAAGAAGCCAATTGTAAGATACGGAGGCCGCTCGGGAGGTCGCGATCATTGGTTCTCCCAGGGCAGGCCCTGGGATTCTGTTTGCTTAGGTACATTGCTGCACCTCCGTTCCCAGAAAGGGGACAACCAATAGGCCTCTACCATGGCTCTCTGACTCCATGGCAACTCCACCGATAGGCATGACCCGCTCCGAGAGCGTGAATGCCGCGTTAGCATCTCGGTGGTCATGGTGTCCACAATAGCCGCAGCGGAACGATTTTCCGTTGGGCTTGGATATCTGATGGCATCGAGAGCATTCCTGGCTAGTGTAAGCCGGATCGACCTCCATCACCATTACGCCATGCAAAGCGGCTTTATACAGGATGAACTGGAAAAGTTGGTAGA
>QHYS01000224.1:0-11625 GCA_003223325.1 Acidobacteriota bacterium
TGAAGCAACAGAAAAGACGATTGCCATCTTAATCGTCGACGACCATGCTCTTTTTCGCGAGAGTTTGGTGCGGCTCTTGCACGCAGAACGGGGGTTCGAAGTGGTAGCGCATTGCGGTTCAATTCCCGTCACCTGCCGTGCGCTCAAGGTTCCGCTCGTCTGGGTTGTGCAGTCTACCTCGCTACCGGACTTCTTTGAGAAGGGCCGGGGGATGACGAACCGCCTTCGTCCTGTTCCGATCAAGGCCATTGCGGATCGTTCTATTCTGGCGTTTATCAAGATCTGACCGGGGCCGCGACACGCCGCACCCGGCTCAGGCGCCGCTCAAATTGGGCATTCTGGCCGCATCGGCGGCAACACGTCGTGGAACTCCTCACAAGTTACTTCGATGGTGGACGAGGAGATGAAGCACCTACCGCGGGTTTCCACTCCCCGTCCTTCTTCACAAATACGCGGGCATAAGTCACTTCCCGTACCACAGCCAACTTGCCAGTCTCATCCAGGTACCAGTGGTCGGTGCGGTTATTGGGAGCAACATGATCAAAATCAGGTTTTCCTTCCGCGTTCAAACGAATTTTGAATATAGTGTGATCAACCGCCATGGCGAAGGTCCCGTTGTTGTAAACCGCCATTAACTTGAACTCTGTTGGATTGGGTCCCTCACCGCGCACGACATCCGGGTAGGTCTTAGCGCCCGCAGTTTGCGCTGCGACCATTTGTGCTTTGGTTTGCGTGCCGCTGGGCCCAGGGTTCATTTCGAAGAATTGGTCATCCCAATACTTCGCCCGCAAATCCACGCAATCTTGTCTCTTCGGCTTGTAGTACTTCCCCTGGCACAGCCACTTGAGATTGGCATCTCTAAGAGTATTTTCCAAATCTGTCCAGGCCTTGGTGCCTGGCTTTATGTTTTCTTGAGCGAAGACCGAGGACGAAATCAACATCAGTGCGGCTGCGAGTAACACCCAGACCTTCGTCATTGAGAGCCACCTCCGGTTCTCGTGGGATTGATTTGGGAGCGGACTATCAAAGTCATTCACAGTCATCGAAGCTCGATTGATCCGGATCGTTCCAACTTGGATGAATATCGATCAAGAGCTTTTCTTGGGCCAAACTACACCTTGGTCCTCCTTTGTGACTGGACCCAGGCCTTTAAAAACGAACTTCTGGACACGCTGCCCCCGGTAAGTCTCGGTGGTGTAGATATTTCCTTTTGAATCGGTGGCGATGCTGTGAACACCGTAGAATTCACCCGGCTGCCGTCCGCCCTCGCCGAAAGTCGTCAGTACTTCGAGTGAATCGCGGAGCAGGATATGAACTCTATCGTTCTCCCCATCCGCGAGATAGATATAGGTTTGCTTCGGGTCCTTGGAGAAGGCGATGTCCCACACCGAGCCGGCGCCCAGCGTCTTTTTCTCGATGAACTTTTCCTTTACAAAAGTACCGTCTGGTTTGAACACCTGGATCCGATCGTTCGTCCGATCACAAACATATAACAAGCGATCCACGGAGAGGTCTGCACAGTGCACGGGGTTCCGGAACTGCTGCGCGGGTGGCGCATCTGGATCATACTTGCCCAAATCGGTATCGTCAGGTTTATGGCCGTAAGCGCCCCAGTGCCGCTTGTACTTGCCGGTATCCGCATCGTAGACGATCACCCGGTGGTTACCGTAGCCGTCAGCGACATACACCTCATTGGTTTCCTTATCGACGAAGGACTTAGCCGGTAAGCGGAGGTTCTCCACGTCGTTACTGCCCTTGCTCTGATTGGGTTTGCCGATCTGCATCAGGAATTTACCGTCCTGTGTGAATTTCAGGACCATGTTGTCGTAGAAACGGCCCCCTCCGACTTGTCCTTCGTTGTCACCACCCCCGCCTTGGGGACCGCGGCCATTCCCGGCAATCCAGACGTTGCCCTTGTAATCGATGGTGATGCCGTGATTGGAGTTCGGCCAATCGTAACCCTGACCAGGGCCGCCCCAATGCCGGAGAAGGTTGCCCTCCTGATCAAACTCGAGGACTGGAGGTGCAGCAGCACAGCATTGCGCCACGGGTGGGTTGGTTGCGGCATGCAGCTCTCCGGGTTCGAGCGAGCCTTGCCGGTGGACGATCCACACGTGGTCCTGAGCATCGACCGATACGCCGATGGTCATTCCCTGGAGCCAATGATTCGGCAACGGCTTAGGCCACAACGGGTCCACCTCGAATCTGGGCGCCTGAACTCCGGCGGCCTCTATGGCGGCCCTTCTCTCGAAAACGGTCGAAGCGATTGCCAGCCCGACTATGGCAATCAAAAAGCCCGTCTCGATGTACGTGTTACGTCTCATGCCTAACCTCCGTCAAGCCGAACCGAGTTACTGCAGATGCTATGAAACTGGCGAGCTTCAGCCGCATCCAATCCGATAAACATCATTTTCACCATATATCGAAGCTCGATCTGTATAAGCCCTAAATTCCGAATGTCAAACGAAAAGGGTCTGATTTGTCTCTGAAATTTGACCGACTGGCGTGATTTGGCCGGATAAAGGAAAACGAAAGGATCGTCGGAGTGGCCCTCGAGACCGGGAGGTTGCAACAGTGTTACGCCACGATAGTAATGTCCCCCTTTGTCCAAAATAGAAAAGTCCCCTTAATAAGACCTCCGAAAGGAGGTCGGATTGGGGCGGACAGAGATGAGCAACGAGGAGTTGAGAAGGGTGGAAGTGCTGGCGCGTGTGCGGAGCAAGCAGCTGCGGATCGTCGATGCCAGCAAGCTTCTGCACGTGTGCTACCGCCAGGCGAAGCGGTTGTGGAGGCGATACCGCGACGAGGGCGCGGCAGGCCTGAAGCCTCGCAGCGAGGGCCGACCCTCGAGCCATGCTCATGACTCGAAGTTTCGCAAGATACTGCGGTCGGTACGAGAGAAGTACGGTGGGCGGTAGGCAAGCGCTTTGGTCCGACTTTGGCAGCCGAGCATCTGGATTCCGAGGACGGACTAAAGGTGAATGCGGAGACGCTACGACAGTGGATGCTGGCGGCGGGCCTGTGGAGCCGAGAGCGGAAGGTGCGGCAGCATCGTCGCCGGCGCGAGCGCAAGGAGCACTTTGGAGAGATGGTGCAGATGGACGGGAGCTTTCATCGGTGGCTGGAAGAGCGCGGGCCAACCGGCTGCTTGATGGACATTGTCGATGACGCCACGAACAGAACGTTGGCGCGAATGGGTGAGGAAGATACGATCTGGGCCGTTGTGGATACGTTGCGTGCCTGGATCGAGCGCTATGGGGTGCCGCTGGCGTTGTATGTGGAGCAGAAAGCGGTGCGAGAGGCAGTGGCTGTCGGACCGTCGTGGAGCGGCTGTGAGTCACGGTGAAGTGCGAAAAGGGGGGATGCTATGGGTCGAGGGAGTTGGGAATCGTCGCTCTTAGGCGCTCCTGAAGCGAAATTTTTCTGCGAAAAAGCGGGGCCGTCAGAAAAACCGCGGGCGAGAGGCAACGGGCGTCCGTTCGTTGAGCTTGCCCTGCGCTGCGCCCTAAGGGCTCCGCAGGGCTTCGCTACGGGCAAGCTCAACGAACAACCAAACAGCAAAACCTAAAAAAGGGACATTTCTATCTTGGTGACACCGGGAGGTTGCAACAGTTGACTCCGACAAGGCTTAAGTGTTAGATAGCGTTCCATTCAGTCGGGAAGGGGGATCCCAAGGTGGCACTTTCCGGCGCATCTCAAGTTATTCGGTTTGCTGGATTTGAGCTCGATCTTCGAACGGCAGAGCTCAGCTCTACGGGGGTGAAGACGACGCTGCCACAGCAGCCCTTTCGAATCCTCACGCTTTTGCTTGAGCATGGCGGTGAAGTCGTCACCCGAGAGGCACTGCGCAGACGACTTTGGTCCAACGACGTCTTTGTGGATTTCGATGATGGCCTCAATTCTGCAATTCGAAGACTTCGTTTAGCTTTAGGCGATTCAGCGGAACATCCCCGCCTGCTCGAAACTTTGCCGCGGCACGGCTACCGTCTAAAGGCACAAATCCAGCAGACTGATTTATCGTCCCTGGGGACTGAGGGCCACAGCTCCCAATCGTTCCGTGTAGCCGTGCTGCCGCTGGAGAACTTCTCTGGAGACCCGAATGATGAGCATCTGGCTGACAGTATGACCGATGCCATCATAACCGCTCTCGCCAAGATTCCACACCTTGGAGTGATCTCCAGAACGTCAGTGATGGCTTATAAGAACGCCCGCAAGATCCTGCCACAGATCGCGCGCGAGCTAAGAGCAGATGCGCTACTGGAGGGCGCAATCGTGCGATCCGGTGATCGCGTTCGTATCACCGTGCAACTGCTGGACGCAACAATCGATCAGCATCTTTGGGCCGAGAGTTATGACCGCGAATTAGTGGACAAGCTCAAGTTACACGAAGAAGTCAGCCACGCAATTGCTGCCGAAGTTCCCTCCCGGCTCTCTCGAAGTCGGGTCCGTTCTGCGACTGCATTTTCCCTTGGCCAAGAAGCTTACAATTCGTATCTCAAGGGCCGTTACCTGATCGAAAATACCGGGAGAAACGACGACGGGCTGAAGAAAGCGACCGTCTTTTTCGAAGAAGCAGTTAATGAGGCGCCGCTTTTCGCACAGGCTTACGCCGGCATCGCGGAGTCGTACGACATGTCCGCCATCTTTGGCCTATTGCCGACGAGACAGGCATCTGCCAAGGCTCAGCAGGCTGCGAGGAGAGCCATAGAAATCGACCCGTCAATCAGTGAAGCTCATGCGGCGCTCGGTTATGCCCTTATGCTGGTTTGGGATTGGCAGGAAGCGGGAAGAGAATTCCAGCAAGCCATAGAGCTCAATGCCAATAACCTCATCGCTCATCGGTGGTACGCAGAGTATCTGATGGCGGTTGGTCAAGCGGGCAGATCGATCGGAGAGATTGAGCGAGCGCGTGAAATCGAGCCGCTTTCGGCAATTACAAACTCAACGCTAGGGTGGCTATATTACGGGGCGCGCCGTTTTGAGAAGGCCGTCCAACAATTTCGTAGAACGGTCGAATTGGATGAAAATTTTGCCGCGACGCATTTTTGCTCCGGCATGGTGCAGGCGCAACTGGGAAAGTACAAAGAAGCGATCGCGGAGTATGAGAGAGCAAAAGCTTTAGGAGGAACCGTCCATGTCGTACGAGGCCTGGGATTTCTCTACGGCATTGCGGGCGAGAAGGCCAGGGCGCAGGAGGTGATTCAGGAATCGAAGCGACTTGCGAAAACCGGCTGCTCGGTCGCATACGCCACCGCCAGTATCTATGCAGGGTTGGGAGAGAAGGCGCAAGCTTTCGAATGGCTTAATAAGGCGTATGACGACTGCTGCGCTGAAATGACCTGGCTGAAGTGGGATCCCCAGCTGGACACACTCCGCACGGATCCGAGGTTTCACAGATTACTCGAGCGCGTGGGCCTATCGTCTTAGGAATAACCGCTTTGGCGTACAGACGGCGTTCTACCCGATTCGATTTATTGCCCGATAGGAACCAACGCTGCCCCAGCCACCTTCCATTTGCCGTTTTCGCGGACAAACATGCGCAGCGCGCTGATCTCTCTAGAGACTAACTGGCCATTGGTGTCAAGGCTCTTGATGACGGTGTGATCGGTGGCCAATGCCACGTTTCCATATACCGCCTGTAATTTAAAATTATCCGGAAAAGCGCCGGTCCCCGGCTTCGAATTGCCCTTCGACAAAAGGTCCAGCATCTCGTCTTTGGTGACGTGCCGTCCTCCGGGCAAGAGGTCAAAGAATTGATCCGTCCAGAGGTCTCTTAGGAAATCCATCTTTTTGTCGTGCTCGCTCTGGAGCCACTGCTGTTCGATTCCCCAAAGCTGTTTTTCCAGCGCAGGACCCTTCTCATTTCCGCCGCTCTTTTGCTGCGCCGCGAGGGGCAACAGAACGCACCCGAGTGTGATCAGTACCGCTAGTCCGACCGCTTTCATGGAGCTCCTCCTTGGATGTTGGCGTAAATTTGCGTCAGATTGGGCCCTTTGAATGCCGTGATTTCCTGTTCGGCCCTCAGGAGCCTCGGGGCTGAATTCCCGCGATTTTAAGGTGAATGCGATAAAGCCCGGTTCGCGCCGTCAAATACAACGTTTTCCCGTCCGCCTCCCCAAAAGCCAGGTTCGCCGGAAGTTCGGTTGTCAGCACCGTGCCCAGATGCTTGCCGTCGGGAGAAATAATCCAGAATCCGCCGGGACCGGTGCAATAGATATTTCCGTTCTGATCAACCTTCATGCCATCCGGGCCGCCGGGTGCTTTATCGCTGGTCATGTCGATGACCAATTGTGGCTCTCCCAGGGTGTCGTCCGGCTTCACCTCGAATCGCAAGATCGTCTTTTTCACTGAATCGTTCACATAGAGGTACTTTTCATCGGGTGTGAAGGCTATTCCATTCGGAAGGGCCATGTCCTTATAAAGCAGACGAAGCTGCCCATCCTTCAAAAGGTAGACGCCATTGAAGGGCAGCTCCTTTTTCGGATCCTTGTCGCCATCCCGCAGTCCCGCCGGGGGATCGGTAAAGTACAACGCTCCGTCAGACTTAAAGACGAGGTCGTTCGGACTGTTGAGCCGTTTGCCTTCATATTGGCTGGCGAGAACGGTGCGTTTCCCGTCCGATTCGAGACGTACCACCTGCCTATCACCGTGAGCACAGTAGACCACTCTGCCCTGTGGATCCATCGTGACGGCGTTGGAACCGAGGAGGGTAACGGTTCCCTTGCCGTTATTCAGCTGCATACCTGCGGTCGACGAATCCGTGCCGGTAAATCCGCTATAAGGCAGAAAAACCGACACTTTGCCGTCGCTTGGCGTGAACTTGTAGATCACGTTTGCTGGAATATCGCTGAACAGCAGGTACCCGCCCTTGCGAACCCAGACGGGCCCTTCGAGAAAGCCAAAACTCTCGGCAACCTTTTCAACCTTGGCATCGGGCGCAACGATATCGTCCAAAGCACGGTTCAATCGCGCGACAAAACTCCAGTCTTGAGCTTGAGCAATCGCGACTGAACAGAGAAACGCAATGGAAAGCATCATCGGCAATCGTTTGGCAGGAAACATTGTTTTCCTCGATCCAATCGCGGGACGTATCGTTAGCGGAGGGGCCGGATGGAAGAAGGTGAGAGACATACGGACATACGGCCCCTTGGTGACACGTTTAGCGATAGACAGCGACCCTACTGGTTCACGCGCGTTTCTGTCAATGATAAGCCGCTGATTTTTCCCTGAAATCTGAACGACAGGAAATTATTATGTCGGCTGCGGGAACCGAACTGACCACGCGAATTCCGCGAACCTGGGTGCGTACTGACTCGCTGTTCGGAATTTTTCGCCTCGCCCATACCCAAACGGATGGTGGAAATGCCCGCTGAGGCCGTATGGAGTCGTATAAGAGCCTCCGCTAACCATGACGCTGCGATCGTTCGTCAGCTAAAAATCAGCCATTTTTCATTGACTTCGCTGTCTCATCCCCGGATATTCAACTTCTTGGCGTTACCGCGCAGGGGGGGGGCCAGCGTGTGCATGCACGGGTCAACGGCTTTTCAGTTCTGATCTAAATCGCAAACCGGTTCGGAGACTGCCCCGCGGAAACCGCTGCATGAGAAATGCGGGCAGTCGGAAGGAGACGATTAATGAATGCGAGGATCTCCGCTCCACTTTTGATATTAGCTGGAGTTCTAGTCAGCACCTGGTTCGCTCTGAAGCCTCGGGCCGCAGGCTCGGCCCCCGGCGCATCGATTCCGACGTTTTCTACCGCGGAGATCGGACGCCAAGGCCATTTCTACGTGGGCGGCCATTACGTGGGGGAGCCCGGCAACGAAACCATGCACGGCGCGATGTATGTCGAAGTGTGGGTACCGAGGAACATCCGCCATCCGTATCCAATTGTGTTCATAACCGGAGGAGGCGGCCAGGGAGCATACGCACTCATACAAACGCCAGATGGACGGCCCGGGTGGGCTTATGATTTCGTCAATCAAGGCTATACGGTGTACGTGATGGATTATCCAGGGAACGGGCGTTCAGCCTACGTTCCGGGCGTTGACGGCATGATCACGCCACCGCGTTCGGGTCCGTTGATGGAAGAAGTCTGGACCGGGGGACGGTCGCCGGCCTCGGACTGGGCCAAACAGCTGCATATCAAAGAACACCGAGCACAAGAAGGCGCGGAATGGCCGCAGCTGAAAAAGTATACTCAGTGGCCGAGCGATGCGCCGAATAAAGGCAAGATGGGCGACCCGGTATTTGACTATTTCGCGAAGACCGAAATGCAGACTGCGGCGGTACCCGAGAAAGTGACCGAGGAAGCGATTGAGCAACTGCTGGACATGATCGGCCAGCCGGTCATCCTTGTGTTCCATTCGGGTATAGCATCTACCGGTTGGCTGGTGGCAGACAATCGACATCAGCTCGTCAAGGCGATCATCGCGGCCGAACCGGTTGCGCCGCCAATCGAGAACGCGGAACGCGGCTCGTCAGGTCCAGGGCGCATCTGGGGCGTGACCAATACCTTCATTCATTATGATCCACCGATAAAGGAAGCCTCGGAATTGCAGCCTGTTCGCGAAGAAAAGGCAGATGGGCCCGATCTGATTCCTTGCTGGGTGCAGAAGGAGCCCGCGCACAAGTTGGTAAACCTGGAGGCGATACCGGTCCTCAACGTGGCGGGCGAGGCCAGTTATCACCGCCCTTACGCTCATTGTGTTGCCAAGTGGCTCAATCAGTCGGGCGTGAAGACCACGTTCGTGGGACTCGAGAGCGTTGGACTGCCGGGCAACGGCCACCAAATGATGTCCGAAAAGAACAGCGCGGGCATCTCCAAGTTCTTCATGAGCTGGCTCGACAAGAACGTACACTAAGGACCGCCATCTTCGAATGATGACCAACCATTTAGATCATCGCCTCGGAAGCAGGCTGAATTTAGGAGACTTTATGGGCAAGAGGCTTCTATTCCTAACAACACTCACGGCACTTCTGCTCTCTTCTGTCGTCTGGGCGCAGCGGCATAATGCACTGGACATCTATTTCGTTGATGTCGAGGGCGGGCAATCGACGCTTTTTGTCTCCCCCTCCGGGGAATCCATGCTCGTCGATACCGGTTTTCCAGGAGAACGGGACGCCACGCGTATAGCGGCCGTGGCGAAAGGAGCGGGCGTCAGCCAGGTCGATTATCTGCTGATTACTCACTATCATGGCGATCACGTTGGCGGAGTGCCGGAATTGGCCATGAGAATACCAATACGGACCTTTGTCGATCATGGTCCGACTACCGACCAGAGCCTTGGTGTTCCTCAAAGTTATCAGAGTTACGTCAGCGTTCGCGACAAAGGCCAGCATCAGCACATCGTTGCGAAACCAGGGCTAAAGCTTCCGATTAAGGGCATTGACGTCGAGGTTGTCTCGGCGGCCACCGAGTTAATCAGTAGACCTCTACCGGGCGCCGGCGCGGCCAATCCGCTCTGTTCTGAATTTCAGCCCAAGGACGAAATCAAGGATCCACTGCTCGGGGGGGAAAACGCGCAGTCGGTGGGCACGGTGATTTCGTTGGGCAAATTCCGTATGGTTGATTTTGGCGACCTGACTTGGAACCACGAACACGACCTGGCGTGCCCACGCAACCTCATTGGCACGGCGGATCTGTACCTGACGACGCACCACGGACAGAACATCTCCGGGCTGCCGATGCTCGTGTACGCGCTTCATCCGCGAGTCGCCATAATGAATAACGGAGCCAAGAAGGGAGGCGCGTCGGACTCCTTCCAGATTCTCCACAAGGCACCGGGCTTGGCGGACCTCTGGCAGCTGCATTACGCTGTGGACGCCAAGGACCTGAATTCGCCCGAGGAGTTCATTGCTAATCCGGATGAAACCACCGCTCATTACATCAAAGTGAAGGCGCAGTCCGACGGCAGCTTTACCGTTACGAATAGCCGTAACGGGTACCATAAAGAATATCCGCCGCGAAGCTAGCAGGGCCATAAATCAACACGAGAAGTCTCAGCGGGAATCCCATGTCTTATGCCAATGGGACGGGAAGCGCAGTTTGGCGCAGAGGCGACTCCAGCCAGCCCGTCTCTTTTCGGCCCAGTGAGCGTCGCCTCAGTCAGATAGTTTTCAGCCAAAAGTCAGCCTCTTTTCATTGACTTCTGCCGCACATGCGGCAAAGTTCCGCCTACAAAAGAACCTGTATTCCGGCGTTTCCGGAGTTGGGGCTGTGTTCCTTTCGTAGCCTAGGGAAAAGGCCCCACGGGGAAATCTAAGGCTAGCTGGCTTTGCTAAGTGAACGAATTCGAGCTGGTTTTGGGTTTCCGAGTGGTTCCAGCGATGGCTTGAGGTCGCATGCGGTCAAGGAGGGGTTTATGAAATCGAAGTTGCACGTACCGAGCTTCAGGTCGCTAGTCGTGCTCGTTTTGCTTAGTTTGTGCGTTCCCGTGCGGCTAGGAGCCCAAGGCGCGATATCAGGAACCATTAACGGCACAATTACTGATCCTTCAGGCGCCGTCGTCCCGAACGCTCAAGTGGTCGTAACGAATACGGGAACTCAAATTTCAACGACCGTTATGACTAGCGCTCAAGGGTTTTATACGGCACCGAACCTCAACGCGGGGACGTATGAGGTCACGGCCTCGGCGCCGGGCTTCTCGAGGACCGTCGCCAATGGGATCGACTTGACGGTCGGCGCTCAACAAACGGTGAATCTCTCACTGAAGGTAGGACAGACTTCGCAGACCGTCGAGGTCACGGGCGCTGCGCCCAACGTGGAGCTCACCTCCTCGACATTAAGCGAAGTCGTAACTGGTCCTGAAGTTCGCGAACTGCCTTTGAACGGCCGTTCCTGGACCGATCTGGCCACCCTCGAGCCCGGGGTCAATGCTGTGCGTACTCAGCCCGCAGTGACGACAAGCGACCGGGCTTCTCGCGGATGGGGAGCCGTAATAACCGTCTCTGGAAACCGTCCGACCCAGAACAACTACATGCTCAATGGAATCAGCCTGAACGACTCATTCAACGCTGCGCCGGGCAACTTTCTCTCAGCGAATCTGGGCGTGGACGCCATCGGTGAGTTTTCTGTGCTGACCGGAAGTTTTTCTTCGCAATACGGCCAGTCGGCCGGCGGGATCATTAACGCCATCACCAAGCAGGGTACAAATTCCTTCCACGGGGATGCTTACGAATTTCTGCGCAACAGCGCCATGGACGCGAAGAATTTCTTCGATGCGCCTGGTCCGATCGCGCCTTTCCGCCGGAATCAGTTTGGCGCGTCGGCGGGAGGACCGATACAAAAGGACAAATTCTTCGTCTTTGGAGATTACGAGGGCGTCCGGCAAGATTTGGCCACGAGCCAAGTCGCATTCGTGCCCTCGCCAACGGCCGCACAGGGCCTCGTGTGCGCGCCTCCTAACTGTGCGACGTTCACTTCGAATCCAATCAGCCCGAATGTTGCGCCATACCTTCCTTTATGGCCGGCCCCTAACGCAGGGCTGATTTGTCCTTTTGCTTCTTGCGTGGGTGGAAACGGTAATACGGGCAAATACGCCTTTTCCGGAAGGCAGGTCACCAGTGAGAACTACGAGACATTCCGCGTGGATCGGAAACTGGGCCAGAAAGACAGTCTCTGGGGAA
>QHYS01000224.1:11639-13948 GCA_003223325.1 Acidobacteriota bacterium
CTGAATGACTTAGTAACCAACCGGTTTATTTACAGGCAAACGTACAGCATCGAGGAAGACCACGCCTTCTCGAATAGCGTCATCAATGTAGAGCGCTTCGGTTTCAACCGCCAAACGATTGCCTCGCCCAGCGGCGCAACCGCCCTGAATCCGATTGCCGCCGATACGACATTGGGGATCAGGCCTAATCAGACCATCGGCAGGATTGCGGTTGGGAGCACTTCGAGCGGCGGAGCGCTTACGGCATTTCAAGGTGGGTTGACTTTGTGGCAGACCACTCAGTCTGTTTGGAATGACTTCCAATGGTACAACGACACGTTTTGGACCAAAGGGATCCATTCCGTAAAATTTGGAGTGACAATTAATAGAACTCAAAACAACAGCAAAGGGCCAGGAGGGTTCATCGGTGGTTGGACGATGTTCCCCAGTCTTACGTCCTTTTTTGCCGATGCCCCATCTAGTCTGATCGCCAATTCTGGAATTGGAGACACGTCGCACCATGAGCGCCAGTGGATTTGGGGTGCTTACGTGCAGGACGATGTTCATGTCACGCAGCGCCTTTCCGTGAATGCCGGCCTGCGCTATGAGTACGCCGCGCCAACCGATACGGTTAATACGGGCACGGATGCGAGCCTGCAATGTCTGACCTGCCCATTTCCGATTATGAGGCACCCCATCAACGCGAACCCACTCTTGGCGGCTGTCGTGGCAAAGTATGATCTGGCACCGGTGTATGGCCCAACCCTCATTACTCCAAAGTTGAATTTCGAACCGCGTGTTGGTCTGGCTTGGGACCCATTTGGCAACGGGAAGACTTCGGTGCGCGCAGGCTTTGGCGTCTACGATGTCCTATTGGTACAGGCCGAAGCAGGTTCCCAGGATTGGCCAGCCTTGCAATCGGCCAACACACCTAAAATAAAAAAGGGCGATTGGCCGAAGGCGGCTTTCCTGGCGGCTGCGGGCGATGTGAATAGCAAGCGGGCTTTTTATAACGAACAAAATCCGCCCGTAAACTACGTGATGCAGTGGAATATGAGCGTGCAGCGCCAGATCTTCCCTTCGTTGACGGCCACAGTTGCCTACGTCGGGAACAGAAGCGTGCATGATCCCTTCCACCACGATGACATCAACATCTTTTTGCCCATTTTCGCACCGAACATCGGTTACCTCTGGCCGTGCGGCACTCTCAACGTGGATCCGGACGCCCCATTTGGGTGCTCGCTGTACGGGCCAGACCAAACCCCTGTTGTGAGGCAGAATTGCTGTATCGGCCGTGAACCAGCTAGGCTGTGGAATTCGAGCGGGATCTATCATGGGTTGCAAGTGTCCGTGCTGAAGAGACTTTCTCGCGGCCTGAATGTCACCGGATCGTACACGTTCTCCAAGAACATGGATACGAGTTCCGGGTCGAACATTGGCGACCCGTACGTCAACTCGCTCTCTTCGAGCTTGTATTATTTTGACGAACATCAACGGAGGTCTCTTGCCGACACAGATATCCGGCACAACCTGGTGATCAGCGGCGAATATACGGTACCCAGTCTGGCGGGCCTCCACGGTGTGTTGAAAGGCGTCGCAAGCGGATGGCAATTCGGAGGCATTCTGACGGTACAGAGTGGGCTTTCGTTTACGCCACTCATCTCTGGAGACGGCGTCGGCGAGAACAACACTGACCCCTTTGACTATCCGGTCCGTCTGAACACGCCGGGCTGCGCGTCTCTCATTAACCCTGGAAGCGTCGATAATTACATCAAGACGCAATGTTTCGCTTTTCAACAGCCGGTGTTGTATCAGGGCACCTATTGGCTGACTGCAGGAAACGCGGGGCGCAATATCATACCCGGGCCGGGGCTCTTTGAACTCGACGCTAATGTTTTCAAGAACAATTACATCCCAAAGATCTCAGAATCCTTTAACATTCAATTTCGATTTGAGGCGTTCAACGTCACGAATCGTCCCAACTTCGCGCCGCCGACGGATACCGAGGTCCTTTTCGATAATCTGGGTAACCCACAACCGGGCGCAGGTGCCATTGACGCGACGGTAACCACGTCACGCCAGATGCAGGTCGCACTAAAGGTTATCTGGTAATCAAGTCTGCTGAGGGGCTCTTCCGCAAGAGCCCCCTGAAACATTCACGGCAGCAAATGTTTCTGTCATCAAAAGACTTTTAAGCTGGAGCTTTCTGAGAGGAGTTTGGAGCATGAAATACTCATGGGTATTGGTCTTGTTCTTGTGCGCGACTTTCCTGGTGCAATCTCAAGGTCAAGACACGAGTAAGAACGTAGCCTTGGAAAAGACGCTCTCGG
>QHYS01000021.1:0-5826 GCA_003223325.1 Acidobacteriota bacterium
GACTCGAAGCTCGGCGAAAGTATCTTTACGAAATTTGGGGCCGCCAGCGGGGGATCAGGACCTAGCCCCACACCATCTGTCGGAAAATCTCGGGCATCTCCCATAGAGCTGAGCGTCGTAATTTTGCTGAAACCGAGACCTTGCGAGCAGTAGCAAATTTACCTCACGGATAAAGAAGTGTATGATCCCATGACGGCCCTTGCTTGGACCTATCTAGTCGCTTCCTGTCAACAGGACAGTTCTTCCCCAGGAGGTTATGATGAGTCATTTCACCTCAAACATACTCTCTGCCTGGGGTTATTGGTTTCGATATTTGGGCTGATGGTGGCCGTTTAACTTTGGTCGGCCGAAATAAAACGGAACAGCGCCAATTGACACAATCTTAAACGACTGGTGGCCGGCCAGGAAATCAAGATGTATGACGTACGTTGTTTGGGAATGGACCAGTATGGCAAGAGGGAGTTCCCAGGCCGCACCCGCCCGCATAAGTATTCGTGAAGCCGAACATGGTGTGAGCAAAGGCGTTCATTCTGCAACGCCGGAGAACGAATTGCGGCACCGAACAATACTTGGCATTGCCAATTCCTTCAGGGAAGACGGAATTCCCCTGCTGCCAACCTTTTGCTCTGCTTGATTCGCTGGTGTGGAGCAAGTTTTCCTCCAGAAACAAAGGACAAACGCGAATCCGCCTTAGTTAACCGGCCTCTTCTACTCTGCTCTTAGCGGCGAGGGTGCGGAGTTTGTCGAAAGCTCAAAGCCGATCACGGCGAGGCAGACCACGACTATAGACGAGACGAATCGCTTCCAAAGTGGCACGGCTGGTATTCCCTGCGGCGTGGAGTCGGAACGGCCGTTGCCGATCTCTCAAATTCACTTGCAGCGAAGGGTCTACTGCGGCACTCAGCACCACGGAACGCCACTACATCAAAGATGTGCCCGAAAGCACGCTCGAAGCAATGAAAATGCTCGAAACGTGGTGCAAACCGAGTGCAACGGTCAGCCAGAAGAGTTGGCGGCTGAGCGTCTAGAGGCTGCTTCCCACATTCGAGATACTCTGAAGGCTGTCCAGGTCGCGAAGGAGCAGGGCTCGACTAATCTCAAACAACGGTAACTTGGATACCGGCATTTTGATATCCGCCCTTTCGGCGTGCCAAGTCTCGTGTCGCAATTTCGGAAACTACGCATCCCGAATCGCAGTTAGCGAAAATAAATCCCGTTTATCAGGACCTATCTGACGAACACTACAAAAATCCAGCAGAAACCCCCGCAGTAGTCGGACTGGATTAACGCTTCGGATTCGGATGGTCGAGTCGAAGCTGTGCTTCTGGGGTGCACAGCGCTGCGTTGTCGTTATTATAGGAATTCAAAAAGAATGTACATGGTTGTTGAGTATCAATCAGACTGCGGACGTAAGCGCAAAGACTCAGACCTCGTGTACAAGCAGCGTCGGCCTGCGCTATTTCTCTCGCATAAGATGGCCCACTTTTTCCCCTAGTTACGAGGATAGCCTTGCGGCAATTCGTACGGAATGTTTCGGAATGAATCGTCTGCTGAATCGGCAGCTCCGCACACATCGATACGTGTGATCTTCCCATCACTCAGCCGCCGTACCGGCACGCCGGATTGAATCCTCGACTGGTGACAATCGAGTGGAAGCTGGACGAATGCTTGTTTAGAAGCTTGCGAGGAGGCTACCAAACTCACCGTAATCGCCGTCCACAACAAAACCAACAAAATGCCTATTACTCTCTTCATTGATTCACCGTTATGATTCAGCGGCCTGATATCAAACGGAGGGCCATCTCAGCCTACGACTTCGATTGCTCAAAGCCGTCGTCCCCGACAGCGGCTCCCAACCTACGGCAGCACAATCGCAGCGAAGATGGAGTCCTGCCAATGGATCGCAAGCTCTACAAAGAGGGTACTGGCGTTTAGAACGGGCTAGGCATCCCGGCAGCGTGGACACCCGGTGTCACTGAATTCCTCAACTTGGTAGGTTCCTTCTTGGCGTATCAGTTGCCTTGCGCCTGCCTCAGCTTCCACACGGGAGTTATAACGTTCCCAATCGAGCTTTCCGCTCGACCAGCGAATGTGATAGTGAACTTGCACGACAACCACGCTACTACACATTGATGTTCCGCGGGGTTCTGCAGTGAACAGGGGAACCCTAAAGGATATCTGACGCGCTGGCAGCCTCGTAGCGCGACGCAAACGAAGCCGCTAGGCATCTACCTGCCCAGAATTCCGTTGGTTCAGCCATCGATTACACTAATGTGTTACATAATAGAACACACGCACAATTATTGCTTGACATATGTTCTCTAGTGTGCTACATTATCATTCGTGAAGCATAAAAGCAAGACCGCTTTGACGAAGTTGACCGGGATTCGGACGAGCCCCGAGCAATGGGAACGTCTGGAACAAATCGGAGCCAAGTTGGACCGTCCTGTGTCTTGGCTGATTCGCAAAGCAATTGATGAATTCATCGAAAGGAACGAAGACAAGTAAGAAGTAGACGGGCTCGCCGACTGCGGAAACAGCCGACAAGCCCTAACTCAACACGGAGGAATAGTCTCCATGGTAAGCTCTAGCCATCGTATCACCCGTCTAGCAGCACGCCTTAGCAAAGCCCTCGAAACCAAGAAGCGCGACAACGGACAAGAGTCTGTCAGCCTGAAGGACGGCAGTCCCGAGTGGATGACGGACGTTATCCACGCAACGCATGGCGACAAACTGCCGACGATACCGTCTATGCCTTCATTGAAAAGGCCGCCGACGCGCTAGCAGATGCAGCCGAAGACGCAGAACCCTCCGACGTAATCAGCGAAATCGAGCCCGACACCTACACCGCGGACCTTACCGCGTGGCTGCACGCGCGTGATGACCACGTGTACTTCCTCACTGAGGTCCTAGAGGAAGGGCTCGGAGTCACGGACGGTTTCCAACTGCTCGCGGCTGCCCAGCAAATAC
Organism: Acidobacteriota bacterium; assembly: GCA_003223325.1. Classification (GTDB taxonomy): domain Bacteria; phylum Acidobacteriota; class Terriglobia; order Acidiferrales; family UBA7541; genus Palsa-189. The sequence goes on from QHYS01000021.1 coordinate 2,971, forward strand.
AAATCCACGAAGTGGGACAAGCCTTGGTTTCTGCCTTGGAAGATGCCGCGGAAACCATCGAGGAAGAAGCCGAAGACGAACAGGAGGACAACTAACCATGAACCGCCAACTACAACAGCGTTTCCGGTTCTTCCTTGAGCACGCGGGATACGCCGCACCTCCAGGACGTGCAGCATGTGCGTTGGCATTGGCGCGCGCCGAGCACGTCGCGAAGGATATCGCCGACGTTGAGTATGAATGGCTCGCCGATGATGTCGCGATAGAGGACATAACAGACCCGTCAATCTTCCGTTCGCCCGAGGAATACCAAGGCTATTGCAAGCGGTACAGGGAGGACGTTACCGGATGCGTGCTTCGTGACGCCGAGGGCGAAGTACGCGCGAGTCTGTGGGCAATCATCGGAGCCGATTCCGCCTATCGCCGCGTAGTCCAGGCGGAGCTTGCCCTCGAAGCATTTGGACAGGAGTACCGCATATGACCAGACGCGAAGCAGGCACGCTCCTAGATCATGCGTGGGACTACCTCATTGACCTGGAATTCTCCGGCCGTGAACAACCTAACGCGACTTGGGAAGCTCGGCAGTCCATTGCTGATGCGCGACAGCGCGTATCGAGCGAGCGTAACGAAGCATAGGGATTGGGGAGCCGCGATGCAGCGCCTCGGGGGTAATGCTCATGGGAGCATCGCGGCCAGTGGCGAACAAACGTGCAGGGAGTTTAATTGGCGAACAGCAAATATTGAGCCTCGGCAGTATGGAGATGTGCTCATGACGTAATGCGTGAAATACCTTAGGAGATGACGTTCGCATGGATGGGTAAGTCAACAATTCCCGCGCCACCGTTTGAAAAGGAGGGTTATGGAAACGTTCGCATCGCAAACTTCAATTTTCCTGGTCGCTTTGAGCCAACGTAAACGAAGACCGTGTAAACCTTCAACGGTAGCGTTGTGGACCTCCCTTTCGCACAACTGGATCGTTCGGCTCTACGCTCGCTCTCCCCATGGCGGAGTTCAACCTCGGTTCTGTCCTGGTCAAGGCGGCAAGATCCAACTCGAAATGGAAAACTTGCGCTCCGAGCAGCGCCCGACCACCCGAAAGCAAAAATCTGTCGCTTCTGCCGCAGCAATCATTCCTGTGACAGTCGCTGGATTTGCTCTTTTGAAATGCGGATGCGCGTTCGCCGCATTCACCATCGAGATTGTCGTCGGCCTGATTTACTTTCTGTGGATTGCGTTTTGAAGACATTTATAGAACTCGGACTCATTGTCTTTGTGAACAGGATTTTCTGGGCAGTGCTGCCAGAACGCGCCGTGGTGCCCGTGATGGCCTTCGGTCTCGTTTTTGCCGCGATTGAATATCTGTGTGGAGAAGGTCGATCGGAGCCTCGTTGCTCAGTGCAAACGTTTCAAATGACGTTGGTTGATTACGCACTCGTACCATTGGCGAGCCCTTGCTCTGGAACCGACAATGAGAGTTTCGGTTTGCCAACCCAAAGGTAATCACGTTCATGCTGCGTTGAAAGAGTCCTCCTGGAGGCTCATGAATACAAGAAGCAAGGTCTTTATCTCGCCGGAGGTTCTTGACGCGCTCAACGAATTGCCGTTCCGTAGCGGCTATAAACGGATGGCCTGCCTGCACGCAAGTGCCGAAGTCCTGCCAGTATCTCTTAAAGTGACCGGCATGAGACAAGAGTCGGCTCTGTGCGGGAAATGCCGCAACAAACGGAGACTCGAACTGGTTAACTTAGACGAGAAAGTGCGAATCAAATGACGCCGCTCAAAGCCATGCGCGTCGGCACGAGCAGGACACGAACTACGAAATACTCCATGCCGATGCTCGGAGGTCCCCGCTGCATAGTCGTGGACGCCACTGATCACGTGTTCGAGGATTTACTTTTCCGACAGTTGCGCTTCAGGGCGTGGCTTGGTTCAGCCTGTAAGATTGTTGCTAAAGCACCCGCAGCCATTCGTGAACTTGAACGACAGCACTTCGACCTCGTTTGTCTGGATCACGACCTCGCAATCAATTCCGGTTCAGGACACGATGTAGCGACCTATCTAGCTGAAAAGAAATTTGCGGGTACTGGGGTCCTTATACACAGTTGGAATCCCGTGCGCTCTCAACGCATGGAGCAAACTCTGAGGGACGCCGGCGTCAGAGTAGAACGGATTCCCTTCGGGATGTTTGCATTCTTGAGATCCCAATCGGAGAAGGCATCATGAAAGAAATTACCGCTTCAGAATTGCTCGAACGCGCGCGAAAGTTTCAAAGACCTCCGGTTCAGCCCGGCGAGAAGATCCCGCTTGACCCTATGCTCGTGGATTCGCCCTCGGTTACTCAAATCATCGAGCGCACGATGGCTGCAACCGGGTGCAGCCGCGAAGACGCCGAAGATCACCTGATGAGGATGCAAAACCTCGGCGAGATCCTGACGCCGGAGGAATTGGCCGATCGCTTGAAGGTTCCAGTTGGATGGATTAATGAAAAGAGACGCCCGCGGTGCGCTCATCCGCTTCCAGCCTTGACCAACCGCCCTCTTCGATTCGATTGGCCTGCAATCGTGACTTGGTTGGAGGCCGAAGCAAAACGGGATGCTGCAACACAAAAGAGCCTCGCCGCTGCAACGAAATGCTGGTGAGCGCATCGTCCGCGACGGCCGCATTCCCCCGCCACGTGAAGACGATTCTTCGGAAGGGTCTCGATCTCCGTGACCGTTATGCGGAGGGTGAGATCTCCAGCCATGGGCTGGCCTCTGCAGCGGGCAGGCTGGCAGCGGATATGGAGCGGCTACTGGCTCCCCACTATCGATCGCCGGAGAATCAGAGATTCGCCAAGCATCTCCTCCATGAGTACGATCG
>QHYS01000021.1:5966-52601 GCA_003223325.1 Acidobacteriota bacterium
AAGAAGTCTTGACCAGCGTTCTACGCACGAGTCGTCAACGAGCCGCCGACCCTTTGCCTAGCCTTGCTGCGTTGCTCAGATCTCCAAAATCTTACGTTCTTGACTTTGGCTCGCATTACCCTGCACGTTGCTGAGCGCTTCTTCACCCGCTAAATAATTACAACAAAGCCAAGACCAAGGCGAGCGAAGCATCCGTACCGTTGGTTCCAATGGTGGAGAAACGTTTGGAAGCGCATCGCAATGGATTCCCGCCTGGCGCGTACATCTTCGTAGGTGAAAGGCTCGGTCGGTCACTGAACCTGGAGAACCTGGCGATGCGGGTTATCGCACCAAAACTAAAAGAAGCCGGTGTCAAGTGGGCTGGATGGCATTCGTTCCGCCGAGGTTTGGCTACTAACCTTTACGCAATTGGAGTGGATGAGTGGATTATTCGGACATCTGCCGTCACGCCAACGTTGAAGTCACCAGAGCGCATTACATCAAGCCCACGACAGCACTGGCTCAGCCGGCGATGAAGAACCTGGTGAAGGTGTTCGAGAAGGTCCAGAAAAATGGAAAAATGCGAGAAAGCATGTTGCCGATAAATCCGCCTGACCATCACAAAAGCCGCATAAACATTGGCTAAAATTACGGAGCCGGGGCGGGGGCTTGAACCCCGGACCTGCGGTTTACGAAACCGCCGCTCTACCAGCTGAGCTACCCCGGCCTACATGAAAACAGGAAGGTTACTCATGAGTGCCATTATGCCACATCCTTGCCGACAGCCTGCTGGTAGTATCGATCTCCGAGCAAAAGGGGGCCTCGGTTTCGGCTCATGTCCAGTCCTACCTACTAGTTAAGCTAGTTCGCTCAAAACGGCCTGGCCAAAATCGCAGCAGACAAGCCGACCTAGTGCCGCGCTGTAACGCCTTTTATTGTGTGGGCAGCATCATTTGTGTGAAGCCGATCGTGTTGATGGTACGGAGCATCGGCGTCAGCGGCGGCAGCAAGCTCGGCGTCAAGAAGTTGGTGTCGAACTGGTAGCCGCGGGTGGGAGGGCTGTATACGGTATTGCAGCACTTGTAGATGCCCACCGCCTGGTGGTTGTAATACAGGCTGGCGACCGAGCCTTCGTAGTAGAGGGTCTGGCCGGCCCAATTTTCCAGGTAGCGCAGGAAATTGTGCACCCCGCCATCCGTTCCGAAGTCCTGTGCCGTTCCGGCAGGTTGCTGGAACGGAACGCCCTTTCCCGCCATTAGGGCCATGCGGTAGGTGGTCGTCTGCGACTTGCGGTTGTTGAGATCGTAGGGAAATGCGAACGAGTTGACGTCGTTCCAACCGTCCGAAAGCAACATGACCGCGTCCGCGATGACCGAAGAGCCCACGCTCGCGGCACTCCAGCTAACCGAGCTCATGCCGCATTGCCCCGGGTTGTTGTAACAGCTCTGCACGTAAACGGGGTTCTCGGAGATAACAGCCAAACCACAGGCCACGCTATTGCAAGTGCCAAGACTGATTGTGTCGCCATGGACAAGCTTCAGGGCGCGGCGGAAGAGCAGCGGCGCGTTCTGGCGCAAATCTTTAGCGTTGCTGGCAATAGCATAGGGCCATGAGGTTCCGGCTGCCGTGCAGTTGGGGTTAGCCGAGACGACTGCCCCGGGTGTAGTAATCGTCGAGACACTTGCGGAGACAGGGTTGTAGGAGCCGCTGTTGTCGAACGCCGGGGTACCTCCGTATGTCCGCAGGCTGGGACTCAGATCCACGCCATTGATGTAATCGCCTTCGACGTCCTCACCGCCATCGAGTGTGCCGTTGGGGCATGCGCCCGAACTCGCGGGGTTGACGATGTCCTCGTAGCCGAAGCCACCCGTGAGTGCTGCCGTCGTTGAGACCGAAGGGGGCGGACCCCCGGCCGTGTTGTCCACTCTTTCGCCGCGGCGGTCGGAGAAGTAGATTGAGTAGCCGTCTTTGGCTAGAGCGTTCGCGCCATTCGTGCCAATGGCGCTGGTGAACCATTTGGCTAGATTCGCCACATCCAGTTCGAGGTAGTGGATGGCTCCCGCCAGCGTTAGCTGCCCGCTGCCTAGAGCGGTGTCGCGCAGCAGTGCTTCGCGCGTGTCATAGAGTACGTTTGGCCAGAAGTCGTAACCATGTTGGTTAGCTGTGATGCCGGACGGAGTACCACAATGGTTGCTGGAACTCCAGAAAGACGGATTGTCCCTCACGCGTGCGAGCCGGATCACAGCGTTCGCGCTGGGATCCGCGCACCCGACTGTCGAAACACCGCTATGAGCCGTCGGACCTGAGGCGACCTGCTGCGAGCTCGGCAGGGAGGCGAGAGCTGGGGGAACTGTGCTCGAGCCCTGCGGGTTGATATTTCGCCCAGTGTATCCCAGGTTCAAGATTTCACCGGTCACATCGACCCATGTGCCGGGCGTAGCCTTACTCTGATAGTCAATCTTGATGCAACCTATGATGATTGGGTAATACTGCTTCACCCAGTAACCATTGGTCGGGGAATAGACGCCGCTCGCAGCCGCATAAGAGACCGGGAGGGGGAACGTGTTCGTCCCAACACCAGTGAGCCAGGAAGGTGCGGCATTGTAAGGAGGCTGGCCGGCACCCGCTGTGGCGGAGGTGTCCCAGGCAAGAGTGGCCAGATCAACCGGAGTGGCCGGGCCGGCGCCGTTCGGAGCCAGATTTGGCAGGTTCGTGGAGCTGTTGCTGCTGATGTCGCTATCCGAGCATCCGCCGGACGGGCCATAGTCCGATAACAGGACGCGCAGACTCACCTGACTGTAGTATCTTTCCGCGAGTTTGGCGGAACTCGAGGCGTTCTCGTTGTGCTGCGGCCGCCGAATCAGGTCGGTCGGTTGTCCGCCGATCGACGGCGTGGCGATCGACACATTGAGCGGCTTCACACCGGTTTCCTTGACGGCGATATGGTTGTTGTAGACGCTGGTGGCCATCGCCCTGAACGATGCATCCCACGGGCCGATATTGCCGTAATAGTTGCTGCTGCCCAGTACGCTTTGGTTTGGGTTCTGCACGATCAGGTTCGCCACTCCAGAGCCGGTGGTGACGTTGACCGTGCCCGTGTAGTTGGAACTCGTCAACCAGCCATTCTCCAGATTCTTCGTAATGATCTCGCCGGCTGCGGTCACCTTTTGGCTCAAGGTGAGCGTACTACCGCCGCCTTCTGCGAGCCACAGGTTGCCGTTGGTGTGTACGCGTCCCCCGAAGTTGAAATTCGGGCCAGCGAAGAAGGCTAGATCTGTTTGGGAAAAGAACCCGAACTGAAAGATCGGAATCCCCACGGTTTGCACCAAGCGCTGAAGCTTGACTCACCAAGCCAGCATATGTCCCGCTGGAGATCGTGCCGAAGCCGCTCGCGGGCACATTGGCATTGCTCGCACTTGGCCTGAAGCTAATCTGGTAACCAGACCCTGGGGAGCTGCTGCCCGCAGCAATGTATTGGACGCCTGGAATATTGGAGGGCGGCCCCGGGTTAGTGAGTAGGTTGTTGATGGCCGTCCGGTCGGGCGCATAATTAGCGTTGAACACATTTTCGAGGCTCGCGGTGAGAGACTCCATGCCCGCTTCGGCGCCGTAGAAAGCACGCTGGCGGTCGCTGTTGTTGCCTCCCAACTTTTGATCATCGAGCACGAGCCATGAGACTCCAACAACCATGGCCGAGAGCAGCAGCAAGACGATCATCGTGGTCATGAGCGCTATCCCATGGTTGCCACGATCCCTCACCAATTCTTCGCTTCTGGTTGTCGAAATGGTTGAATCAGAATGTGTCTGTGGCCTCATGTCCATGCCCCTTGATGACCTTCACTGAAACTCGTTATAGAAATCCAGGCCGCGAATGCTCACGACGGTTTGCTAATTGTTCCGGAAATACGTTCCACTCTGGCTGTAGGGATTCTCTGACCGCGCGTAAAGAATGATGTAGGCATCGCGGATATCCGGCAGTTGTGCCTGCGTGGGATTTTCTTGGCCCGCCGTGACCGTGACGGGATTCGAACCAGCATTGAGAATGTCGTAGAAAAGCTGCATGTTCTCGATCACTTCTCCGACCGCCTGCGGCTGCTTCAGATTCACCTGGCGCATGAGCACCGGGCGGTTCGGATTCGAATTGTCGATGAAGTACGTAATCATCCAAACGCGAGTGGCCGTAGTTGTCGGATAGTTCCCGGAACCAGGAGGTGGCGACTGGATTTGCGCGAGGGTTCCGGTCGACGCTCCCGAGTTATTCAGAGCGAACGGATCCCCTGAACTGAATTTGATCGAATTATCCGCGGTATCGACTGACGATACGTAGAGGAGTGCCATCTGACCCGTCGAATCGCTGGTGGCCGTGTCGGTGCCCGTAATGCTCCCGTCTCCCAGCGTGTTATTGTTCTGCAGAAGAATCAGGTCGCCAGGATTGAGACCCGTGTTGCCATTGTTGATCACGATACAAGAGGGATCGAAGGTAACTTTGGTCGTCGAGCCCGTGGTCACGATGCTTCCAGCAGGGGCTGGTGTGGGATTGCTTGCTGCGCAACCCGCCGAGCCGGCGCCAGGGCTCAGGTAGATGGGGAATTCATTGAGCCAGTGCCCGCTCGCGTCCACCAGAGTCGTATCGGCGTAGAGCAGGGTAACCATATCGGTGCCTACACCCGACGTTGCTGTCCTTGGCCCCAATTGGTATCCAGTGATGATTGCCGGCAGCGCCGTCCAAGTGGTATTGAACGTGCCGAAACTCGCCCCCGGCGTGCCGGGGCCCGGCCGATTCAGCGCCGAGGTTCCGCCCGAGTTGGGGATCGTAATCCCTCCCAGCGGGATGCCTTCTCCGGTCTGGATAAAATCCCGAACCATGTAATTGAGGCCGGCACGTAAATTTTGCTGCGTGTCCGCCATCAAGCTCACCGCCTCGGTAGTATGAAAGGCGTTCGTCAGAGTGCCGAGAGTGGCCGCCACGATGAGCGACAATACCGTGATGGCCACCAGCACCTCTATCAGCGTGAACCCCTCTTCTCGTCTCATTCGATTTCTCCGTCGCACTACGAAAAGTTCGAAATGTACGCGGTGAGGGTGTACGAGCGATTGCCAAAGCGACCGGACGCATACGTCACCGTTACCTGAATCTGCCGCAGGTTTGCGATGGGGTTTCCGCCGCTATCCAGCACGGGCGTGATCGTTATCGTCCGATTGAAATTGGAAAGGGGCACGAGGGTTCCGCTGGTGCTGTTGACGACGCCGCTGCCATTGGGCAAGATGAGAGCATCAGGCGCCGCCAGGGGACCTCCGGCGCAGGCGGTGCCGTTAAAATCGTCTGCCGTGCCGAGGATCCCATCGAGCCCCTGACCACAAAGCGGCGTGGCGCCGCCCACAAAAATTCCGCTGCTGCACAGGCTCGAAGACTGGTTGCAAATCGTGCTCCAAGTGGCTTGCCCAATGTCGCGCGCCGTGAAGATTGATTCCACGGCCTCGGCAGCCTTCTGCTGCGCGATGTAGTCGTACTGAGACATGCCCATATAGGCCATGCCGTCCGCCAGAACCGCAGCTAGACCCAGAACGCCGATCATCAACACGGCCAGCGCAATCATGGTTTCCGTCAGCGTGAAGCCGCTCGGTAAAGAGGCGAGTTTGCGAATTCTCATGCGCGAACTCCCTCTCATCGGAACCAAGTTCTTCCGGTGCCGTGATACGCAAACACGCGGCCTGTATTACCCAGTACCGTGATTGCCCGCGCCGACGATGGTATTCCTGCTTCCCCGATAAACACGCTCAGGTTAATTGGATTTCCGTTACCCTCGGTGAAAGTCCCGTCGCTTTGGAATGCCATGCCCGATGATGGAGCCCCGGGAGTCGACCCAAAGTAAAGGCCATTAGGAGGCGCCGGCGAGCCGCCAATGAATCCATCAGGGGTGTCAGGCTGACCGGCGAAACTCAGCAATTGCACGCGGCCCTCGATTGGAAGCACCAGAAATGGGCTCGGAGCCAGGGTTTGCGTGGGCGGAGCGGGCGGCGTACCCGGGTTGACGACCATGAGTGTCAAAGCGATACAGTTGAGTACGCCGCCGGCTGGCGGGCAGGCGGTCCCTCCTGCAGCGTTCAGAAACTGCACTACGATGGTGCGGCGATCGGAAATCGCCAGCTCGCGGGCCTGACGCAGCGTGCTTTTTAGCTGGGCCATTCCTGCGTTCGCCTGGATTTGCTGCCACATCGGTTGCATTTCGATGACGGCCATAGCCGCGACCACAAGGACGATGAGCACACATGTCAGAAGTTCCGGCACACTGAAACCACCCATCCTTCGTCGGCAGACCACGGCACCGTCTAAGGGAGCCTGCGGCCTAGAATTTGGAGCGGAGAGCCCGGTCAGTGAACAACCACTTTGCCCGGCAACGCTTTCGTCGTCGTGTCTGACTAGCACCCTAACCCCCTTTTTCCGACCAGCATTTCACCTTGGTACTTAGGTACGTGGACCGTGGTACTTGGGTACTTGACGGTTATGGCGCAAACGGGTGGCCAAATGAGGGCCATAGGCAATGCCCTGAAGGAATGGGAGTTGCGCGATGATCTGGTTTTGATCGAAGACCACGGAAACTCCCAGACGGGTAGAAAAGTGACAAGATAAGTGTGCTAGGCTCTGAGGTGCGGAACCCAGTGCTCTGGAGCTTTCACGTTGGCGCCGCTACCAGAAATTCGCGATACGAATCGGGAAGGACGTCGCGGGTAAAGATTCGTGTGCGGCACTTGAATCACTCCAGCGACACTTTTTTCTTCGATCCTCACGGATGCCGGCCGCCGCGGCCAGCGTGCGTTGTGAATTCCGCCCGGAACGGTCTGGAGATTAGTAAGATGTTACGTTACGAAGCTGGCCTTGGCGCGAGACTTTACCGAGAGAAGGGATACATTAGCCAGCCAATTCCGATAGCCACCAACAGGAAGGCCAAGAAAGCCCATACGGCGTAGCGCACGCGTTCGCTCGTGCTCTTTTTTGAGAGAAAAGCAAAGGCCAGCGATACGGCCAGCCCGAAAATCACCATGGTTTGAAAATGATTGAGGATCATGGCCCAGCGTGCCATTCCTCTTTCGATCCAAACCCAATTTGAAGCACTTCCAAAACGCATAGCAAATTCAAGACGCCGGCCGTAGCAAACAGGCGCGTGCCGTAATCTCCTGAAGCTCTCGAAACATCCGCACCTGCGGGGTTGATGGTGCCGGCGAGGAAATAGAAGATTCCGCTGCCAATATCGGCGAGGAATCCGAGCATGTCAAATGCGTCGGCCGCGTTCGAACTGAATACGTTTCCCCGCATCCACAACCCTATGAGCGCCAGCATTACAACGGCAAAGAAGTACACGATGGCCTTGCTCCATTTCCGGAGCAACGCGTGCCCCAGCCCGGGCACGAACCAACCCGCCGCGGCCGCCACTAGCGCGAGTGCGGGGTTGATAGGGTTCTTTTGTGGTTGGGCCATCCTATTCAAGCAAGAAGAGGGAGGATGCCGGTCTGCGTGGGCCCCGTGACCCGCGCTTCCCTGCCGTCTATGTACACGTTCACTTCGCTGCGAATCCCAAACTCTTTCAGATAAATGCCCGGTTCGATAGAAAAACAGCTATGCGGCAAGATCGAGCGCGAATCGTGAGTCTCGAGGCTGTCCATATTAGCGCCGTTACCGTGCACCTCCTGTCCGATGCTGTGGCCGGTGCGGTGCACAAAATATTTCCCATAACCCGCCTCCGTAATCACGTCGCGGGCCACGCGATCCACTTGCCATCCCTTCACCGCCCGGCCCTTCGACAGCTCCTGCTGGATAAATGCAATGGCCCGGTCGCGCGCCTCGCGCACATGGTCGAAAATGCGCTCGTACTTGCCAGGAATGGTAGCGCCCAAGTAACCCACCCAGGTAATATCGTAATAGACGCTGCCGGGACGCGTGAGTTTTCCCCAGACATCCAGCAAAAGCAAATCGCCTTCGCGAATCGGCGCCGACTTGGCCGGGTTCGGTTCATAATGCGGGTCCCCACTGTGAGGCCCAACGGCAACGATGGGCGGCTCCTCCGTGATAACTGAATTCGCGCCGAATTTCTTCAGAATCCACTGCTGCAATTCGTATTCCGTCAGAGTGGCCTTCGCGCGGATCTGCGCCGCAGCATGAGCGAAGGCCTCCTGCACAAGGCGGTCGATCACTTGGCCTGCTTCTAGATGCGACTGAAATTGTTCCGGGCTCCAGCAGGCCTCGAATCTTTGCACCAGGTCCGCTGAGCTCACGACCGCGCAGCCCTGCGCACGCACCATCTCTACTGTGCCGGCGTCGACCAGAGAAACGTAAGGTATGGCGTTCCGCGGCGAATACTGCATGGCGACTCTGCGCGCGCGGCCGATCAGGCGCAGCAGATTCTTATTCAGTTCGTCGAGGCTGCCATACACCAGCTTCTGCCCGGGCAAATTATCGAGCGCGCCCGCCTCGATGCGGTGCACCAGCTTCCGCGGAGCACCGCGGCTGGGAATCAGGTAGAACCAGCGGCGCGAGCCCATGCCCGTGCCATTCAACCCCAGCACCCGCGAAGCAATCGGATCGCGATGACGAAAATCGTAGAAGAGCCAGCCATCCAGCCCAGCGGAGCGCAACTGTTTTTGTATGGTCTCGATTAACGGCATTACTTACCACCACAACACACGCGACTTCCTTTACCGTCTTTACGGCGCGAATTTTTCGCGCTCAAGAGCGCGTGCTGGGGCCCCCTTTTACCTCGCAACCCGTGCAAAACCGACGCGTGTTGGCGGTTTGGTGCGCGAGACATCACTGACCGGAATGATCTTTTCGCGCCTTAGAGGATGCGACGGCGCGAATTTGCTCTGCTCTTATCCCCTCAACTTCAACTCGCTTCAGGCGGCCCTTTTGGCCCGAAGCGATTTTAACAGCGCCCAGCGGCACATTCAAACAACAGGCCAGAAACCGCCGCAGAGCCTCATTGGCACGGCCCTCCACAGGAGGAGCATTCAGACGTATACGCAGAGCGCCCTGCCATTCGCCATCGATCTCACTGCGGCTCGCCCGCGGCTGGACGCGAACCACGAAACTCACTCGGTCGTGGTCCTCCCGGATCTCGATCATCGAGTATGCCGAGCGCCAAAGAGAGCGGTTCCAATGCGAATTTGCGTCGCGCCTTCTTCGATAGCCATCTCGAAATCGCGCGACATTCCCATAGATAATTCCGGCAATTCACAATGGAATTGCTGCGAGACCGCGTCCCGCATCGCCCGTAGCCGCCGAAATACGGGCCGTGCTTGCTGAGGATCCACCGTCAATTCCGGAACTGTCATTAGGCCGCGCAATTCCAGCCGGGGCATCAAAAGCACGCCTTCTACAAGCCGGGAGAGTTCGGCCGGGTCGCATCCCGTCTTCGTTACGGTAGGATCCAGCCGCACTTCGATCAGCACGGGCAAGCGGCGGCCCTCTCCAGCGGCGTGGTTCAGCTTTTCGGCGAGGGGCAGCGTATCAAGCGAATCAATTGTGTGAAAGAGACCGATGGCCCGCGCGGCCTTGTTCCTTTGCAGATGGCCGACTAGATGCCAGGTCGCCGCCAGATCTTCGACAACGGGCGCCTTCGACTCCCATTCCTGAACTCGGCTTTCGCCGAAATGCCGGATGCCCAATTCAAAGGCTTCGCGGACGCGTTCGGCGGGGAATGTCTTGGATACGCCCACAATCGTCACGTCAGCCGCTTTTCGTCCTGCCCGGGCCGCAGCCTGCGCCACGCGTTCCTGAACGGCCGCGACGTTCTCCATCACAACGCTGGGCGAGGTCCCCATGCCGCAGATTCTAGCAGAGTTGGCCGTCTGCTCGCGAAAGTGCGTCGCCGCCGCGCACCCTGCACGCCCGGGAAACCGCAATGCACGGTTACCGACGGAGTAATCGTCGAGTTGCGCCGTATCCTCACCCACCCCGAATTTTTGCAGTGTTCATAGAAAATTCCTTGCGCCGGAAACCCCTGACTTCAGTCGGGGGAGGAGGCGTTTGTGTGCTAAGGTGTCACCGCACTCAAATGGCACTGCCGCTTGTGTTTTGCCGGAGCGATCCGGACGCCCCGCGATGGGACCTAGGCGCGGTCGCAAGCGAATGCCGCCTTCGCCGTCGTAGGTTTGACCAACGGCGGCCGGGCTGGTCGCCCGGTGTAAACCGGCACAACGGCCTTCGGGGAACGCAGGTGCCGAACCCGAGAGGTAAGGCCAATTTCGCGGAGATTGCGGTCTGATCTTTCTACTATGTACTATGGTCGCGCATGCTCTCCAGTGAAAAGCCTCTGACTTCCAGTCAGGGGTCGTTTACTTAGCCTGCGCCGACCCAACAGCTCCGCAACTAATTGTGCTTCTCCTAGCACCTAGCAGGCACTCCAGTCGGTTTTACAACTCTGCAGTTTTACAACTCTGCACCGGTTGCGAGTCAGCTGGTACTTTCTGCGCGTCACCGTCCGCCACAGACGCTGCTGGGCATCGGGCACAAAGCTCAGGATCAGCTCATCTGCCACCAGCCGCTTCACCAGACGCCGTTGTCGTTAAGGGGTAACAGAATTATGGAGCTAAGACACGGAATGCGCGGCGCATTGCGGGGGGCGGCGGCGCGGGTTACACTGGGCCACGCGCATGTCTCGCGGGAAACTCATCGTCATTGAGGGCATTGATGGCGCCGGCAAGGGGACGCAAGCAGATCTGCTTGCTCGCGCCTTCCAGCAACGCGGCATTCCGTTTGTGCGATTCAGCTTTCCCCGATATGAATCCTCATTTGGCCATCTGATTGCGCGATTCCTAAACGGCGAGTTTGGCCTATTGCCCGCAGTAGACGCACATTTTTCGGCTCTCCTATATGCCGGGGACCGTTTTGAAGCGAAGCCCGATCTGGAGGCGGCTCTCAACTCCGGCCAGGCAGTCGTGACCGACCGTTATGTCGCTTCCAATCTCGCCCACCAGGCGGCTCGTGTACGCGCCGAACGGCGGCCCGAATTCATCTCGTGGCTGCGGCGGCTCGAGTATGGCGTCTACGGACTTCCTGTCGAAGATCTGGTCATTTACCTTTGGGTGCCGGCGCAAGAGGGACACCGGCTTGTCGGGCTTAAGTCGGCCCGCAGCTACACAGCAATGCGTCGCGATCTCCAGGAATCGGACGTCCAGCACCTAAAAGAGGCGGCGCTCGTCTACGACCAACTCGCGCAGGCGCCCAACTGGATCACTATCGACTGCTTCGACTCCAAATCCGGCAAACATAGGGCGCCGGAGGAAATTCATCAGGACGTGCTCGAGGCCATCGATGCGCGCGTCCTTTCGCGCGTCGCCCAGCCATGAACAAAAGGAAGTCCGCCGCTTAGCCGCATTTGGCCCAATCGATACTAGAGCCAAGGCGAAGGATCTAATCTGCTCATGCCATTCTCAGAATTCCTCGGGAACACGCGAACCGTAGCCGCCCTGCGTGGCATGCTCACCACTGGGAGGATGCCCCACGCCATGTTGTTCGCCGGGCCCCGCGGCGTAGGGAAATTCACCCTGGCGCGAATGTTCGCGCAGGCAGCCAATTGCGAGAGGCTGACGGAGGATTTCTGCGGCGAATGCGGTCCCTGCCGGGCGATCGCCAGACTGCAGGACACGCCGACGCTAATCGAGCAGGGCCTAGGCGTGCGGGGAGAAAGCGCCGACTCGGCAACCGTAGAGCGAGTGCCACTTGTGCTGGAAACCCATCCGGATGTGTGGGCAATCGTCCCCGATCCCGTAAGGCTGAAAAACCCTGTGGCCCGGCCTATCCTGCACGTCGGGCAATTGCGGGCCGTGCAGCGCGCCGCCTATTTCAAGCCGGTCACCAAGCGCCGCGTCTTTATTATCGAAGGCGCGGAAACGATGCGCTGGGACCATGCCAACATATTCCTCAAGATCCTGGAAGAGCCGCCCGAAACCGCCACATTGATTCTGCTGGCTCCCAACCCTTACCTGCTGTTACCGACGATTCGATCGCGTTGTCTGCGGTTTTCCTTCAGCCCGCTTGTACAGGATCAGGTCGAACAGGTTCTACGTCGGCGGGATGATCTCCCTCCTGCCCAACGTAAAGTCGCCGCCCAATTTGCCGAGGGCAGCCCTGGATTAGCCTTGGCTATGGATCTGGCCGAGGCTGCTGAGCTAAGAAAAACGGCGTTGCGGGCGCTCACAGCAATTATCGAGAGGCGTTCCCTGACGGAGCTGTTCAACGAGACGGCACGGCTAACCAAGGCTCAAAAGATGCCATTTGAAACCATTCTGGAAGTGTTTTATAGTCTGCTCAACGATCTGTTGGAACTCTCCGCAGGTTTCGCAGGTCCGGGCGTGCGCAACCCGACGCTGGGTAGAGAGCTCGCCAAACTCAGCCGACAGGTCGATGCCGCGTGGGTTGCATCGGCCGTGAATGGCCTCGACGAACTCGGTGGCCGTTTGCGGCGAAACGTAAACAGGCAACTGGGGTTAGACGCGATCGCTCTATCGTTATCCGAAGCTCTGCAAAAATAGGCCGATTGACGTAACTAACCCGCGGCGCCGTGCATCATAACCAGCAGTTGCACCTTCCACACACACAATTTAGGAGTACGAAATCATAGAAGGAGAAGGGATGGTTAATCGCAAATTATTCCGCCCGAGCTTAACTGAGGTTAAAGAACCGCCGGCATCCCGCTCTCATGCGAGCGGTCCACAGCCGCACAAAAAGCCCGCGCCACCTGAACAGACACATGCTGAAAATTTCTATTGGGTCAAGCAAATGCAGGCGCACACGCCTATGACCATCGTGCTGAGCGACGGCGAGATCCTGCGCGGAACCATTGAATGGTATGACCGGGATTGCATCAAGCTGACCCGCTTCGGCAGCCCCAATCTGCTCATTTACAAGCAGGTGATCAAGTACGTGTACAAGGATGGCGAGGAAGCGGCCGCGGGCGGCAGCAACGGGCAATAACCCGAAGCCTCCGTTACACAGCAAGAAAACGCCCTCGGCACCGGCGCTGCAAGGCATGCTCGGGCTTTCTCCAAGACCGCAGATCAATTGGCGCTCGCGCCGGGCATCTCAGAAACCAGTTCCGGAACCTCGATGCGGATCAGCGTACCCGCTCCCTTACGGCTGGAAATCTGCAGACGGAAGTCATTGCCGTATAGCACGCGAAGACGCTCCTGCACGTTACTGATTCCGATGCCATCCACGTAGACCTGCGGCATGCGCTCCTCGGGTATGCCCGCACCATTATCTTCCACCTCGATGATTAATCGGCCGTCGCTTAACGCCGTGCGAATGGTAATTTGCCCTCCTTCGAGTTTTGCCGCCAGGCCATGTTTGAGAGAGTTTTCGACAATCGGCTGTAGCAACATGCTCGGCACAAAGGCTTCCAGCGTCTTTTGATCCACGTGCTTGAAGATCTGCAGATTATCGCGGCCAAAGCGCGCGACCTCGATATCCAGATAGTCGTCGATGAAATTGAGCTCCTCCTGCAGAGCAACAAAGGTTTCATGCTTGCGCAGAAGCCGGCGAAGGATATTGCCAAGCTTCAAGACCACGACGCGCGCCTGGTCCGGGTCGTAGCGAATCAGCGAAGCGACCGTATTGAGCGTGTTAAAGAGAAAATGGGGATTGATCTGACTGCTGAGGGCATCCATGCGCGCCTTGAGTAGCAGTTGCTGATGCTGCTCGAGGTTCATCTCGATCCTCGTGTTATTCCAGATTTTAATCGGCACGGCCACCGCCATGACCGTCGCCAACATCAGCAGCAGCACGGACCACCAGTTATGGGCATCAATAAAAAAGAGCCAGGACAACCGTACAGCATGGCCGAGCAGCAGCCGTCCCACTTCCAGCGCGACGCAGCCGGCTAGCGGCAGCACTTCCCATCCGAGTTCGGAGCCTCGCATCATGCGCGCGAGCCACCTCGGCAAATTCAGGAAGGTAAAGGGCCCGAAGTTCCAGATGTCCTCTTTGTTGGGAATCGCCTGTCGAATCAAGCCGCCCATCAAGCCGGCAATGGCTGCGACGGGCGTCGACAGCCATTCGTGATGAAAGAAGGCCGGTAAACTAACAATGGAGCCCCCCAAAGGCCCCACCACAAGGCCGCCTAGAAGTCCCAGTAGAAAGGAGCCCTCGGTCATGAGGTCAGCGAACTGATAGGGAGTCCCGACCAACCTCAACAGTACGCTGATGGCCAGCACCGGGGTTAGAAATAGCAGCAGCTTCACTTTCTGGTCGGAGTCGCGCACCTCGGTGTAAAGAACGCGGCGAAAAACGGCCCACCGCGCCAGCAGGGCGGCGATAGACGCAGCTACACCCACCTTCAGCAACAAAGTGAACAGCAGACCCTGAGTGCTGGAGAGTATCTCCATAGACTAACCGCTTCGGCGTTACGTTAGCCAATCGCCCCCGGCGATGTAAAGGCAAGTTACTGCTATACTAAATGATCTCATGAAGCCCGGGCGAGCAAACGGTGGCGGGGCGGGCCGCGGCGCAGAAGCAGAAAATGTCCGCGTGGTGGCCAAGGCCGGCTTGCCCACGCAATACGGCCGCTTCACGATCTTGGGAATCGAGGGAGATACGCCCGAACAGACGGCCGTCGTTCTCACCCGCGGCCGTCTGAACGGCGGGGCTGTTCCCCTGGTCCGCATTCATTCGCAATGTCTTACAGGCGATGTGTTGGGATCGCAGCGTTGTGACTGCCGCGCGCAACTGGAACTGTCGCTTCGAAAAATCGCCGCCGCTCGGGCGGGTCTTCTTGTTTATCTTCCCCAGGAGGGCCGTGGTATCGGCTTGATGAACAAACTGCGTGCTTACGAGCTCCAGGATGGCGGCATGGACACCGTCGAAGCAAATGAATATCTGGGATTCGCCGCAGATTCGCGGGATTATGGCTTTTCCGCCGCCGCCCTGCGAGCGCTCGGCGTCCGGCGGGTTCGCTTGCTTTCAAATAATCCCGATAAGGTCCGCCAGCTCGAATCGCACGGCATAAGAGTGATTGAGCGCGTCCCCTGCCGGCCGCGCGGAACGCATGCTTCGCGAAATTATTTGCTTACCAAATCTACGAAACTGGGGCACCTGCTCGCCGGCCTCTGAGTTGCGCCGCACTTCTTGGCAGGGCATTGAGCTTCTGCTGCACACACCTACCCGCCGCCCACCAGGTGCACAATTTCGAAGCGATCACCCCCAGATACCAGCGTCGCTCCCCACTGGCCGCGGGGAACGATTTCCAAATTTCGCTCAATCGCGAGCCGATTGGCGGTGAGCCCCAGGTGGGCCACTAACTGCGTGACGTTTAGTCCCTTCGGCACTTCGCGCCGTTCGCCGTTGACCTGTATGGTCATCGTCTCGGTCATGATCGATTGGGTCGTTTGGGCTTCAATTGATAGCGCAATTCCCCCAGACTCTTGGCCGCGTGTGCACGAATGACCAGGGCCGCTACAAACGGCTCGGTCAGAAGCGGAAACGGAAACTGCAATGAGGTGCGGCCTGCCGCATCAGTTCGCCCGAAATAGCTTTCTGGCGAGCCCGCTCCGCCCTCGATAAAGGCCTCAACCTGTGCGCCCGTCACGGGTTGGCCGCCTCTCTTCGACGAGACTTCAATATCCAGCGAAACGTGCCCAGACTCCAACCAGGACCCCGCATTCAGGAGCTTGACCGCAATGCCCTCCTGCTTGGCCGACGCCGCTTTCTCCAGCGAGAGCGCTCCCGCGCGCAATGCATCGAGTATTTCCCTGTGCTGCTTTTCCACTCGAGCCCGGAGAATGGCCTGATCCAAAGCGCCACTGGCCGCCAAATCCTCATAGCTTGTGCTGTGCCGGTAGACGACCCTGCCTCGATTCAGGACCAGCGTGTCGATGAACGGGTGAGAGATGCCACGTTCTTCGGTCTGCACGTCATAAACGTCCCGACCGACTTGTACCTTCGAATTGAAACCAAATTTCATTTTTCTGTGGCAGTTTGTGCCTGGTAGGTCACTTGATTGACCCGTCCGTGAAGCGTGGCTATTATAGCTTGTGTATATATGTCCGGGAACCTGGCCCAAGCCTACGCTCCGCTGTTAATACATCTCCTAGTGGCATTGGGCCTTTCCGCTATCCTGCTGATACTTTCGAGTTTGATTGGCCAGCATCGTCCCACCCGCGAAAAGATGCAGCCTTATGAATGCGGCATCACGCCGGTGGGTGACGCTCGCGAGCCATTTGACGTCAAATTCTACCTCGTGGCCATGGTTTTTATTCTTTTCGATGTGGAAGCTGTCTTCCTGTACCCCTGGGCTTACGTCTTTCGAGAGCTGCGGTGGTTCGGCTTTACGGAGATGCTGCTGTATATCTTGATCCTGCTTGCGGGCTATGTTTACCTGTGGAAGAAAGGGGCGCTCGATTGGAACCCCTCAAAAACGCAGCGGGACCGGCAAACGTGACGGACAAACCCGCAGACGAAAACCCGATTATCAAAAAATTGCGCGCCTGGGACGGGAAGATGATTGCTGTAACCTCCGAATTCCGGGGCGAATTGTCGCTTGTGTTGCCCCCGGAGCAGCTTGCACGGGCCGCCCAATGCCTGCGAGCCGCGCCTGGGTTGCAGTTCGATTTCCTGTCGGATATCTCCGCGGTAGACCGCTTCCCGATCGAGCCTCGTTTCGAAGTGAATTACCACCTGCTATCTATTCCCTTACGCCAGACGGTGCGCCTGCGCGTCTGGCTGCCGGGTCAGGATCCGGTCGTTTCTACCGTTGTTCCTGTCTGGCCTACCGCCAACTGGCACGAGCGCGAAATCTTTGATCTCTTTGGTATTCGTTTCGACGGACACCCGGACCTGCACCGCATCCTGATGCCTGATGATTGGGAGGGCTATCCTCTTCGCAAGGATTATCCGGTCGAGGGGTTCCGTACATGACCACGGTTGAGACCGCCGCCGGCGCAACTCAAACGATGGTCCTCAATATGGGACCGCAGCACCCCTCCACGCATGGCGTGCTGCGCGTAGTGCTGGAACTCGACGGCGAAACCGTGGTCAAAGCCCGCCCCGAAATCGGTTATCTCCATACGGGCATCGAGAAGAGTTGCGAAGCCCTTACGTACTCTCAGGCCATCACGCTCACCGACCGCATCGATTACCTGGCGCCGCTCTCCAATAACCTCGGCTATTGCCTGGCCGTAGAGAAGCTCCTGGGCCTGGAAGTGCCCAAGCGGGCCCAATACATCCGGGTTTTGCTCACGGAAATGACACGCCTCAACTCTCACCTGGTGTGGCTCGGAACGCACGCCATGGACTTAGGCGCGACCTCGGTGATGCTCTATTGCTTCCGTGAACGCGAGGAGATTTTGACGATCTTCGAGATGGTCTCCGGCCAAAGGATGATGACCAGCTACTTCCGAATCGGCGGCTTGGCCCTGGAACCGCCGCCGGGCTGGCTGGAACGCGTTCGCCACTTCATCGACATGTTTCCCTCCCGTATCGAGGAATACGAAAAGCTGCTCACTCGCAATCGCATCTGGCTGATGCGCACCGTAGGAATCGGCATCCTCGAAGCCCAGGACGCTATCGCCTTGGGCGTTTCCGGCCCCACATTGCGGGCGGCAGGCGTCGCTTACGACGTGCGCAAATTCTTTCCTTACTCAAGCTATGAGGAATTCACCTTTGACGTGCCCACCCGCACCGAATCCGATTGCTATGCGCGTTATCTCGTGCGCGTGGCTGAGATGCGCGAGAGCTTGAAGATTATCCGCCAGGCCATGGGCAAAATTCCTGCCGACGGACCGATAAAGGCCGATGCGCCAGGAATTATTCCGCCACAACGCGAGAAAATGAAGACGGAGATGGAAGCCCTGATCTACCACTTCAAAATCTTCACGGAGGGCTTCGCGCCGCCGCCCGGCGAGGTTTATCAGCGCGTGGAATCGCCTCGCGGCGAGGCTGGTTACTTCGTAGTGAGCGATGGCTCCCCGAAACCTTACCGCGTCAAGGTGCGCGCGCCCTCCTTCGTCAATCTGCAGGCGCTGTCCAAACTTGCGGAAGGCCGTTTGGTGGCCGACCTGATCGCTTGCATCGGAACGATCGACGTTGTCCTCGGAGAAGTGGACCGCTGATGGAGCTGCCCCTCATGTTGGAACAAAAATTTCAGGTACTCATCCGACGTTATCCGATCAAACGTTCGGCGCTCGTGCCCATGGCTCTCTACGCGCAAGATGTTTTTGGCTACGTGAGCGAAGACCTGATCTCGGAGATTGCCAACCGCCTCGACTTGAGTCCTCTGCACGTCAACGAAACGCTGGCCTATTACTCGATGATCCGGCGCAAGCCCGTCGGCAAATATCACGTTCAGGTATGCACAAACGTCTCCTGCATGCTTTGCGGCGGCAACGAGGTCTATGACTTTGTGCAGAAGAAACTGGAGATCGGAAATAAGCAAGTCACCGCCGACGGCTTGTTTTCGCTCGAGGAGGTGGAGTGCATCGGCGCCTGCACGGGGGCGCCCGCAATGCAGGTCAATTACGACTTCTACGAAAACCTCACCGAGCGCCGCACCGATGACTTGCTGGACGCTCTAGATATGGGCTCACGGCCGGCAACGTCAATGCCGACTTCCGGCTCGGTGCACGCCCGCCATTCTGCCGAAGCGCCCGTGATCAGCCGGCTCTTTGGCGTACCGGATTCGCACAAACTCGACGTCTACTTGCAGCATGATGGCTACAAAGGACTCGAGCGCGCTCTCAAACAGCTCACGTCAGATCAGGTGATCGAAGAGGTAAAGAAATCAAATTTGCGCGGGTGCGGCGGCGCGGGCTTTCCGACCGGGGCAAAGTGGGGTTTCGTCCCCAAAGAATCCGCCAAGCCGAAATATATTCTCTGTAACGCCGACGAAAGCGAACCCGGGACCTGCAAGGACCGGCCGCTGATGGAAATGGTCCCGCACCAACTCATCGAAGGCGTTGTCATCGCCGGCCGCGCCGTCGGCGCTCATCGCGGATATATATACATCCGCGGGGAATACCGCTACGTTCTGGAGATCGTCGACGCCGCCATCGAAGAGGCTTATGCCCACGGTTATCTGGGCCAAAACATCATGGGCAGCGGCTTCGATTTTGACCTGGCCACGCATACCGGCGCGGGCGCTTACGAATGCGGGGAAGAATCGGCGTTGATGGAATCGCTCGAGGGCAAACGCGGCTATCCGCGCATTCGTCCGCCTTTCCCTGCTGTGGTAGGCCTTTATGGCTCGCCGACGGTGATCAATAACGTAGAAACCCTTTCAGCCGTTCCCTCAATTCTTCATCGAGGAGGCGAATGGTATTCCGGACTAGGCTCTCCGAAGAATGGCGGCACACGACTTTTTTGCATTTCGGGTCACGTGAACCGGCCCGGCATTTACGAATTGCCGATGGGATTTAACCTAAGACGGATGATTGAAGAGGTCGCCGGAGGAATTCGGGGAGGCCGTAGGCTGAAAGCGGTGATTCCAGGGGGGAGTTCCTGCCCTCTACTCAAAGCCGAAGAGATCGACCTACCTATGGATTTCGATTCGCTGGCCAAGGCTGGATCGATGCTGGGGTCGGGCGGCCTGGTGGTTATCGACGAAGGAACCTGCATGGTGGACTTGGCGCGGCGCATCATGCATTTCTACGCTCACGAATCTTGTGGCTGGTGCATACCTTGCCGCGAGGGCACGGATTGGCTCCGCAAGATGCTGGACCGTTTCCATTCCGGAGGCGGCCGCCGCGAGGACATCGCGCTGATTGGTGAGCTATCGAAAAATATGCTGGGCAGAACCTTTTGCCCGCTCGGTGACGCGGCGGCTCTACCTACGATGAGCATCGTTAAGAAATGGCCTGACGAATTTGAGAAACATCTCGCAGGCATGTGTCCCTATCAGCCGGCTGAAATGCTGACCGCAACTCGCGCTTAATCTAAGGACATGGCAGAGACAGCACAAATAAAGTTCAGGCTGGACGACCGTGAACTGGCGGTGCCTCCCGGCACTCTGGTCATCGAAGTGGCCCGGCAACAAGGCATCGAGATCCCCTCGTTCTGTTATTACCCCGGGCTCGCGCTCCAGGCCGCCTGTCGCATGTGTCTCGTCGAAGTCGAAAAGGCTCCGAAGCTGCAAACCGCTTGCACGCTCGTGGCCGTGAATGGCATGGTCGTGCGCACCAACACGCCGCAGGTCCACGAAGCGCGCAAGTCCATGCTGGAATTTCTGCTCGCCAATCACCCCCTCGATTGCCCCGTTTGCGATAAAGGTGGCGAATGCGAATTGCAGGACATGACCTTCCGCTACGGCGCGGATCGGAGCCGCTTTGCGGAAGAAAAACTCCACGTCCCCGAGGTCAGGTGGTCCAACGTCGTCTACTACGACGCGCCCCGCTGCATCCTCTGCTTCCGTTGTGTCCGCGTGTGCGACGAAGGTATGGACGTGAAAGCTCTCGGAGTCGGCCAGCGCGGGGCCCATTCGGTGATTATTCCTAATCGCGACGGCTATCTCGAGTGCGTGGAGTGCGGTATGTGCATCGATATATGCCCCGTTGGCGCGCTTACCAGCGGCACTTACCGCTACCAAACTCGCCCCTGGGAGATGCAGTACGTCCCGACCGTGTGCCCGCACTGTTCCAATGGCTGCAAAACGACGCTAAGCGTGCGCAATCACGAAATCCTCCGCGCCAATAATCGTGACCTCTCCGGCTATAACGGCGATTTTCTCTGTGCGAAAGGCCGCTTCGCATTCGACTTCACTCGCCAGCCCGAAAGGCTGAATCAACCCTTGATCCGCCTTGGAGGCAGGCTCGAACCCACGAGTTGGCAGGAGGCGCTGCAAACGGTGGCCTCACGGTTGGCCACCATTCGCAAGCAAAATGGCCCGGACGCCATCGCCTTTTACGGCTCGAACCGGACTACAAATGAAGAGAATTATTTGCTGGGGCGCATCGCGCGGGCTTCGGTGGGAACAAACAACGTGGATCACCATCGCACCGCGGATTACGCAGGCCTGATGGCGCTGGCGGCCACTTTGGCGGGTTCCGACTCAACCAGTGGCGGATCAACTCACAGCGGATCGGGCAGAATTTTTGCCACGATGCGCGATCTGGAGTCTGCGCTGGCTCTTCTGTTGATCAGCAACGATGCCACCGAGCAAAGTCCTTTAGTTGCCTGGCAGATTCGCACGGCCATCCGGCACCATCGTGCGCGCCTATACATCCTGGACTCGCGCGAACAGCAGCTGCACCGCAAAGCGCAAGACTTTGTCCTGTTTTCCAGAGGGCAGGAAGCAGCGGCAATCGCCAGGCTCTCCGCCAGCGGCAGCGGCACCGTAGATGCTTCCGAAAGAGATTTGGACCGTCGCGTGCGCGCTCTCCGCGATGCGCTCGCCGGCGAAAACGATCTTATCGTGCTCTTCGGCGCGGCCGTTCAAGGCGCCGCGCTTGCTCGTCTCGGCGAATTCGCCCGGGAACGCGCCGCGCTGGGCAAGCGCACGCGATTCATGGCTCTCGGCGATTACGCCAATTCACGCGGGGCCGCGGATATGGGACTTCTGCCTGACTTGCTGCCCGGATATGCGCCCATCGCCAATCCTGCGGCGCGCCAATTTTTCGGCGAGCTTTGGGGCGCGACGCTGTCAGAAAAAGCCGGGCTCGATTCGCGAGTCATGCTGAGTGCCGCTGCTGCCGGGCGACTGAAAGCCCTCTACGTCGTCGGCGCCAATCCCGCCAAGAAAACGAACTTTGTCGGATCGAAACGAATGGGTATGCTCGATCTGCTGGTGGTTCAAGACTTGTATCTCTCTGAGACGGCGCGGCTCGCCGACATCGTTTTGCCCGCGCTTTCAGGCTTCGAGAAGAGCGGCACGATGACGAATACTGCCGGTGAGGTCCAGCTCGTGTGCAAGGGCGGGGATTTTATGGGCGCGCGCTCGGATTTCGACATTCTCCGCATTATTTCTTTCCAATTGGCGCAGCAGGGACTCGGCGAGCCCATCCGCTTGCGTACGCCGGACGCCGCATTCGAAGAAATCTCGCGCCAGGTTCCCGGATATGGCGTCTCCTGGACCGGTCTACTTAGTGGCGCCGCCGAAGCCACCCGGCCGAACCCAGCGTCCGCAAACGGCCATGGCTTTGCGGAAGCAGCTGAGGGCGTCATCTTTTCGAGCAACGATTCGCTTTTCACCAGCGGCAGTTTGACCCCTTATTGCCGCATGATTCGCTCTCTCCGGGAAGCGGGCGCGACGCTGTGAACGATACCATCGCGCGTTCGATTCTGGTCGTTTCTCTTGTGAAGGTCGTAGTGCTGCTCTTTCTCGTTTTAACCGCCGTCGCTTATCTGGTCTGGTTCGAACGCAAAGTCGCTGCGCATATTCAGGGGCGCTGGGGGCCTTACCGCGTAGGTCCTCATGGCTTGCTGCAGCCGCTCGCGGACGGCGTCAAGTTTCTCCTAAAGGAAGATGCGACCCCGGCCGGCGTCGATCGCTTTCTTTATTTCTCTGCTCCCCTGCTGACTATGACTCTGGCGATCTCTGCCATCGCCATGATTCCGTTTGGTCCAGCGTCCATTCACATTTTTGGCATAGCCACGCCGCTCGTAATCGCGAACATCAGCGTCGGCCTTCTGGCCATCTTCGCCATCACCTCCGTCGGCGTATACGGCGTGGCCCTGGGCGGCTGGTCTTCCAACAGCAAGTATTCGCTCCTCGGAGGCCTGCGCAGTTCGGCCCAAATGATCAGTTACGAATTGTCGCTCACGCTCTCGGTCGTCGGCATCCTGCTGCTGGCCGGAACGTTTAATCTAAGTGAGCTCATCATGCGCCAAGATGGTTACACTTGGGGCCACTTGCCCAAATGGAACCTGCTGAACCCGACGTTCCCGCAAATACTCGGATTCTTCTGCTATTTCGTTGCCGCCATCGCGGAGACCAATCGCGCCCCCTTTGACTTGGCGGAGGCCGAATCGGAACTCGTGGCCGGCTACCACACCGAATATTCCAGCTTCAAATTCGCCATGTTCTTTTTGGGAGAGTATGCCAGCATGATTACGGTCGCCTGTCTCGCCTCAATTCTCTTCCTTGGCGGCTGGCTTTCTCCTTTTCCTCAAACGCCCGGTCTGGACTGGACCCGCTATCTTCCTGCAGGAGTTTTGGCCGTCGCCGGAGTGGCTCTGATCATCCATGGCGTTCGCTACATCAACGTGTTTGGCCGTATCGCATTGCCTGTTCTGGGAGTCATTCTCGGTGCGCTATCATTTCTGTGCTCACAGCCGGGCGTTATCGATGATATACAGGGCCCGTTCTGGTTTTTGGCCAAAGTGTTGTTCGTGCTCTTCGTTTACGTTTGGGTGCGCTGGACGTTGCCACGGTTTCGCTATGATCAACTGATGCGCTTCGGCTGGAAGGTGCTCTTTCCGGTTGCGCTCTTGAACGTCATATTGACAAGCCTTGCGGTGGTGATGCGCAAATGACGCCTCAATTGGTGATTTTCCTGGTGCTGGCGGCCATTGCCATAGCGGGCGCCGTGAACGTGATCCTGCAACGGCACCCGATTCACAGCGCCATCTCCTTGATTAGCGTCATGATTGCGCTGGCCGGACTCTTCTTGCTTCTCGAATCGGAATTCATAGCCGTGGTCCAGATCATCGTGTATGCCGGCGCGATCATGGTGTTGTTCGTGTTTGTGATCATGCTGCTCAATGCCGGCGCCGAAGAGCGCACCAACATGAGCCGCATGGCGCGTTACGCGGGCGTCCCGCTGGCGATCTTCCTGCTTATCGAGCTTGCCTATCAGATTGGCGCAGCGGCCTTATCGATGACGCCGCAGCCACTGGCCGAGGACGTGACGCGCCGGTTATCCATGCTCTTGTTCCAGGATTTCGTGTTTCCGTTTGAGTTAACGTCCATTTTGATCCTCATCGCCATTCTTGGCGCGCTGGTGCTGGCCCAGCGAGGTGAAAGCGTGCCCGCCAAGGGCGGGCCAAAAACAATTACCTGAAGGCCTGCTCGAATCGGCAGAAGGTAAAGGAGAGAACCTTGGTGCCCATTTCCTACTACCTCGCTCTCAGCGCCGTCCTCTTCGGTCTCGGCGTAATCGGCTTTGTTTTCAAACGCAACATCATCACAATTTTCATGTCCATCGAATTGATGCTCAACGCGGTCAACCTTGCTTTCATTGCGTTTGGCCTGGCCCTCGGTCAATTACAAGGGCAGGTATTCGTATTTTTCGTAATCGTCGTGGCCGCGGCGGAAGCAGCCGTAGGTCTGGCCATCGTAATTGTGATCGCACGGAACCGGCAATCGCTCAACGTCGAGCGCATCAATCTGCTGAAGCTATAAGTCAGGAATGCCGATGCTCGAGCACCTCTGGCTCATTCCGCTGCTGCCGTTGCTGGGCGCGGCCAGCAATGGGATTTTTGTCTCCCGGTGGCCGCGCAGCGCCGTCAATGCCATTGCTCTGGGCAGCACCGGCCTCTCTTTTCTTGCCACCCTCGAAGTGGCGCGCGAGTTCGCGAACCTCAGTGCGGATCAGATTCCCTGGCTGCGGTCTTACTTCACTTGGATCGAGGCGGGCAGCTTCCGCGCGGATTTCGCTCTGCAAGTCGATCAGCTCACGCTGATCATGCTGCTGGTGGT
The DNA here is from genome assembly GCA_003223325.1 of Acidobacteriota bacterium. Lineage (GTDB taxonomy): Bacteria > Acidobacteriota > Terriglobia > Acidiferrales > UBA7541 > Palsa-189. Next base: position 30,563 of record QHYS01000021.1, read on the forward strand.
GACCGGCGTCGGCTGGCTGATTCACCTCTACTCGATTGGGTACATGCCCGACGACACAGGCTATCGCCGATTTTTCGCTTATCTTAACCTCTTCATGTTTTTCATGCTGACTCTCGTCCTGGCGGCGAACTATCTGGTGCTCTTCGTCGGGTGGGAAGGCGTCGGCCTTTGTAGCTATCTGCTGATCGGATTCTGGTTCCTAAAGAAGACCGCCACGGATGCGGGTAACAAAGCGTTTTGGGTGAACCGCATCGGCGATTTCGGTTTTCTGCTGGGATTGTTCCTGCTCTTCCGCCAGTTTGGCACGCTCGACTTCGCGCCGATCTTTCGGAACTCCGCCGCGCTTCCCGTTGAAACATCCGGACATGGCGTTCTCACCGCGATCGCGCTCCTCCTGCTCGCCGGCGCCACCGGCAAGTCGGCGCAGCTCCCACTTTACGTCTGGCTGCCCGACGCTATGGAAGGCCCCACTCCCGTCAGCGCGCTCATCCATGCCGCAACAATGGTGGCTGCAGGCGTGTACATGGTGGCGCGCTCGCACGTGCTTTTCACCCACGCGCCGGTGGCCATGTTTGCCGTTGCCGTGATCGGCTGCGCCACCGCTCTTTTCGCCGCGACCATCGCCCTGGTCCAAACCGATATCAAGAGAACGCTCGCCTACTCGACCATAAGCCAATTGGGCTACATGTTTATCGCCTGTGGCGTTGGCGCTTTTGGAGCCGGAATCTTTCACCTCATGACTCACGCCTTCTTCAAAGCCTTACTGTTTCTCGGCGCCGGCAGCGTGATGCATGCCACGGGTGGCGAGCAAGACATGCGTCTCATGGGAGGTCTTCGCAAAAGCGTTCCCTGGACCTACGCCACGATGTTCATAGCCACGCTGGCAATCTCCGGCACGCCGGGCTTCTCTGGCTTCTTCAGCAAGGAAGAGATCCTCTTGGCGGCAGGTACCGGCCCCTACGCTAATTCGGTGATTTACGTGCTGGGAGTGATCACGGCGGGGCTTACCGCCCTCTACATGTTCCGGCTTCTATTTCTGACCTTCCACGGCGTGCCCCGTTTTGACCAGAAGAAAACGCACGTGCACGAGTCGCCGCGCATAATCCTTGCGCCGCTCGCCGTGCTGGCGCTGCTTTCGGTCGTGGGCGGCTGGTGGGCGGCGCCGCATCTAGTGGGCGGCCTCAATTACTTCGATAATTTTCTGAAGCTCGTGTTCCTCGCGAGCGAAACCTCGAGTTCAACCGACTCGTACAGCGGGAATAGCCAATTGATTGCCACCGTCTTCGGCCCTCCCATGGTGGCTGCCTTCATAGGTTTCCTGCTCGCCTGGCTGCTCTACATACGCAGGCCGGAAACACCCAAGCGCCTCGCCGAGAGTTTGAGTGCGCCTTACCGGCTGCTGGCGGGAAAGTATTTCGTTGACGAACTCTACGCCCTCCTCATCGTGCGGCCGCTCGTGTGGATCTCCGCGAATTTCCTCTGGCGCGCCGTGGATGAGGAGAGCATCGATGGGCTCGTGAATGGTGTCGCCCGCGAGGCCGGGGAAATTGGGGATCGCCTCCGGCATCTCAATTCCGGCAATATGCGGACGTACGCAGCTTGGGTGATTTTGGGAGCCGTTGTACTCACGACGCTGCTCGTCTGGACGGTGCGCTAGTATGCCGCCCTCCTATCTCCTTACCTCCGTGACCTTCCTTCCCCTCGCGGGAACCACCGCGCTCTTTATGCTGCGTGCGGACGATCATGAATGGATTCGCCGCATCGCGCTGGCCATATCCCTGTTTGAATTCGCGCTCTCGCTGCAGCTGCTTCGCGGCTTCGCCTTGACTTCTGCGAACTATCAGTTCGTTGAATTTCGCAACTGGATACCCTCGCCGCCGATTCACTATCATCTCGGCATCGATGGCATCAGCTTATTTCTGGTTCTGCTCACCACCTTCCTCACGCCCATAGCCATCCTGGTTTCCTGGAAATCGATTGAGCAGCGCGTGCGCGCCTTTTTCATCAGCTTGCTGGTGCTCGAAACGGGCACGATCGGCGTGTTTGTTTCGCTCGATCTCTTCCAGTTCTTTCTTTTCTGGGAAGTCATGCTCATCCCCATGTACTTCCTGATCGGAATCTGGGGACATGAACGGCGCATCTACGCCGCGATCAAATTCATTCTTTACACGATGCTCGGCTCGATTCTGATGCTTGTGGCGATGATCTGGCTCTATGAGCTGAGCGGCTCCTTTGACTTGCCGCAGATACAATCCCTGCTGGTAAGCGGCCAGGTAGCTCTCTCTTTTCAAACCGAGCTTCTCCTCTTCGCCGCTTTTTTCCTGGCCTTTGCCATCAAAGTGCCGCTCTTCCCCCTGCACACCTGGCTTCCCGACGCGCACACCGAAGCGCCTACCGCCGGTTCCGTGATCCTCGCGGGCGTGCTGCTGAAAATGGGGACTTACGGTATGCTGCGCTTCTGTCTGCCACTGTTTCCCGAGGCGGCGCATCGCTTTGCTCCTTACGTCGCTGTCCTGGCCATCATTGGCATCATTTACGGCGCCCTCGTGGCCATGGTGCAAACCGACCTCAAACGGCTGGTCGCCTATTCTTCGGTCAGCCATCTTGGCTTCGTCGTGCTCGGCCTGTTTGCTTTCGATCCCACCGCCGTTCAGGGCGCTTTGTATCAAATGCTGAACCACGGCATTTCCACCGGCGCGCTCTTCGTCCTGGTGGGCATGCTCTACGACCGCCGGCACACGCACCTGATCCGCGAATTCGGCGGATTGGCCTCTCCTATGCCTATGATCGCCTCTCTTTTCCTGTTTGTCTCGCTGGCCTCAGCGGGCCTCCCCATGCTGAACGGCTTCGTCGGCGAGTTCCTGATTTTGGCGGGCACGTTTGCGCGGAACGTGAGTTGGGCGTCTTCGGCTGCCGTTGGCATCATTCTTTCCGCGGTATATTTGCTCTGGGCCTACCAGCGCGTTTTCTTCGGCGACCTCATCTACGAAAAGAATCGCACACTCGCTGACGCCGACCGCCGGGAGTGCGTCGTTCTTCTGGCCATGGCCGTACTCATTCTCTGGATGGGAATCGGGTCTGTAAGTTTCACGCGCCGCACCGAAGCCTCTGCGCGCAATGTATTTGTGCTCATGCAGCGGCCCCAGGCCTATAACGCCCGTGCAATTCTCAGATCTATCGAGCCTTTGAGATCCGGTGGCGTCCGTTAATGTTTCCTCCGCGCCAAGACGTCTTGCGGCTGATGCCGGAGATCATTCTGTCGCTTTCCGGCATCCTGCTAATGCTGATCGAGCCGTTCCTTAGCGGCGCGCGCCGGACCCTGATCGTCACGCTGGCTGCGCTGGGAAGCGGCCTCGCGCTTGTCTCCACGATTTATCCGGCGACTCTTCCCGGCACCGCTTTTTCCGGGTTACTGCGCATTGACGGCTTCAGCGTCTTCGTCCACGTGGTCGTGGAAGCGGTGGCGTTCCTGGTGATCATCGGCTCCGCGGATTATCTCGACCGCGAAAAAATCCAGCACGGGGAATACTACGCCTTGGTTCTCTTCGCAACAGTCGGCATGTGCGTGATGGCGGGTGCTGCCGAACTGATGACCGCCTTTGTTGGCCTCGAGACCAGCTCCATCTCCACCTACATCTTGGCCGGCTATCGCCGGGACGTTCCGCGCTCCAATGAATCGGCCATGAAATATTTTTTGCTCGGCTCCTTCGCCACCGCTTTTTTCCTCTACGGGATCGCACTGCTTTATGGCGCTACCGGAACAACCCAACTCGCGCGCATGACCTTTCCTACGACGCCCGGCAGGGAACGTCTCCTCGATCTCGGATTAGGGCTGATGCTCGTCGGTCTGGCTTTCAAGATCGCCGCCGCTCCTTTTCAGCTCTGGACCCCGGACGTCTATGAGGGTGCGCCCACGCCCGTGACCGCGCTGATGGCTTCAGGACCAAAAGCGGCGGCCTTCGCGCTGCTGCTGCGCATTCTCGCGACAGTAGGAGCGGCCGGCACCTTTTGGTTCTGGGCCCTATGGGTTTCCGCCGCGCTGACAATGTTCGTAGGCAATCTGGCGGCCATCGCGCAATCCAATGTCAAGAGGATGCTGGCCTACAGCTCCATTTCGCACGCCGGATATATTCTCGTGGCGCTCGCGGCAGCGGCCGCTTCCGATCAAGTGGAACTGGGAGTCGCCGCGGTGCTCTACTATCTTGCCGTTTACGCCTTGATGAAGCTGGGCGCGTTTATCTTTGTTTCCCAACTCGGCGGCGAATCCGAACGACACATGGAAATAGACGATTTCCGCGGACTGGCCGTGCGACAACCGGTCGCGGCTGCCTGCTTTGCGCTGTTTCTCCTCTCGCTGCTGGGACTTCCGGTAACTTCGGGCTTCCTCGGCAAGTTTTATATTTTCAATGCAGCGCTTGCGTCGCGCCTCATCTGGCTCGCCGTTTTGCTCGCGATCAATACCGTCATCGCCGCGTTTTATTACCTGCGCGTGATCGTGGTCATGTACATGCGCCAGCCGAACCAGACCTGGCCGCCGGCGCCCATGCCCTGGGCGGTAACTTTTGTGCTCTCGATCGCCGCCGCCGGAACTTTCTACCTCGGCTTATTCCCAGGCCGCGTCATGGCTTTGGCCACGCAAGCCGCCCTGTCCCTGCCGGGCCGCTAACCAGCACCCCAAAGCGCGCAAAACCAGCGCGCCTTGGCGACGAAGAATCTGATGTTACTAACAAAAGCCCGCAGTAGCCCTGCGTGCTGAGAACCCAAGAACAACGTATCGTCGAATTATCTGACTTTGATAAAGATGATGGCGAAAGTGTACAGCGCCATCGACTCGATCAGCACCAGCGCGAGAATGAGCATGTTTTGAATCACCCCGGCAGCGCCAGGATTGCGCGCCATGCCTTCCGACGCCGCGGCAGAGGCCCGGCCCTGCGCGATGCCGCAAGCTCCAGAGGCGATGGCCATAGCAAAGCCGGAGGTGATGGCAACCCAGTTGGTCGCCTGCCCTGTTGCCTGATCCCCAGCCTGAGCGAATGCGACGGGAGCGATCAGGCAGAATGCCATAACCACCAATAGCGCCAAAACGACCTTTCTCATCGTGACGATTCTCCTTACGCTATGAAATGGCCGTTCGGAGGTGGTTCCCGACATCCTCGTGCAGCCGGGCTCACACGAAACGGCGGATGATGCCGTGATTAGTGCCCTTCGGAAACCGCGCCGGCCAGATAGATCACCGGCAGAATCGTGAATACAAAGGCCTGCACGAAAGCCACAAAAATATGCAAAATAATGAAAATCACCGGCGCAAGAAAAGGCAACGGCGCCAAAATGTAACCCGCTAGGTTGACTCTTCCAGCGAAGAGAAACAGGGCTAACGTTAGCCCCAGGAAAATCCCATAAAGCAGCTCGCTGACCATCATATTCACCCAAAGACGGACGGTGAGCGAGAGCAGCCGCGCCAGATGGCTAAACGTCTCCACCACCACCATCAACGGAGAAAGAGCCAGATTCGGACCCAGGAAATGCTTGCCGTAATGCACCGGGCCGTGTTTCTTCAGCCCCGACCAGTGGTAATAGAGAAAGGCCACGATGGCGCAGCCCAGGGGGACGGAAACCTCGGCCGTCGGCGAAGCCAGTCCCGGCACGACGCTGATGAGATTTGAGAATAAAACGAAGAGGCCGATGCTTCCGATCACCGGCAGATAGTTCATAGCCCCGTGACCGATATTATTTTCGAGAAGGTCCGCCACGCCCAGCGACATTGGATTGCGCAGCAAAATCTCCATCACTTGCTGCATGCCGCCGGGATTCTCCACCGAAAGCCGCGCCCGAAGCCACAGAAAAAAGACCACCGCCAGGGCAAACACCAAAAACTCCATGGCAATATGGTTCGGGATGGGATATGCGGGGTTGCTAGGTTGAATATGCAGAGCGCTCAAAAGCGCCAGTGCCGGCTTGCCGAAAAGGGCATTCACCAGCTTCGTGATTGCCAGGATGTTCTCTTCCATCGCCCTTCCGATATCCGTGTTACGGAGCGCACGCCTGGATCATTAGGAGCCGCCCGCATCCTGCCGCACTCCCGTTGACACTAGTTCGTAAACCAACGCTAAAACCACCGCCGCAGCCGACGCAAAAAGTCCCGCAAGCACGGGAATTACCGGCAGCCAGGAACGCGTGAGGATAACATAGAGGATTCCGAGCAGCAAAGCGAAGCGCCCAAAGAACTTGAAGTAGGCGATGGTGGGCACGCGAACGTGCTGAGAACCCGCCTGCGCTGTGGCCGCGCGGCCAAATGCCTGCACGCTGCCTTTGAGCCACCGAAAATTCACCCACGAAAGCACGGCTCCCACTGCCAACCCCACGCTTCCCCGCCACCCCCAGCGCCACCCCGCCCAGGCCGCACCCACGCCGCCCAGCAGTAGCGTCAGCCACTCGATGCGGCGCAGCGCTGCGCTTCCAAATGGATCATTCCCCATTCTTGCGCCTTACCAAGAGCCGCCGGATCACTTCAAACATCCCGCCGGCAAATCCAAGCAGGCCCACAAGCAAAGCCAAAACCGGCGAGCTGCCGAATCGTTTGTCGAGCAGATAACCCAGCCCGGCACCGATCACCACGCTTCCCACCAGCACGAACGGCAGATCCATAACATTGGCAAGCTGGCGGGCAAACCCCTCCGGATCGCGCCGTGGCGCACCGGAAATCTTCGAATCTCGATCTTTATCGACCAAAGAGTACGGAGGGCAAGGTCAACGAATAAGTCGCCAAGCGGATGAAAGGCTCGGGGTAAATGCCGGCAACCAGGGTGACAAAGCACATCACCGCCAGCGCCACCGATTGCCCCGGCGTCACCCGCGTCGGTGCTTCGCCTGTCGGCTCGCGCAGCCAGGCGTGTACGACGATGCGGAAATAATAGTAAAGTGCGGGAACAATATAGAGCGCCCCAAACAGCGCCAGATAATAGTGCCCGGTCTCAATCAGTGCGAGAAATATGTAATACTTACCCACAAAGCCGGCCAGGGGCGGAATTCCCGCCAGCGACAGCATAAAGATGAGCAACAGCACCGCCGAGGCAGGACTGCGCTGGAAGAGGCCGTTTAGGTCGTCGAGCTCGTCGCCGATCAACCCTTGACGCCGCAGCACAATGATGATGGCGAAAGCGCCGATGGTCATGAACGCATATACGAAAAGATAGAAGGCGATTCCCTTCAGTCCCGTTTCGTTTCCATCCGGCCCGCTCATCGCCGCCACCAGACCCAGCAAGATGTAGCCGACGTGCGAGATCGAAGAATAAGCCAGCAGCCGTTTGACGTTGGTCTGCGTGATCGCCGCGAAATTGCCCAGCGTCAGCGAAGCAATGGCCACGGCCGCGATGATTCCTACCCAGTTCACGCGCACCGGCCAGAAAGCATATAGGAAGAGCCGCAGCAGCAGAGCGAAGCTTGCTGTTTTCGATGCCACGCTTACATACGCCGTGATTGTTGTCGGCGCGCCTTCGTAAACATCCGGCGCCCACTGATGGAACGGCACCGCAGCCACCTTGAAGAAAAGCCCCGCTGCGACAGTCACTAAGGACAGCAGCACCAGTAAATCCGTCGGTCCGCGCAACTCGAGCGCCGTGCGCACCACGTCGAGATTCGTGCGCGGCACCTGCAGCGGCACTCCCAGCGGCCCATTGATCTCAGCCATGGCGCTGATTCCGTACAGCAGCGAGAACCCATAGGCCAGCAGGCCCGAACTGAATGCGCCCAGCAGCAGATATTTCACTGCGGCTTCATTCGAGCGCCGCTGGTGGCGTAAAAAGCCCGTGAGGATGTAAAAGCTGATGGCCATAGTCTCCAGACCCAGAAACAGCACGACCAGGTCGTAGCCGGAGGCCATGAACATCATTCCCACAGTGGCAAACAGAAGCAGCGCGTAATATTCGCCGTGATGCTCGTTTTCGATTTGCAGGTAGCGCACCGAAAGCAGAATCACCAATCCCGTGGCCACGAGGAAGATCATCCCGAAAAACAGGAAAAATGGGTCGACCACAATCGAGCTATTGAAGCCGCCCACTGCTTCCGGGCCAAACGTCCGCAGCCGGTACAGCGAAATGCCGCTGAAGATTACGCCGAGCATGGCAAAGACGGCGTTGCCCGCTTTGTCCTTTACGCCCAGCATGAAGTCGAAAAGCAAGATGGCCAGGCCGAAAAGCGCAAGCTCCACTTCCGGCAGGATTAGGAAGAAGTCGTGGCGAAATGCGGCGGTATCCATGCGTCAGCGCTTCTCCGCGGTGTTCACGGCGATTGGCTCGGAAGACGCAGCGATTATTGCGGGGGGAGCCGAAGCAGCCAAAGCTTTGGTCGAGTCGGACTCAGTCCGAGCCGCGTCGTTGGCCGCCGCGACAGGCGGCTTTTCGCCCCAGCGCTGCGCAGTCGCAGAGTTGTAATAGCCGGGGTTCACCTGCTCGACGATCTGCCGCACCGGCACGTCCAGCACTCGAAAGAGCGGCTTGGGATAGATGCCGATCCAGAATGCCAGCAGCATCAGTGGCACCAGCGTCGCGTATTCGCGCATATTCAAATCCGGAAGGTGCTCGTTCATGGGATTCGTCACCGGCCCGAACATCACCCGCTGGTAAAGCCACAATAGATACGCCGCGCCCAGAACTATGCCGACCACAGCCCATGCCGTCCAGCGCAGGCTCACCTGAAAGACACCGCTCAGGATCGTAAATTCGCCGATAAAGCCATTCAGCAGCGGCAGTCCCAGCGAGCTGAGCGTGGCAATCAGATAGATCGCGGCGAAATTCGGCATGGGCGTGGAAAGCCCACCGTATTCGGAGATCATTCTCGTGTGCCGACGCTCGTAGAGCACGCCGACAATAAGGAAGAGCGCGCCGGTGGAAATTCCATGATTGATCTGCTGGATGACGCTGCCAGAAACGCCGTGCGGATTCAGCGCAAAAATGCCGAGCGTGCAGAAGCCCAGGTGGCTCACCGAGCTGTAAGCGATGAGCTTCTTCATATCTTTTTGCATCAGGCAGACGAGCGCGCCGTAAATGATGCCCACCACAGAAAGCACCATGAGGATGTTGATGATGTGCTGCCGCGCAACGGCGTCGGTCGGCAAAAGAGGCAATGAGAAACGGATGAACCCGTACGTGCCCATCTTCAGCAGGACGCCGGCCAGAATCACCGAGCCCGCGGTAGGAGCCTCGGTGTGCGCATCCGGCAGCCAGGTGTGAAACGGAAACATGGGCACCTTGATGGCAAACGCAAAGAAGAAGCCCCAGAACAGAATGCGTTGCAGGGTCGTCGAGAACTGCGGCACCGCGCCCAGCGACGTAGGAATGTCAAAGGTATATGCGGCTCCCGCCCCGGCCACTTCATGCGCGCGGTAGTACAGCGCCAGAATCGCCAGCAGCATCAACACCGATCCCGCCAGTGTGTAGAGGAAGAACTTGATTGCCGCATAAAGGCGCCGGTCGCTGCCCCACACGCCAATCAGGAAATACATCGGCACAAGCATCACTTCCCAGAACAAGTAAAAAAGGAAGAAATCGAGCGCCATAAAGACGCCCAGCATGCCCGTCTGCAGCAGCAGGAAGAGAATGTAGTATTCCTTCTTTCGGTTCTGGATCGCGCTCCACGACGAGAGAATCGAGATCGCGCCCAGGATCGTGGTCAGCATCACCAGTAGGAAACTGATCCCGTCAATTCCCAGCGAATAGTGCGCGCCGATGGAAGGAATCCAGTCGTAATTTTCGCGGAACTGATAGCCGGGCGTTCCGATCTGAAATCGCCAAATCAGCGGCAGCGAAACGGCCAGGCCGAGGAAGCCGAATACGTTGCCAATCACGCGCTGCGCGTTGTCGAGCTGGCGCGGCACAAACAGCAGCACAATCGCACCAATGAGCGGCGTGAATAAGATCCAGCTCAGGATGTGAGTTTGGTTCACTGGTATTCTCCCTTGCCTTCTAGTGCCGTTCCAACTTGTTCATCGCACCTCCAGCCATTTGGTCGAAATAGCTGGCACCTAACGCAGCATGTTGTGCAGCGTCACGCCGGTCACCCGCAGGTAATAACCCAAAAAGACCAGCACTCCCAAAACGATGAGCAGCGCGTAATTCGATACGCGCCCGCTCTGAATCATTCGCACCGGGTAACTGAAAAACCATACGATGCGCGCCGCTAGGTTTACTAGCCCGTCGATAATCCATTTATCCCAAACCATGGACAGGCTCGAGCTCGCCCGCGCCACCCATCCCGCACCGTTCACGCCCAACCCATCGATCACACCCAGGTCAAATGCTCCCAGCGTCGTACCCAAATCCTTCGTCCGGTTCACGAACATCGCGTCGTAGATCTGGTCCACGTAATACTTGTTGTAGAGCAAACGATAGAGCCCTTCCGATTTTTCTGCGAACGCGCCGGGTAGGGAGGGTTTGCGCAAATAGAAGTACCAGGCGAGGCCGATGCCCACCAGAGCCACCAGCACCGAAATCCCCATCAATGCCCACTCCGTGTTGCGCTCGGTCGCCTCCGGAACTGCAGCGATGACCTCCGCATGGCGCGCGATCACCGGGTCCAGAAATTTTGCAAAATGATCGCTGCCACCCAGAGATTCCGGCCAGCCAATCCATCCGCCCACTACCGAGAGAATCGCCAGAATAATGAGCGGCCACGTCATGGATGGGGGCGACTCGTGAATGTGGTGCTCCACTCCGTGTGCCACACGTGATTCGCCAAAAAACGTCAGAAACACCAGCCGGAACATGTAAAACGCCGTCAGGCCCGCGGTTACGAACCCGATTCCCCAAAGTACTGGCCGCGCGTTGAAGGAAGCCGCCAGAATCGCGTCTTTGCTGACGAATCCGGCCAGCGGCGGAATCCCTGAAATCGCGATGGTCGCTATCAAAAACGTCCAAGCCGTTTGGGGAATCTTGCCCCACAACGCGCCCATCTTGCGCATGTCCTGCTCGCCGCCAAGTGCGTGGATCACGCTGCCGGAACCAAGGAAGAGCAGTGCCTTGAAGAAGGCGTGCGTCATCAAGTGAAAGATTCCCGCCGTAAATGCGCCCACGCCCAGCGCCAAAAACATGTAGCCGAGCTGGCTGATCGTGGAGTAGGCCAGCACGCGCTTGATATCGTTCTGCACCAGGCCCATGCTCGCCGCATAGATAGCCGTCAGCGCGCCAATCGTGGCCACCGCGCCCAATGCCACGGGCGCAAGTTGGAAGACCACGTTCATGCGCGTGATCATGTACACGCCCGCCGTTACCATGGTCGCAGCATGAATCAGCGCGCTAACCGGCGTGGGACCTTCCATCGCATCCGGCAGCCAGACATACAGCGGAATCTGCGCCGACTTCCCTGTTGCGCCGACGAATAGCAACAGCGCGATCGCCGTCATCACGCCGTTGCCCACGGTGAATCCTCCCCCCTCGATAGCCGGACCGATCTCTGTGAAGCGCAGCGTGCCAATCGTATTAAGCAGCAGCAAGAGCCCCAGGACGAATCCCGCATCGCCAATGCGGTTCACTACGAAGGCCTTCTTCCCCGCATCCGATGCCGATTTGCGCAAGAAATAAAATCCGATCAGCAGATAGCTGCAAAGCCCCACGCCCTCCCAACCGACAAACAACAGAAGTAGGTTATTCGCCAGCACCAGAACCAGCATGGAAAACATGAACAGATTCAGATAGCCGAAGAACCGGTAATAGCCGCCTTCGTGCGCCATGTAGCCGGTGGAATAAACGTGGATGACAAAGCCGACGCCGGTCACCACACCAATCATCACCGCGGAGAGCGCATCGAGCAGCATTCCCCACGGCGCGCTGAAGTTCAAAACCCGCCCGGAAATCGTGTGCATCACTCCGGCCGGCACCCAGTCGAAGAGCACAATCTCCACAACGCGCTGCGCCGGAGACCGCGCAATCAATTGCACGATGGCTGCAAAAGCGAAGACCATCGCCAGGCCCACGCTGCCCACGCCTACCCAGCTGACGCTCTTGTTGGAAAGCCGCCGACCGACGAACAACATGGTCGCCGCGCCTGCCAGCGGAAAAAGCGGGATCAGCCAGACATTCGCCAGGAAAAATTCAGGAGGCATAAAGGGCTCCCCGAAAACGCGGAGCCGGTGCTTCTATGTGAGTCACCATTTCAAAATGTCCATTTCGTCCGCCAATACCGTCTCGCGATTGCGAAAAAAGGCGATGATGATTCCCAGGCCCACGGCCGCCTCTGCCGCGGCATCGGTGATAATAAAAATGGCGAAGATCTGCCCTTCCACCGAGCCCACCAGCCGCGAGAACGCCACCAGATTGATGTTCACTGCGTTCAGAATCAGTTCGATAGACATCAGGATGATGATCACGTTCCGCCGCGTCACGATGCCCACGATGCCGATGGCCAGCAGCGCCACGCTCAGAAAGATGTAATGTCCGATCGGAACCATATCTCAAACTCTCTTCTTCGCCATGACGACCGCGCCCACCATGGCCACCAGCAGAAGAATCGACGCAATCTCAAAAGGCAGCATATAGTTATGAAATAGATAGAACGCCACGCGCTCCGTATTCGGTTCCAGCGATTCCGCGGGCGCCGCTGGCACCGTGTACAACGTTCTCCGGCTCACTGCAATCGCCGCCGCCACCTGCGCTGCCAGTACCGCCGAGACGATCAAGGCCACAAACCATTGCCGGTTGAACTGCACCTGATGCAGCGCCACGTCCAGATTCACCAGCATGATCACGAAAACGAACAGCACCATGATCCCGCCCGCGTAAAGAATCACTTGCACGATAAATAGAAACTCTGCGTTCAAGTTGAGGAAAATTCCCGCCGTCGCCAGCAGCGCCGTCACCAGAAAAATTGCACTCTGCACGGCATTCCGCCGCGTCACCACCAGGATCGCGGACAAGATCGCCAGCGCCGCGAAAAAATAGAAGACCCCCTGATCAAGCATCGACTGATGTCTCCTCCTCTTCGCCGACTCGCGGGTGTTCGTGCTTCTCTCCCGTCGCCAGAAGATACGCCCCTGCTGCCAGCGTGAGCACAATTCCCAGGATCAGCGCCGGCGCCGCGGGCCAGTTCAGTTGTCGGTGCAGCGCCAGCCCCAAGCCCATGCCCATCACGTTGACAATCGAAAGCGGAACCAGAAATTGCCAGCCCAAGCGCATTAGCTGATCGAAGCGATATCGCGGAAACGTAAACCGCAGCCACATGAAGACGTAAATATAGGCTGCGACTTTGAAGAGAAACCAAAACGCGCCGTGTATGCCCGCCTTCGACGAAGCCAGCAAAGAGCCGGCAGGCGCCGCTAAGGGCATCGCCAAGGCAAGTGTCAGAGCGATGCATAGCAGCCCCACCGCAACCATGAACATCTTCTGCACCGCCACCGGCTGCTTTGGTGCGCGCCAGAAGCAATACCCCGCCACGCCCAACATCAGTAGAGGCGGCAGATAATCGAGAAAATTGAACAACGGCGTGTTCGCAAACGGTCGCAGCCATCCGCCCAGAAAGAGCGTCGTCGCGATCGACGCCACCACGATCATGTTCGTGTATTCGGCCAGAAAATAAAGCGCCCAGCGGAAGCCGCTGTATTCCGTCATGTAGCCGGCAACCAGCTCCGATTCCGCTTCCGGCATATCAAACGGGGCGCGATTCGTTTCCGCGATGGACGCCACCAGGTAAATGAAGAATCCCACCGGCGCGACAAAGATGAACCACCAGCCGGTCGCCGACTGTGCCTGCACAATTCCGCGCGTCGAAAGCGTTCCCGCCAGCAACAGCGCGCCCACAATAGCAAGTCCCGCCGAAGTCTCGTAGCTCACCAGTTGCGCCGCGCTGCGCAGCGCGCCTAGCAGCGAATAGTGGCTGTTGGAAGCCCAGCCGCCCAGTACGATGCCGAAGATTCCCAGCGAACTGACGCCTAGGATGAAAAGCAGGCCGATATTCAGGTCGGCGATTTGAAAAAAGGGACCAATGGGCAGCGCCGCCAGCGCCAGCATCGCGGCCGTCACCGAAATCAGCGGCGCACCCCAAAACACGAGCCGGTCCGCGTTCTCCGGGATGATGTCTTCCTTCAGCAGCAGCTTCACCGCGTCGGCAATGGGTTGCAACAGTCCGTGCGGCCCCACGCGCATGGGTCCCAGGCGCACCTGCATGTCCGCCATAACCTTGCGCTCGACCAGCACGATATAGCCGGCCAGCAGCGGCAGCAGCGCCACAATGACCAGCGCAAACAGCACCGGCAAAACGTACGGCATGATCACATTCATTTAGCGGTCAACTTCCCCGAGCACGATGTCGAGCGTCCCAATCACCGCAACCACGTCCGCCACCAAGTGCCCGCGGATCATCTGGTCCAGCGCTTCCAAATTCATCAGGGACGGCGGGCGAATCCGCACGCGATACGGCTGCGTCGTGCCATCGCTCACGATGTAGTAACCCAATTCGCCCTTGGGCCCCTCAATCGAGTGATAAATCTCTCCCGGCGGCGGCTTCAGCACTTTACCCACTTTTCCGAGGATCGGCCCCGCCGGAATCTTCTCAATGGCCTGCAGGCAGATCTTTCGCGATTGCCGCATCTCTTCGAGGCGCACCAGGTAGCGGTCATACGTGTCACCGCTTTTCCCCGTCGGTATGCTGAATTCGTACTGATCGTAGGCCGCGTAGGGCATAGCCTTGCGAATATCCCACTGCACTCCGCTCGCCCGCAGTACCGGCCCCGTAACACCCATGGCAATCGCCGCGTCGGCAGTCAGGACTCCGATGCCTTTGGTCCGGCCCACCCAGATGCGATTCTCGGTCAGCAGCGCTTCGTATTCGTCCACGCGCTTGTCGAAGTCCTTGCAAAATCGCTCCACGTCTTTTTCCAGCTCGTCGTAGGCCTCGTATTGCATGCCGCCGATGCGGAAGGCGTGTGTGGTTAGCCGCGCCCCGCAATACTTTTCGAAAATCTTGAGGATCTCCTCGCGCTCGCGCAAGCAATAAAAGAGCGGTGTCAGAGCACCAATATCGAGCGCATGCGTTCCCAGCCAGAAGAGATGGCTGGCGATCCGCTGCAATTCCGTGAGGATCGTGCGGATCACGCGCGCCCGCGGCGGAGCCTCCACGCCCAATAGTTTTTCCACTGCCTCGCAATAGCCCAGACCGTTCGACACAGCCGCGACGTAATCCATCCGGTCAACGTACGGCGCGAATTGCTGATAATTGCGATGCTCTGCGATTTTCTCCACGCCGCGATGCAGGTAGCCGATCACGCATTCCGAACCGACCACCTTCTCGCCATCCAGACGCAGCTTCACCCGCAGCACGCCGTGCGTAGAAGGGTGCTGCGGCCCCATATTGAGAATGATTTCGTCCGCGCCGAGAACCGTGGTCTCCACATTGGTCCCGGCCGTTTTGTATCGCTCCGCCATGGGCTGCTATTGACCGCTGTCGATGCCCAGGTTTTCGCGCACCCAGGCCTCATCCTGCTGCAGAATGTCGTAGTCCTTCCGCAACGGATAGCCCTGCCACTCCTCGGGCAGCAGCAAGCGTTTCAAATTCGAATGCCCCTCGAAAACAATCCCGAACATATCGAAGGCTTCGCGCTCCAGCCAGTTGGCTGTCGGCCAAACGCTCTCCACGCTCGGCACCGGTTCGTTTTCCGCAACCAGCGCTTTGATGCGCAGGCGTTCATTTTTCGGAAACGAGTAGAGATTCAGCACGAGATCAAACCGTTTTTCGCGCTTGGGCCAATCGACGGCCGTCAAATCCACGAGCAAATTGAAATCTTCCTCGTCGCGGCTGTATCGCGCAATTTCCAGCAGCCGGTCCGCCGCGATCACCAGAATCGCCTGCCTGCGGTCCAACAAAGCTTCCTGGATCGCGCCGCTAAAGCGCGTCTTATAGCGCCTCACCAGATCATTATCGAGCGGCGCCGGCTTCGGCGGCGCTTCCTTCGGAGGCGGTGGTGGTCCGGGCGGTTTCGCCGGCGCCCCTGGCTTCGGAGGTATTGCAGCCGCCGCAGCAGAAGGAGCCACCGGCTTAGCGGGCGCCTCGCTCGATGGTGTTCCGCCCGGAGCAAAGGGGGAAGCAGAAGGTGCGGCAGGAGTACCCGCAGACTTTTCGGCCTCGGCTGGACGAGGCGGCTGCTTTTCCTCAGAATCGTTGGTCATGAGCCCGAAAGGAGCGCAAAGGCTTGCAACTGAGGCGCGCTCTCACAGCTTAGCAATCCGCTGCACACAGGCACAAATCCGTTCCGACTCGAACCGTAGTTTCTAACACACGCCACTACACAAGGCAACCGCACAAAAAAATTCCCGGCCGCCAAACCCTGCCGGGAAAAACCGCTTTCTCTGTTCGTGGTTTATACCCACTCCAGAGCGCCTTTTCGATACAACCAAACATAGCCGATGATCAAAATCCCCAGAAAGACAAACATGCTCGCCAAACCATAGATCGGCGTCAGCCTATAGCCTTCCTCACGCGTCGAAAACAAAACCGCCCACGGAAACAGAAAAATCGTCTCCACGTCGAAAATCACAAACAGAATCGCCACAATATAAAAACGCACCGAATAACGCCCGCGCGCGTCACCTTCCGGCGGAATGCCGCACTCGTAGGGCTTCAGCTTCGCCCCTGTAGCTCGTGAATCCGGCCGGATGTATTTGAAGAGAACCAACGTAACGGCGGGAAACGCCATCGCCAGAACCGCAAAAACCAGGATGGGGACGTATTGTCTGGGCATCGCCTTACTTGCCTTGAACCGCACATCCTAACATACGCGGCAGGTCGCAGCCACTGTCGCAGGAACCGCTGGAACCGCTAGTCGGCCAGTTTTCCACTATGATCCTCGCTTGACACCCGAGCGTGCCTGGCATAGGTTTGGCACGAAGGCACAATGAACCCGAAATTCGGGAGCACATCGCTTACAAGCAAGGAGCGAGCCATGATCGATGAGAAGCACGATTTCGAAACAAGGGATGAGGCAACGAGCGATCTCTCACGGCGTGATTTCATCGCCATGTCTGTTGCTGCCGGCATTGTCGCCGCCAGCGGGTCCGCGTCAGCCGCCGCGATGCCGGTGACCGAGACCGACGTCGCGATCAAAACGCCCGATGGCATGTGTGACGCCGCGTTCATTCATCCGAGTACCGGTTCGCACCCGGGTGTGGTGATCTGGGCGGACGCATTCGGCTTGCGCCCGGTGATGCGCGACATCGGCAAGCGCATTGCCGGCGAAGGTTATTCGGTGCTCGTGCCAAACCCCTTCTATCGCGTGGGCAAGGCGCCGTTCTTCGACACGGACAAAGTTTCATCCTTCAACTTCCAGACGGACATGCCAAAGATTCAGCCGCTCATGGCTTCGATTAATGCTCCGGGCGCGGCAGAGAAAGATGCCGTGGCTTTCGTCGCTTTTCTCGACGCGCAAAAGGAAGTCAACCAATCAAAGAAAATCGGCACGCAAGGCTACTGCATGGGCGGGCCGCTGGTCGTCAAGACGTGCGCCGCAGTGCCAAATCGCGTAGGCGCCGGCGGTTCCTTCCACGGCGGCGGCTTGGTTACAGACAAGCCCGACAGCCCGCACCTGCTCGCCTCGAAGATCAAGGCGCGGATGTATTTCGGCATCGCCGCGAACGACGACATGCGCCAGCCGGACGCCAAGGACAAGCTGAAAGAGTCCTTCGCCGCGGCGAAGGTTCCCACGGAAATCGAAGTCTATTCATCCAAGCACGGTTGGTGTGTGCGGGATATGCCGGCGGATGCCAGCGGGCCGATCTACAACATGGCCGATGCTGAACGCGCCTGGGGCAAGCTTGTCGCTCTATACAAGGCGGCCCTCGCCTAGCGCGGTGCAGTCTCTAAGCTAATCTCAACGGCACTACAGGCTTGTGCGGGGGAAGCATTGTCTCTGTTCACACCGCATCGAACATCAATTCCTTGGCCCGCTCCGTGGCCTTCACGACCGCCTTGATCAGCGTCACCCGAACTTTGCCGTCTTCCAGTTCCATGATGCCGTCGATGGTGCAGCCCGCCGGCGTGGTCACGCCGTCTTTCAGCAGCGCAGGATGATCGCCGGTCTCCAGCACGGTTCGCGCCGCGCCCTGCATCGTCTGCGCGGCGAGCAATGTGGCCACTTCGCGCGGCAGTCCCACTTTCACTCCGCCCTCTGCTAGCGATTCGAGCAGAATGTACACAAAGGCCGCCCCACTCGCCGAAAGTCCTGTCACCGCGTCCATGTGCTTTTCATCGAGCACCACTGCGCGCCCCACAGCTTCAAACATGGCCCGCGCCATTTCCACATGCGTGGCCCCCGCGTGAGTGCCCCGAGCGATCCCCGTCATCCCGTAGCCGGTCGCGGATGGCGTGTTGGGCCTGGCGCGCACCACCGGCTTTTCGGCCCCCAAGTGCGGCCAGATCAATTTTGTCGGCACCGAAGCCGCATCGGCTTCACCGCCAGCAGCACCACGTCCGCGCCATGCACCGCCGCTCGGTTGTCGGTCCCGATGCGCACGCCCAGTTCTTTGCCGAGCTTCTCGGCGCGTTCGACGTGCCGCACCGTCGCAGCTACGTGCCCCGGCGACACCAGCTTCTGATCCAGAAATGCGCGCAGCAGAATGCCGCCCATCTTCCCTGCGCCCAGTACCGCCAAACGCTTGTGTGAGAGAGGATTGCTCATAGGCCGAGTATTCTTAGGCAGATCGCCAATTCGGTCAATCGCCGATCCGATCAGGGTCGGGGTCCCCAGCGAAGACCCCGAGCAAGGGACCTCTCTTAGACCTTCTGCTTCGCTCGGGCCCGCCGGGAGGATTCGCGCTGCTGTTTGCTGACGCCGTCCAAGCAGCCCCGGCTGCGCGCGATATCGCAGAGTGCTATATCATTAGAACTCACCGCGAGAAGCGCTGGAAGTGCATGCGGACCGCCATAGTGTCAGACATCCACGGCAACCTGCCAGCCCTCGAAGCCGTTCCACCTCGAAGAAATGACCTTCGCGAATGCGGGCAGCGTCAGTCTTTCCTACGACGGCGATCCCCGCGCCTCATATCTGGTGTTGGACGGAACCAACGTCACCATTCAGCGCGTGGAATACGATCTGGAGCGCGAGGCAAACGATCTTCTGCATTCAGATTTGCCCTACGCTGGATGGGTGTCCCAGATCCTTCGTACGGGCAATTACCTGCCGCCGACCACCTGATACCTATCCGGCAGGCTTGGCCCGCAGCGAACCGGTCTTGGACGGAACTCGGCGCACAGACTCCTGTTGCCGCGCCAAATCCGTGCGCACGTGCGTCGGGTGCAGCAACGCGGCCAGCAGGGCCACTCCTTCGGTCAGGCGCGGCCCTGGGCGTGAAAAATATGCATTCGCATCCACAGCATAGATGTGGTCATTCCTGACTGCGGGAATTTCGTTCCATCCCGGCGGCAGCTTCGTCGAACGCCAAACGTTGATATTTCGTTCCAGGTTGTAGCCGCAAGACATCAAGATAACGATCTCGGGCTGTGCTGAGAGGGCGTCTCGCCACGGAACGGGAAAGGATGGCTCGCCCTCACGCCCAAGGACTTCGATCCCACCCGCGAGCCGCACCATCTCCGGAACCCAATGTCCGCCCATGTAAGGTGGATCGAACCATTCCAGGCACAGCACCTTTGGACGCGGGGCCAATTCAGCCACCGCCTGTTCCACGGCTGCGACCTCCAAAGCTAGCCATTCCGCCAGCGCCTGTCCCTCCGAATCGTGCTCGGCAGCTTTGGCGATCTCACGGATGCCCTTCCAAACCTCCTCCAGGTTGCGCGGCGTAAAGCTGACCACCTGGGGCCTGCTTCCTGCCGGAAAACGGGAGAGGGCCGCGGCGATGTCGTGGGCGGACGCGGCGCAAACGTCACACAGATCTTGCGTCACAATAAGATCCGGCTGCAGACGCAGGAGCAGTTCCGCATCAAGCGCGTAAATACTCTCGCGACGGCCGATAAGTTCTCTCACTTGCCGCTCCACTTCGGCCGGCACTACCGAAGCGTCTAGGCGCGGCCGAATCAATCGGGGTTTTGCAGCCGCTTCCGCGGGGAAATCGCATTCGTGCGTGACGCCAACCACGGAATCACCCGCGCCGACGGCGTAGAGAATTTCTGTCGCAGCAGGAAGGAGAGATACGATGTGCATCAGCGCGAGTGTAGCCCGGCTATCGGTGCAGCGCAATCCGCAGGAATATCCGACCAGGCAACCGGGATGGCCTGTTCATGAGGCCGGCGAAGCCTCCGTGTAGAGGAGGGTTTATCACTTACGCTGGATCGACTGCCGCATTTCTTGTATCGCAATCGGCCGCGGCCTTATACTTTTTGGCGCGGCGAAGGCTCAGCTGGCGAGTTGCGCCGCCATCCACGCATGCAGCACACGGTACTGGCCGCTCGTCTGTTCGCAATCGAATCTACAGCCTGTTTCCTGCGGCCTGCCTGATGCCTCGTTCCCGCCGCACGCAACTCTTACGCCCGACTGTCCGTAAAGACGTTCGCCAGAGCCTTTCGCCTGGTGCGGAGTTTTGGGTCAAGAGCACCCTGGCAAAAATGAGCCTGGAGGAAAAACTTGGGCAGCTGCTCATGCTGCCGTTCCATGGGGAATTCACGTCCTTAGAAAGCGCTGAACATCGTGAGTTACAGCGCGCCATTGAGCGAAATCACATCGGCGGCTTTATGTTAGGCACGCGTGCTGGTCCCTTCGGAATCGAGCGCGGTAAGCCTTATGCGACAGCCGCGATGATTAATCTCCTGCAGAAAACCGCGCGCATTCCGTTGCTGTTTGCGGCCGATTTCGAACGCGGTACAGCCATGCGGCTCGAGAATGGCACGTCCTTTCCGCATGCCATGGCCGTAGCAGCCGGCGACCGTCCAGAGGACGCATATACGGTCGGACGCATTACTGCGGCCGAGGCACGGGCAGTCGGCATCCACTGGATTTTCGCACCTGTCGCCGACGTAAACAGCAACCCAGATAACCCCATTATCAACGTTCGCTCCTTTGGGGAAGATCCCAAGCAGGTCGCTGTGTTCGTCGACGCCTATGTACGCGGTGTCGAAGAGAACGGTGCTCTTTCCACGGCGAAACATTTTCCCGGCCACGGCGATACGCGGATCGATTCGCATCTTGACTTGCCTGCGGTCCCTAGCGACCGCGCCCATCTAGACGCAGTGGAGCTAGCTCCCTTCCGCGCCGCCTTTGCTGCAGGGGCAAGTACGGCAATGACGGGTCACCTCGCCCTGCCGGCCCTTGAGTCCGATCCCCGACGACCGGCGACGCTCTCGCGGACAATTATTGCCGGTTTGCTGCGCCGTGAACTTCGTTTCGATGGGCTGGTGGTCACCGACGCGCTCGATATGGGAGCGGTTGCGCGGCACTTTACGCCCGCCGAAGCCGCCGTGGAGGCAATTCTCGCCGGAGCGGATGTGCTTTTGCAGCCACCCGTACCCGATGCAGCGTTGGCAGCCCTCAAAGAGGCGGCAAAATCCGGCCGTCTGCCGCTCGAGCGAATCAATCAGGGCGTAAGGCATGTGCTTCGAGCGAAGGCGCGAGTCGGGCTGCACCGAAATAGATTTGTAGATCTAGACTCTCTCCCAAAGTCGCTGGCCCGCACCGATTTCGTCCGCTCGGCCGACGAAATCGCCGACCGAGGCGTGGTGCTCTTTCGCGATACGCAACGTGTCTTGCCCCTGGATGCGGCGCGCCCGCTGAAATTGTTGCTCTTGAGCATCGCCGGCGATCCGGACGCCCAACCCGGGCGATTCTTGGAAAATGAAATCCGTTCGCGTGCGGACTCGCTCGAAGCATTGCATTTTGACACTCGATTCGCGCCGATCACCAGTCTCGATTTTTCTAAACTCGCACTCTACGACGCCGTGATTCTGGCACTTTTTGTTCGCGTGACTGACCGCAAAGGCAGCGTGGCCTTGCCGGAGGAACATGCCTCGGCAGTTCGTCGCGTGCTGGCCCTCAAGCGGCCGGTAATTGTCGCCTGCTTCGGAAGTCCTTACGTGACTAAACATTTTCCCGAGGCAAAGACCTGGGTTGGTATCTTCA
>QHYS01000225.1 GCA_003223325.1 Acidobacteriota bacterium
TGAAGGCAAAGCCTCTCCCCTTCGGAACATCAGAAGCGCTGGTGGGTGCTTTTTCCGGGCGCGATGGGCAGTGGCTGCTGATCGGCAATGGTCAGGCCATAGGCTTCGAGCGCCACCACCTTGCGCGGATGATTGGTGAGCACGCGCAGGCTCTTAAGCCCGAGGTCAATCAGAATTTGCGCGCCTATGCCGCTTTCATGCTGCAGCAGCCGCTGGCGCGCGGCATCCTGATCGAGCTGGCCGCGCGTGTGATAGAGCACGCGGGCCATCTCGCCTGATCCCGCCGGTGGCTGTTCCAGGCCGAAGCCTCGCCCGGTATGGTGTAAATAGACGAAGACGCCGCGATCTTCGCGCACGATGGCCTCAAGCGAGCGCGCCACGATCTCATAGCAATCGCAGGAGCGCGAGCCGAAGACATCTCCGGTCAGGCAGTGTGAATGCACGCGCACGAGCGGCGGAGCTCCAGACAAGTCTCCACGCACGAGCGCGATGTGCTGCTCGCGGTCTACATCACTGGAAAAAACGATCATGCGGAAATCGCCGTAGCGCGTGGCCAGAACCGTTTCCGCAATGCGGCGCACATAGCGCTCGTGGCGCATGCGGTAGCGAATCAGTTCGGCCACGGTCAGCAGCTTGAGATTATGCGTGCGGCAAAATTCGGCGAGCTGCGGCAGGCGCGCCATGGTGCCGTCGTCGTTCATGATTTCGCAGACCACGCCGGCGGGATAAAGGGCGGCGATGCGCGCCAAATCCACGGAGGCCTCTGTCTGGCCGGCGCGAACCAACACGCCACCGCGCCGTGCGCGCAGCGGGAAGACGTGTCCGGGCCGCGCCAGATCGGCCGCGCGCGTACCCGGATCGATGGCCGCAAGGATGGTGATGGCGCGATCTGAGGCGCTGATTCCGGTCGTCGTTCCGCGCCGTGCATCGATCGATTCGGTAAAGGCGGTGCCGTAGGCCGATGTATTCACCGGCGACATCAGCGGCAGGTTCAGCTCGTCGCACCGTTCTTCGGTGAGCCCCAGACAGATCAGGCCGCGCCCATGCTTGGCCATGAAGTTAATCGCTGCCGGAGTTATTTTCTCCGCCGCCAGGGCGAGATCGCCTTCGTTCTCGCGGTCCTCGTCATCCACGAGAACGATCTGGCGGCCCTGACGGAACTCTTCCGCGGCTTGTTCTACGGTTGCGAATTCGATGGACATAGTCATTATCGTAGCAGACAAAGCTCAGGGCGCCCGGCTACCCGAGCGCCCTGAGCTGTAACCTACGCCACAACCGTTGCGTGACCGCTATTTCGACGCGCTGCTCACTTCGGTCGATGCGGCTTGTTGCAGCGCCGAGAACGGCACCACATTGCCGTGCAACGGCGCGATGGTGGCCACGTCCAGCTTCATCTGCTGCAAGTCCTGGTATAGCAGGACCGTGCCCGCGTGAGATCGAGGACCCGGCAATGACGCATTCGGCGGCGGCGGCGTGAAGTCGTCCGCCTCTACCAGGATTTTTTCCTTCGGCAAGTACACCATGGACATGACGGCGTTGTGAATGTCGCCAGCAATGCGATAAATATCGAGCTCCCGTCCTCCATCACTGAGAACGTATTTGTCTTTGAAGGTAATTAAGGTGGCCTTCTTCGGACTCTGCGCCAGGTGGTCCGGCTCCAAGGTGCGCGGCGCCTTCCAGGCCTGTTCGTAGAAGGGCTTGTTCATTTCTTGCGTGATGATCGTCGCGCCCTCGGCTACCCAGTAGCGCACGCCTCCCGCGTGGTCGAAGTGATCGTGCGTGTTGATCAGGTATTTGATGGGCTTCTCCGGGATCAGCTTTTTGGCCTCTGCCATTATTCCCGTGGCCCGCGCATCATTCAGCGGACTTTCGATCATTACCGCGTAGTTAGGGAATTCCACCAGCACGCTATTATGCGTTCCACCCGCCAGGAACCAAACGCCGTCGGCGAGCTTCTGGTTTGTGACGTTGACCGGCGGGATCTTCGCCGCTTTCACGTTGTCCGGCACCGTGAGCGCGAGGTCAGCATTGGTGCGGACGTCGCTGACGGTGAGATTGAGCACCGGCGATCCGCCCTCCTTCTGCACGATCATGGTGGGGAACTTCACGCCGTTGAAATCTTTGTAACCGGAGTAAGCCGTCTCTACCGGCATGTCGCCGAGGACGGGATTGGCAAGCCAGCTTTCCGTCCTGGTGACCATCCCCTGCGCATCGATCGTGCCGTTCACTTTGAATTTACCGTCAGTGAATGACACTACCGTGCCGCCATTACCTTTCTTCGCGGTGGCATTGTTTTCCATGGCAGCTTTCAGGAAGCCATGCGGAGTGAGCCAAATTTGGAGCTGGCGCTCATCCGCCGCGGCCACCGCGGGTTGCGGGGCACTGCCCGGCTGGTTCCAGGCATATTGGCCGCTCACGAGATTGACCTGCTTCTGTTCGCCCGCGAACGGCCCTCCGCCGCCCTTGCGGATGGGGGTAGGCTCAACCAGGGTCATCTCTTCCTTCGCGGATTTGGAGCCGGGCCCGCCGGGCGTAAATGCCTGTCCCAGAATGCCCAATTGGCCGCTACCCGAGTACTGAATCGACTTCACGTCGCCCATGGCCTTGGTGGCCGATTGCAAGACGGTCTTCGCTTCCTGAGCCCTTGTCGACAGGCACAGGCCCAGCAAAAGACCGAAGAACAGCGCAAAGCTCAAAGACTTTCTGCCCATTGTTCACCTCGTGATCAGTAGCGCCGACGCCCCTGTTAGAGCCCGGCGCGTTCGCCGCTTGGCGGAGCATTATATAGCCGGGGAACCGCATAGATATAGGAAAAGTGGAGGGGCTCTGGGTGGCCATCCCCTCCCCCTTGAGCGCCCGCCAAATGGCGGGCGCTCTTATATTGCATTAGCCGGTCGCGAGACCGGGCGGTTTAGTACATGCCGCCGCCGCCCATGCCTCCGCCGTGCGGTCCCGCGCCGACGGCCTTCTTTTCTTCCTCGCGAATGTCGGCCACGAGAGCTTCCGTGGTCAGCATCAATCCGGCGATGGAGGCGGCGTTTTGCAGGGCCAGACGGGTCACCTTTGCGGGATCGATGACGCCCATCTTAACCATGTCGCCGTACTCGTCGGTTTCGGCGTTGAAGCCGAAGTTATCATCCTTGGAGTCGCGGACCTTGCCGATCACCACGGCGCCCTCGAACCCTGCGTTATAAGCAATCTGCCGCAGCGGCTCTTCGAGCGCCCGCTTGACGATGTTGATGCCGATGGCCTCGTCGGCCTCGGCCTTGAGCTTCTCGAGCGCGGGGACGCAGCGCAGCAGGGCCACGCCGCCTCCGGGCACGATGCCTTCTTCAACCGCGGCACGAGTAGCGTGCATGGCGTCTTCGACGCGAGCCTTCTTTTCCTTGAGCTCGGTTTCGGTCGCCGCGCCCACCTTGATCACGGCCACGCCGCCCACGAGCTTAGCGAGGCGCTCTTGCAGCTTCTCGCGGTCGTAGTCGGAAGTGGTTTCGTCGATCTGTGTGCGGATCTGCTTCACGCGCCCCTCGATCTCGGAAGCCTTGCCGCCGCCTTCGACGATGGTGGTGTTGTCCTTATCGATGGTGACTTTCTTGGCCCTGCCGAGGTCCTCGACCTTCACGTTCTCGAGCTTGATGCCTAAATCCTCGGTGATGGCCTTGCCGCCGGTCAGCGTGGCGATGTCTTCCAGCATGGCCTTGCGGCGATCGCCGAAGCCCGGCGCCTTCACGGCCGCGCACTGCAGCGTGCCGCGGAGCTTATTGACCACCAGGGTGGCGAGCGCTTCGCCTTCCACGTCCTCCGCCACAATCACGAGCGGCTTGCCCATCTTGGCAATCTGCTCGAGCAGGGGCAGCAGGTCTTTCATGGAGCTGATTTTCTTTTCGTGGATCAAAATCCGGACATCCTCGAGCACGCACTCCATGCGCTCGGGATCGGTGACGAAGTAGGGTGAGAGATAGCCGCGGTCGAACTGCATACCTTCCACGACTTCCAGCGTGGTCTCCATGGTGCGGCTCTCTTCCACCGTGATCACGCCGTCCTTGCCTACCTTCTTCATGGCCTCGGCGATGATGCCGCCGATCTGCTTGTCATTATTGGCGCTGATGGTGCCGACTTGCGCGATCATGTCACCTTTAACGTCGCGGTGCAGCTTCTTGATCTCCTCGATGGAGCTTTCGACGGCCCGTTCGATGCCGCGCTTGAGTCCGGTGGGGCTGGCTCCCGCCGCGACGGTCTTCACCCCTTCGCGAAAGATCGCTTGCGCCAACACGGTCGCAGTCGTGGTGCCGTCGCCGGCGACATCGGAGGTCTTCGAAGCCACTTCCCGCACCATCTGCGCTCCCATGTTCTCCAGCGGGTCCTTCAGTTCGATCTCTTTGGCCACCGTCACACCGTCTTTGGTAATGACCGGCGCGCCAAACTTCTTCTCGATCACGGCGTTGCGCCCCTTGGGGCCCAGCGTGATCTTCACGGCGTCAGCCAGCAAATTGACGCCGCGCAAAATGGACTGGCGGGAATTTTCCCCAGTCACGATCTGCTTTGCCATTGGATCCTCCTAAGAATTTTTACTCCGAATCTACGACCACCTGCTATTTCCTGCTATGCGAGTTGGCTCGCCCCTTGTTATCGGCGAAAGCTTGGGCCTTCGCCGATGGGAGCGTCCATCCTGAGCGGATGGGTGCGTTAGCGCTTGGCCGTGGCGACTTTGGCCGCCGCGCCGAGCTTGGCCAGAATTTCTTCCTCACGGAGAATCAGGTACTCTTGGTCGTCGAGCTTGATTTCGCTGCCACTGTACTTGCCAAAAAGAATGCGGTCGCCTGCCTTCACGTCAAGGGCAATGCGTTCGCCCTTCTCGATCTTGCCTGCGCCCACAGCGATGACTTCGCCTTCTTGCGGCTTTTCTTTTGCGCTGTCGGGGATGATGATTCCGCCTTTGACGGTCTCCTTCTCCTCGATGCGCTTGACCAGCACGCGGTCGTGCAGGGGAGTCACGTTGACTGCCATCGTTAGTTGTCCTCCGTTGCGATATTCGGGGTGACCTCAGCTGAGTACGTTAGCACTCCTCTAAGGCGACTGCTAATATAGTCATCGGTTTGCTCGGTGTCAAGTCTAGTGTCAAGTCCCAGGAGGATCGGCCTGTGGATTTCCCGTTTTCGCCCGCAATCCCCGAACGCCACTCTATCCTATGCACTACTATGACAATAAGGCACTTACTTAAGCCCCCACCTCAGACCGAAACTGGCCGGCTCACAAGTTTCCCTTCATATTGCAACCTTCAGCCGTAGAATGAGCTCACCGGCGATCGTGGATCATTACATAGAGTTTCGCGAAGTAACTAAGGCTTTCGACGAGCACGTCGTGCTCGATCACGTCAGCTTCGCGGTCGATCCCGGGGAGACTTGCGTGATCATGGGGCGCAGCGGCGTGGGCAAGTCCGTCACGCTGAAGCACGTTCTTGGCTTCTTGAAGCCCGACGAAGGGCGTGTGATCGTGGCCGGCCAGGACATCACCGATTGGCCGGAGCGGGAACTAGTTCAGATTCGCCGGCGCGTAACCATGGTTTTTCAGTCCGGCGCCCTCTTCGATTCGCTCACTGTGCGTGAGAATATCGAGTTTCCTCTCGACGAGCGCACCGACTTATTGCCGGAACAGATCGACGCTCGCGTGATCGAACTGGCGGAAATGCTGGAAATCACGGAGTTCCTCGATAAACTTCCCGACGAGCTCAGTACGGGCATGAAACGGGCCGTGGCCATTGCGCGCGCGCTCGCCCAGGATCCCGAAGCGATCCTCTACGACGAGCCCACCACGATGGTCGATCCGCTGATGGCCGCGCACACCAGCAACCTTATCCTCAAGCTCAAGCAGGCCACGCACAAAACTTCGGTGGTGGTCACACACGATACCCATCTCGGCAAAAAGATCGCCGATCGTCTCGTTTTTCTTGAAGACGGCAAAGTGGCTTTTTCTGGCCCGTGGAGCGAGTTCGAGGCTTCCGACGACCCCTTCCTGCGTAATTTCCGCCTCCAGGACGAGCTCATCCCCGCACTCGATGTGACCATATAACTGCCGGCTGGCTGTAGCGAACGCCGACATGAACGTCGCCGCTACAAACAGCCCGAATTCTGCTATCGTTCCCGCCGGGTCATGACTTCCGCTTCCGAATCCGCCACGCCTCCGCCATTGCCACGCGTCATGGGCTTTTGGGATGTGCTGCTCTTCAATATCGCCACGGTTCTCGGCCCGCGCTGGATTGCCGCGGCGGCGCACAACGGCCCCTCTTCGATCAGCCTTTGGATCATCGCCGCCGTTTTTTTCTTTGTGCCCACGGCGCTGGTGATCGTGGAGCTTTCCAGCCGCTTTCCGGAGGAGGGCGGCCTCTACGCATGGTCGCGGGACGCCTTCGGCGAGTTCCACGGCTTCGTGGCCGGCTGGACCTATTGGGTGTACACGCTTTTCTATCTGCCCGGCCTTTGTTTTGCCAGCACCGCTATGAGCGCCTATGTAGGCGGGATCGGTGCGGCCCATTTGGCGCAGGACCGCACGTTTTTACTGGTGGGCTCGTTCGTGCTGCTCTTCGTGGCCGTCTACCTCAATATCATCGGCCTGCGCATTGGCAAATGGCTGCAGAACGCCGGCGGCCTCGGCACATATCTTCCGCTACTGATCCTGGTGGCCGTGGCGTTCGCGATTTGGCGCGTGCACGGCTCGGTAACGCATTTCACCCTGGCCGGCCTCTGGCCGCGGTGGAATTGGGATTCGGTGAATTTCTGGCCGCAGCTGGCGTTTGCGTTTACGGGCTTGGAGCTAGTCTCCGCCATGAGCGATGAAGTTCGCGACCCTCGCAAAACTCTGCCGCGCGCCATTTTCGGCTCCGGCGTGCTGATCGCGTTGATTTATATCGCCGGAACGGTTGCGGTTCTGGTGTTGCTGAACGACACCGCCATCGATCCCAAGAGCGGCGTATTTCAGGCCATCACCGCGGCGTCGGCGGTTCTAAAGATCGGCGCAATTGGCATTCTCGCCGCGCTGCTGGTCACGGTAGGAAACGCGGGCGGCGTGGGAAGCACGGTAACAGGAATTGCGCGTGTACCCTTCATGGTGGGGGTAGACCGATATCTGCCTGCGGCCTTCGGCAAAGTCCACCCGCGCTGGAAGACGCCGCACATTTCGATCCTGGTGCAGGCGATCATCTCCGGGGCGATTCTTCTTCTGAGCCAAATCAGCGAGACCACCGTCAGCGCCTATCAGATTCTTGTTGACGCAACCGTGATCCTTTACTTCATTCCGTTTCTCTATATGTATGCGGCGGTGGTGAAGCTGGCTTATCGGCCAGAAAGGGAAAAGGCCCTGGGCGCGGTGCTGATTCCTGGCGGCAAGATCGGGGTGTGGATCGCCGGCGGTCTCGGATTTATGGTTGTGCTGCTGGGGATCGTGCTGTCGTTCATTCCGCCGGGCGAGACGGAGAACAAGCTGCTATTCGAGGTCAAACTCGCCAGCGGGACGGCGCTCGCAGTGTTCTTCGGAATTTGGCTCTATTCTCGCGGCGCGCGCGCTCGCGCGCGCCAGCCGCAAACGGTGGGCCTTCAGAAGCCTTCCTGAACTAAACGCTCGACCGAGAGCGCGGAGGTCGTGACGGCGCGCCGCGTTTCCAGCATTCGTTCCACGTATTTCGCCAACACGTCGGCTTCGAGGTTGACCGCGTCGCCCACGCGCAGGGCCTGCAGATTCGTGTTCGCGTAGGTGAAGGGAATAATGGCGGCTTCGACGATATCGCCCGCGAGGTTCGCCACGGTCAGGCTGATTCCATCAATGGCGATCGAACCTTTCATCGCCACGTAGCGCGCGATTTCTCGCGGCAGCCGCACGCCGAGCCACCAGGTAGTGCCGTCGGCTTCCCGTCGATTTTCCCATCGGGCCACGCGGCCGATCCCGTCCACGTGGCCCTGCACAAAGTGGCCGCCGAACTCCTTGCCCGCGGTTAGCGAGCGCTCCAGATTCACGCGCGTGCCAGCTTTGATCTCGGCGAATGAAGTGCGGCGTAGCGTTTCCGAGGAAAGATCGGCGGCGAAGATTTCGCCGACGATCTCCACGATGGTGAGACAGCAGCCGTTCACAGCGATGCTGCCGGATACCGCGAGCGAAGCAGCCAGCGGCCCTGCGTGCACTCGCAGGCGGTTGCCCTGCGCCCCGTTTTCGAGTGCGGCCTCCAGGGCTTCTACGCGCCCGACGTGCTCAATGATCCCGGTAAACATCGCGGAGATATCCTTCGACGGCAAAGTCAGGGCCAAAGTTTTCGGTGTGCATGCCCGAAAGTTCGCGCACGCGAAGCGAGCGCGAGCGTTTGCCCGCCGCCAGGCCCGGCAGAGAACTGCCGAGCCCCACCAGCGTGGGCGCGTAGAACAGGCGCACTTTTTCGACGAGATCGGCCTCGAGCGCGGCCTGATTGAGGAGCGGGCCCGCCTCGAGCATCACACTCAGGATATCGCGGCGGCCGAGCTCTGCGAGCACAGCGTGCAACTCCGGCCGCCCGCGGCGCGCGCGCACAGGAAAGATCTCCACGCCGTATGCACTCATCTTTTTGGCGCGAACACCCGAGGCGCGCGCACAGGTAAACACGAGAACATCGCCATTGGCGGAACGCACGACTTGCGATTTCGGGCTGAGTCGCAGCTGTGAATCGAGCACCACGCGCAGCAGCGGACGCCTGCGCGGCAATCCGCTGCGATCGGTGAGCAGCGGATCATCAGCGCGGATGGTGCCGATTCCGGTCATGATCGCGTCGGACGCATGCCGCATGCGGTGAACTTCGGCGCGGGAGATTTCCGAGGTGATCCAGCGGGATTCGTTTCCTCGGGCGTTCCCGTTCAGAGATCGCGGCAGGACCACGCTGCCATCGAGCGTCAGCGCGGTTTTGAGCGTCACCAAGGGGCGGCGCTTGCGAATCCACCAGGCAAACGCCTCGTTGAGCCGACGAGCCCTTTCCAAATCCGGGTCGGAATCCGCGTCGCAATCGACACGAATTCCCGCCGCGCGCAACTCCTGGAACCCGCGGCCGGCTACGAGGGGATTGGGATCGCGCATCGCTGCCGCGACGCGCGCGATCCCCGCGGAAATCAGAGCGCGCGTACAAGGACCGGTGCGCCCGGTGTGGCAGCAAGGTTCGAGGTTGACGTACAGGGTTGCACCGCGAGCACTTTCGCTGGCGGCTTCGAGAGCGATGATCTCGGCGTGGCGCAGACCGTCGTAGGTGTGAAAGGCTTCCGCAACAACGTGGCCGTCGCGCACTAGCACCGCGCCAACCATCGGATTGGGGCTCGCCAACCCTTGTCCCTTGGCGGCCAGCTCCAAAGCTCGAGCCATGTATTCTTGGTCATGGGCCAGTTCGCACGTGTGGGCCCGTGGAGCGGTGCTCGAGGGAGCTTTCATCTCGGTTGCTTTGGGAGGCATGGCGCGTTCAATCGAAGAGAGAATTGACGAACGTTTGCGCATCGAACGGCACAAGGTCGTCGACTGTTTCGCCGGTTCCGACGAAGCTAACCGGCAAACCCAACTCGCGCACGATGGGAATGACGATGCCGCCGCGAGCCGTGCCGTCGAGCTTGGTGAGCACAATGCCCGTGACGCCGGCGGTGGCGGTGAACTCACGCGCTTGTGAGAGGCCGTTTTGCCCCGTGGTGGCATCGAGCACAAGCAGCACGTCATGAGGCGCGCCGGGAACGAGCTTGGCCGCGGTGCGCTTCATTTTCTCCAGCTCCTGCATCAGGTTGGATTTGGTGTGCAGCCGCCCGGCGGTATCCACGATGACGACGTCCACATCGCGCGCAGGAGCCGCGGCGAGACCATCGTAGACGACGGCGGCGGGATCGGCGCCCGGCTTCTGCTTGATCAGTTCCGAACCGGTGCGGCCGGCCCACACGGCGAGCTGCTCGATGGCAGCGGCGCGAAAAGTGTCTCCAGCGCAAAGCATCACCGTCGAGCCACCCTCGTGCAGACGATGCGCCAGTTTGCCGATGGTCGTCGTTTTGCCGGTGCCGTTCACCCCGACTACGAAAATCACGCGCGGACGGACGTCCGCGGAAGCGCCATTCGATTTCGCAGGGACCGCGCTCAAAATTCCGAGCAATTGCCTTTTCAGTGCGGCGCGCAAGTGGCCGGTATCGTGGAGAGGCTCCTGATCGGCGGCTTGGCGAACCACCTCAAGCATTTCCTTGGTCGTGCGCACGCCAACATCGGCAGCGAGCAAGGCGTTTTCCAGACGGCGAAGCTGCTCCGCATCGAGCCGCCGGTCGCCTGCGAATATTCCTTCCACGCGCGCGGCGATTTCCGAGCGTGTCTTACCGACCGATTTTTTGAGGCGCTCGAGAAGCGACGGTGGCGGTTCGTTATTTCCGAAGAGCGTAATCATCTATTTTTCTAGCACCGCTGTCCCGCGGCGCGGGGCGGAACATGCCGCGAAAGAGCCCTTGGGAGTCTTTCGCTGGGTCCCTGCAGCGATTCTAGCAGAAGCCCAGAAGGGCCGCTTGGGAGCAGAATGCGTCTGGTTTGCCGAGTAAAGACCCAGCAGCGCCATGGCCAGCATTGCGCAATCTGAATGCGCGACGCTCCAGATGCCCACACGAACTGCCGCGCCGACTCGGGCTCTAAACACCAGGATGAACTCTGGAGTCACTCCATCTTGTGACACGCTTAGTGACATAACCTGGCCGCGACAAACGCGTTACAACGCAACAATCACTCGCCCCGATTTCACTTAACCATTTCGCGGTCAGAGGGGCCGCTCGCTGTCTCGACAAGCTCCCGGTCCCGACCTCGGTCGCAGGGAGTGCTGTAGTTCCGCAGCCCACGCTGTAACTGGCTCCACGCAACTTGCTGTTCGCTGTGTTCAGACCATTGTCGAAGTTGACGAAAGTATCTCTCGGCCAGAGTCGCTCCTGAAGCGCCTTGCGGCTTATTCTGCGGTGCTCCAGCAGGGCGACCAGGACTTGGAAAGGTTTCTCTTGCAAATGGAGCTTTCGACCGCTTTTCCGCAATTCGCCTGTTTCCGGGTCGGCATCAAACGGACCAACGCGAAAGGAAAGGGGGAAATTGGCGAGACACGATACCCGCACATCTATCACCGCCCGAAAGGCGATCGTTTTTAATTTCGGTCGATGGCCTGGAAACTCCATCCTTTTCCGCAAGTTAGCTATTAAGCTGGAATAATGTCGCAGTCATGCCTGCGTCTATTGCTTCTGCGCCTTGAGAAGTCAAGAATGCCCCCGCTCGTGAGAGACGCACCGACTCAGTGAAAAGGAGAAGGATAATGAAAACCCGCATACGACTAACCACCCGATGTCGTTCAGGCTGCTTCTGGGCGTTTTGATAGCTACTTGCGTGTTCACCGCTGCAGCAAACGCTCACCCCAGCTTCACTGGCAAGTTCACCCTGCCCTATGAAGTTCGCTGGGGCCGTGCCGTTCTTCCCGCTGGGGAGTACTTCATCTGGATGGATTCGACGGTGGCCCCAGCCATGGTGGCTTCGGCGAGCGGCAGCAGGACGATCCATACGCAGTTTCCAGTCACTGCGGACAGCAAGGGAGGGAGTACAAGCCTGAGTATCACCAATCAAGGAAACGAGCGCACGGTTCGCTCCCTAAACTTGCCCGGCATCGGCAAGTCGGTGATCTTCGCGCCGCTGACGAAGGCTGAAAGCGAACAGCTCGCCCAAACAGGCCAAATACAGACCGTGCCGGTGATCGCTGCCAGAAAGTAGATTCGCAAGGCTTGCCCGCTGTTGGTCGCGGGGAGGATGGACCGCCCGCTCCATCCTCCCCGATACTCTTTTCGGAGGCCAGTTGGTCGCTTGGGGAGCCGGGTAGCCTCAAATCCACCAGGGAACGCTCCCAATCTCCGAGAACTCGTGGGGCAGATTAGCCCGGACGTATTTCGTCCTGACGCCAACCTCAATCCTCGTGAGATCCTCATCGCTTTGCAACTCCCGGATTGGAGCCAGTGGCTGCCCCACGTACATCCCAAGGATGCATGGGGACCAGCCTTTGCACAGAGCGAATTCGCAACGTCGTACGGCGCGGAGACGACTGCGGGCGGAAACGCCGTTGCGCAATCTACTGGCGGCAGCCCCGCACTATGGATCACGACGGTCGCTCGGTTGTTCCTGCATTCGCTCAGTGGTCCCAAGCGCGACGCAAGTTCCTGAGACGCTCTGTCACTGGAAAGACGTCATGGTCGCCGGAGCTGGCTAACAAGGTTTACTCGACACAGCTGTGGCAGCTCGTGAAGGCCTGGGAGATGATGCAAGAGTATGGGCTCGAGGAACGCGGCCGCGACCTCTTTGGGTCCACTGCGGACGCCCGCGCGTGGTGTATTCCGGCAGAGACTGCTCCGTCGGCAGCACACATCCCGGATGGAGCGTCCGGAGTTGGCGGTAGCGCATTGACCAACGAATATTTCACCGCGGGCGATCGAGATTACGGGCTGGGAACTCGGCGGACGCTAAGCACATTCTAAGCCTCGATGATCTCAAGATCCCAGCGCCGCGCGCTGGCGTCTGGTACGGCTTCCGGCTTGGTCGTTTCTGCGCAGCAACTCGTAACGCTCAATCTTGGCCGCTACCCCTATCAGATTCCGCTTTTTGATCTCCGTACGCTGAATTAGTCCTTGGCAGCGCACGTCGATTCGCCCCGCATGGGTCAGGTGATGCGGCAGAGTCACGACAATCTCGATTAGGGAACCGTCTTGGGGTTGTTTCGACAGAAAGAAGTAAATACCTCCCGTGCTGATGTCTTGACAATCCGTCTGAGCTTCCACGATGCGCGAGCCATTCGTCCAACGAAGCGTCATCGCCAGCTTTACTCGAAAGCGTTTCGTTGTGCGACGTTCCGTGGATGTGTCTAGCTCGATGTCTGTCCTAATATGACGCAAATGCACACGTCCCCGCGACAACGATCGTGAAAACTTCTACGAGCAAAGGAAATCTCGACAACTGTCTTTGTCGCTTGGGTTCTCATGCACCGGTTCTTTGAGAATACACAGATGGACTATTGACTCATTGCGGAAGCACAAGGACCAACCGCGAGAAGCTAGTCAGGAACCTTCAGACCGCAAGCGTGCTGGTAGCGGAGCGGCCTTGAACCTTATTTAAGCTGGATTTCATGTTTGCGAGGCAAGTAAACGGCCACTGTCGGACCGGCTGATTTAGCAAGTGCGTCGGACACGGCCGAATTTACAGGCATGTACGCGTTAGATTGCCGAAATGGAAACGGGTCTTTGCCCGCGCTGTGGTTCCCGCGTGTGGTTCTTTCTCGACATGCCTGCGCCTTATTGCAATGAGTGTGGCTGGAACCTCGATGAACTTTACAAAGGCCGCCACAAGCACGACCGCACGTTCAGATGGGTGGTCCTGCGCAGTCGCGACGCTCATTTTTGTGCCGGTCATCATTCATAATCCCGCGCAAAGACTCCTACTTCTGGGCGGATTCCTGGTGCTCAGCTTCGTCCTCATTTTCCTTGTGGGGCATTCGAAACCAAACCCCAGGCTCCTGGCCGCTCGGCGGGCTATTGCGAAAAAACAGGGAACGGATCTGTCATCAGCAGCGCCAGTTACCATGCCGCCGCGTCGCCGCTTATGGCGAGGAGTTGCGAGCGATTCCTACCCCACGTAAAGTCCGGCTGATTTGGGGCACCGCGCGCGGCGCTTTGGTTCTTGTGTCTGATTGCCGCGACCGTCGCTTTCGCCGGTATTCATGATCTGCTCTTTCCCCAGCAGAGAATCGTCAACCTATCGGGCGCGGTTCTTCCCGCGGTGCTTCTATTAGTTGCTGTGCTCGCGTGGTTTGTGATTCCCGTTCCTCTGCAGAAAGAGCCTCGGCTATATGAGCTAGTTAGTTAGTTCATTAGTTCGTTAGTTAGCCAGAGGAATCGCTATGGCACGAACGGCGGCGCTGCCAGCGCCGTGGTGGAGGGGAGAACCAATCAGTTTCGAGTTTCACGATGCGAAGGGCCGGCTCATTCGCAGTCGGAGCGTCAATCGCGGCCATCCTCCGGTCGCAGGCGCCTACATTCCTGCTTTCCACAATCCGCAAGACCGAGAAAACTGCGCTCCGGCGTGTGCTCTCAACTATGAGCTCGTGCTGCCGCGAAGCCTCCGCTTTCCGGTGAGACCGAAACCAGGACTGAATCCCGTAAGTCGCGTTATACACGGAAACTGGCTTTTTGACGTAGGCAACAGCGGACGGCGGGGCGCAGCTATCGCAAGCGCAGGTCCGGCCCACACGCCGAGACTGTCCCTCGGGCTACCAAACCGCCGTCGTGGGATGTATAGTTGACCGGAAAGCTAGAAATCCTGGTTTCAGGAGGCAAGGTTATGATGCGCTTCGTCCTTGCTGGACTGACGGTGGTGGCAGTGGCCGCTGGAGCAACCGGTCAGTCCTCTCCGCCAACTTTTTCCAAAGACGTACTCCCCATTCTGCAGAAAAACTGTCAGACCTGTCATCGGCCAGGGCAGGTCGCGCCGATGTCGCTGGTCACTTACAAGGACGCACGTCCATGGGCGAAAGCGATCAAAGCCGCGGTAACAGTGAGGAAGATGCCGCCCTGGTTTGCGGACCCGCAGTACGGGCGTTTCACGAATGATCGTTCGTTGAAACAGAGCGAGATCGACACGCTCGTGCAGTGGGCGGACAGCGGAGCCGCGGAGGGCGATCCCCAGGACGCGCCGCCCCCGGTTCAATGGCCCACAGGCGGTTGGGGTATCCAGCCGGAAGTCGTTCTGGATATGCCGCCTCATGAAGTGCCGGCTAAGGGCGTTCTGGAGTGGGAGTTGATTGCGCTGCCGGCCCCTTTCAAGACAGATACGTGGGTCACCTCGATGGAAATTCTGCCGGGCGAGCCGTCGGTGGTGCATCACATTTGCTTCAGCTTCGAGAAGCATAAACCGACGACGGTGTACAACCGCTACGAGTGGGTACAGGTACCGCGGGACGAGACGGGTAATCCCACACCCGGCAATAGCGGCTTTGGAGAGTTGCCCGGAATGATTATCGCTACTCGTGACGTCGGCAGCACCGAGGTGAAGCTCACGCATGGCCATCCAACCCTGCGGCAAGGTCTCGATTTTTGCTATGTACCGGGCGGAGGCTACGACGACTACCGCGTTTGGAATGCGGGAAAGCTGGTGCCTGCCGGGTCGGATATCGTTGTGAGCATTCACTACACGACGAACGGTAAGGAGGTCGTGGACCGGACCAAGATCGGCTTCACTGTGGCGAAGACGCCGCCCCCCAAACAGTTCATTGTTCAGGGTGCGGGAGAGGATACGCCCGTCATCGCCCCAACTCCGTCCAGTACTAGGGCCGTGTTCGCTTCCGCTTACGATCCAAAATTTGCCGTCCCTCCGAATGAAGCTAACTATCTGGCGCCTCCCATGGACATCACCTTCCTCAAGGATGTCGAAATCGTGCGGCTGCGGCCCCACGCGCATGTGCGTGGAAAGAGCGCCCAATATAAGCTGACGTATCCGGACGGACGGGAAGAAGTCGTGCTCAATGTTCCGCACTACGACTTCAACTGGCAGCTTGCCTATGGAACCTCACTGAAGGTGCCGAAAGGCACGCGCATGCGCTTCGAATTTCGCTACGACAATTCAGTGAACAACAAGTACAACCCCGATCCGAACCGATGGGTATATCAAGGGTTTCAGAGTTGGGAAGAAATGATGGCTCCCAACCTCGGCTTCTTGGTGGACCGTGACGTCGATGTGGGAGGCCTCATGTCAGTTTCGAATTGAGGTGCTGGGTTTTCCTCTGGGAGGAAGGCTGCGTCCGTCCTTGGGCTCTGGGCTTCACCGTTCGCGCCAGCATTCTCATCTGATTTTCGATCTGAACCAGGCGCACCGTTGTTCGAGGGGCTGCCGTCTCCCGAGGAGCCTTGATTTCTTGCGCAGCAACCGCTTCATTGGCGGGCAACCTCCCGGACCAGCGGTTTCCACCAGAGTTCAGGCATAGATAGGTCAGATGGTGGCACTGGCGGCAGAGCAGAGAGGGTAGAAGAGCCTGGCAGGAGGTAATAAAACATTTTTGCGAGCTTCCGTTTACACCCAGAACCACAAACGCGCTGTATTGTCGTCTAGCGATGACCAGCTCGGCATTGATTTGGGTAAAACGGTTCCCCGCTTTCGCGAGATCATCGCGAGCATGGGGCGAAGTGACTGGTTGCGGGATTGACTGATCGTCTCATTACAGAAATGTGCGATCGATTCATTGAGCCGCCTGTTTTCTTTCTGGGAGGGGACCTCTACTAGTTTTACGTATTCGCGGCGGATGTGACGCTCAACTCGCACGCCACTACCTGATAAGTCAGGTTTTCGGAAACTACCGAATCGCACTTACCGAAAAGCCTGTTCGGGAGCTGGGGCATTTGGGATGAACCGGATGATAGCTCTCCGCTTGATCCAGGCCGACTATCTCCAGACCCGCTTCCACGGATCTTCCAATGGTGTAACAAATCAATATCACTTCACCAGAGGACGCTCGTAGAGTTTTCACTCAGCCGATAGGAGGTCTTTCTTTGAGACCTTGAGGTTTCGGCAGGAAGCCGGCGTTTCCGCTATCGGGTCCCGGTGAATACATTGCAAAGGTGAAGGAGATTGCGGCGGCCAACAACCCAGATATCGCTGAGGAGGTGAAAACGCTGTAAATCGAAGTTGGCGGCTGGGCGTATACTTCAACCGTGCATGAGAATCCAAATGGGAATTTCGACTGAGGCCTATTCGCGATGACGCGAGGAGGACAACATGACTATGACGCCAAGTGACCGAGCAGAGCGAGAATTGAAAAATCTGGAAGCGGTTGCGGGCAACGGTCTGCTTCACCGGCGCGCGTTTTTACGCGGCGGCGCTGCGCTGGCGGGAGCAATGACGGGTTACACCCTGGTTCCCTCTGCGTCCGGCCAGCAGCTTGCTGACGATGCGTGGAGCCTTGTGCCCGGCGTGACTGTTCCGGACTACGGCACGAGATCCCGATTCGAAAAAAATGTCGTGCGCACGCTCAGCAATCCCAAAGGCGAACCACGCACTCAGCACGCGCGTACACCGCACCACCTGCTCAACGGTACATTCACGCCGAACGGCCTGCATTTCGTGATTTCACATGCTGGGGATCCAGACATCGATCCGGACAAGCACCGCCTGGTGATCCACGGCCTTGTAAAACAACCCTTGGTCTTTACGCTGGATGCGCTGGCGCGTTATCCGATGGTGTCGCGAATGGCGTTCGTTGAGTGCGGGGGCAACAGTGCGCCGTTATTTTCATTAGAGCCGATTCAGGCCAGTGTGCAGGCATTGCACGGCCTCGTCTCCTGCGCCGAATGGACGGGCGTGCCGCTCTCCACATTGCTCGACGAGGCCGGTATCGACCCGAAGGCAAAGTGGATCGTGGTCGAAGGCGGGGATCCTCCGCACGTAAGCCGCAGCGTGCCGCTCGCCAAAGCCATGGATGACGCCATGATCGCGCTCTACCAAAATGGCGAGCGGATCATGCCTGGAAACGGCTATCCCATGCGGTTGCTCCTGCCCGGCTGGGAAGGCAACATGAACACCAAATGGGTGCGGCGGATACAACTCACGGAAGGGCCTGGCATGACTTTCTACGAAGCCCGGACCTACGCGCCGGTCCTGCCGGGCGGAAAGGCATATCGGTTTTATTTCATCCAGGAGGTCAAATCCTTCATTACCCATCCTTCGCCCGGGCTTGCGTTGAAGGGGCCAGGATTCTATGAGATTTCCGGCATCGCCTACTCGGGCACCGGCCGCATTGCAAAAGTCATGGTGTCCGCCGACGGTGGCAAGAGCTGGGCGCAAGCGGCACTGCAGCAGCCTGTCCTCAACAAGGCGTTCACTCGATTCCGCGTGCCGTGGCGATGGGACGGCGGCCCTGCGGTTTTGCAAAGCCGAGCGTGGGACGAGGCCGGCTACGAGCAGCCGACCCGAGCCCAACTGGTGGCGGCGCGCGGCGAAACCACGCGAGTTCCGGCAGTGACCGGCTTCCCCAGCCAGCACTACAACGCTGTCACCAGTTGGTCGATCGAGCGCGGCGGGGAGGTGAAGCATGTATACGCGTAGCCTTCTCGGATTCGCTGTCACGCTTACGCTTGCTCTCAGTGCAAGGGTTGCCTTCGCCCAAACCCCGAATCTTGGAAAGCCGATTAGTCCCGCGGACATTGCGGCCTGGGACATCAACGTGCTGCCGGACGGCTCAGGTCTTCCGCCCGGCAGCGGCACGCCCGCCGACGGCGCTCGCATCTACGCGGCAAAATGCTCCGCGTGCCATGGCCCGGAGGGCAAAGGCGGCGTCAACGGCCGGCTGGTTGGCGGTGATCCGATCAAGATAATCGACGCGGAGAAGACGATCGCGAACTTCTGGCCCTTTGCGACGACTCTCTTCGATTACATTCGCCGCGCCATGCCATGGCCGAAGCCGCGGTCGCTCACCAACGAGGAAGTTTACGCGCTGACCGCTTACATTCTCTCCCTCAACAAGCTCATCGGGGAGAACGACGCGATGAATGCCCAGACACTACCCAAAGTGCGGATGCCGAACCAGGACGGATTCATCGTTCGCTTCCCGGACAGAACGCCGTGAACGCTAGCGTGCTCAACTGTAGCGGCGCTCGATCATGCTCCCTTTCGTAGCTTTCTATGCAGCTCGCTCTGTCCGTCACGACAGGTTATGGATTACGGCCGTGTACGCCTGCCTCGCCTGGGCAGAGATTGTCTGCTTTTACGCACTGATTACCTTGGTCCAATGGTTTCTGTTTCGCTGCCCTCGTTGCGGATGGCGCTTTGGCCACGGAGCTAAATGCAGTGCGTGTGGGCTTCCGAGGTCTGCACCGTTGCAAAAGAACAACTCACCGTTGACGGCGAAGTAACGAGCGACAACCGGTATTTAAGGCCAGTCTAGGCGGCCAAGTCCCGTGTCGCAATTTCGGAAAGTAAGCCAGCCCAAGTCGCCTCGGCGGCCTTGTCAAGAGTTTTTAGAGTTTTTTTTATACATTTTATGGCAGCTCCACCCACACTCCTGGCGTTGCGAGCCGAGAGCGGGGTCAAGGGCGCTCCGCGAAGCGGGCGTTACTCGAAGACCCTGGGCGCTCACTCAAAAACACGATAGGCTTTCGCCCACCACGGTAACTGCCGGGCTGCCCTGCATGCGAGCGGCGGTGTTCGGCTGGGCTGCTTCTCGCAGCTTCCCGTACAGCCGCACCGCCAACTTTCGTGCGATGGCCACGTTGGCCACCCCACTATTGCCGCGACGACACTTCAATCGCTGATAGTCCCGCCGCAATTCCGGATCGTATATCGAGGCCGTCTGCGCGGCTTCCACCAGTAAGCAACGCAGCATGGTATTGCCTTGCTTACTGATGGCACCGAGCCGCTGCCGGCCTCCGCTACTCTCCTCACTGGGATGGAGGCCCAGATAACTCACCAGTTTTTTGCTGTTCGCAAAGCGGCTCAGCGGTCTCTTGCAGCAGGAATTGCGGCGAACCGATAATTTGGCGGCGAATGCCCTCTTGCTCATTCGCGCCACCGGAATCCGCATCGGCGAATGCCTCGATCTATCTCTGGACTGCCTGCGGCAGCTCGGACCAGGCCGGTGGGCCTTGCATGTCCCGCTGGGCAAGCTGCATACCGAGCGCTTCCGAGCAGCTCCCGCCGGCGACGGCTGGCCCAGGGATCTAGGGTCAGGCTTTCCAGTTTCTGCCGGCCCACCCTGGTCCACAGCTTCTTCCTGAGTGAAACCAACGACGACAGAAAGGACACCTCTGCCTCGGGAACATATCTTCCCTCCAGACAACCTGTCGGGGAAGAAACAAACAGAGGCGGGCAAGAAACGAGACAGAAAGTAGAAGGGAAAGGCTATTGAAACTGATCTGCGGAAGAAAGAATCAGAAGGCTGGAGAACAAACCATATTGGCCGGTTAAGTGCCTATAATTAGCATCGTCGTTCGGCTCCTTTCCTCCGAACCTTGGTCGATCGATCGCTACCAAGCTTACTCGCTCGAAGGGAGCCGACGACGTTATGCAATCAGAA
>QHYS01000226.1 GCA_003223325.1 Acidobacteriota bacterium
AGTGGTCCACTTTGGCGGTCCAGTGTAGGCCGGACCACCAGTAGTATGTGGCGGTAAGTGGAGGGGAAGAGTTGCGAGCCAAGCGATCGTGTCCCTGCCAAGGAATGAGTTGAGGTAGAGTGTGTTTGCGCCGCGTGGACTTCTGATTCACGGTCGGTGAACGAAGAGCTGCGCCCCGGAGAGGAATTAGCAGTTCCCCTCCGAGGCATAAGCTTCTGGGAGCAGTACCTCCCATGGGCCTTCCTGAACGTCCTACAGACGCTCCCCAAAATCAAGAGGCAAGCAGATGCGTGCTTCTCGCGCGCCAGCCGCGAACGCGGATGTGTTTGCTGTAAGGATGTGAGCAGCCCTTCCATCCTCAACAAGCCTCGCAGCGCTACTGCAGTGCTCGCTGTCGAGAGGAGGCGCGGGAGTGGTCCGCATGGAAGGCGCAGCAGAAGTACCGGGCAACTGTGCGGGGTAAAGAAAAGCGAAAAGCCCAGAGCCGACGCTACCGCGAGCGCGTGCGCGACAGGAAGGAACCGAGCGCGGGAGAGGCCGCGAGGGTCATCAGCCCTAATTTTTTGATTATTCCTGCGATCGGCCTGGTTGCTACGAAAAGTTCCTGCGTACCTCCAGATCCCCGCGGCAAAGATTCTGTTCGAAAGAGTGCCGACGTGCGCTGGAGCGCGTTTTGGAGCGGGAACGACGCTGGCGAAAGCCGCGCAGGAGAGTACAAGCTGCGCCATACCTGGTGAAGTAACGAAGTATCCGGGATGGTGTGAATCTTTCCGGAGATCATCTGGACATATTGACGCCAGCAGAGGAATTTTCGTAGGTTTCGGCTGGCCCACAAGAGGGAGAGGGAACGAGAAGAGCCGGTGGTTGGTTTTCCCGTTCTCTCTTCTTCATGGTGTGCACTTCCTGGAGGCGCGCGTGTTGCGTTGGGCTGCCGAGAGTCTGCTTGATCTGCCGTGCGCGCAGATCGGCGAACACTACGGACGCTATCGGTTGCATCAGCCGGAAGCGGAACGTGCCATGGCGCGGTCGCTGGATCGTTATGGCCAGCTATCCCCGGTTGTGGTGTGCCAGCGAGAGGGGTACTACGAGCTGATCGACGGCTTCAAACGTTTGGGAGCGGCGCGCGGACTCGCGGCGATGAGTCAGCTCTCGGCTCGCGTCCTGGAGGCGGACGATCGAGCGGCGAAGGCAGCCATCTACGGGCTGAATC
This sequence comes from Acidobacteriota bacterium, assembly GCA_003223325.1. Lineage (GTDB taxonomy): Bacteria > Acidobacteriota > Terriglobia > Acidiferrales > UBA7541 > Palsa-189. The sequence goes on from QHYS01000226.1 coordinate 1,211, forward strand.
GCGCGGGACGCCGGACGCGCGAACTGGAAGAAGCTTGGATCGTACAGGCGCTGGTTCGCGACGACGGGCTGAGCCAAGTGGAAGTAGCAGAGCTATTGGGCCGCCACAAGAGTTGGGTGTGCCGGCGACTGGCCCTGCTCGAGCGTCTGGGGCCCGAGTCGCAGGACGAACTGCGCCTGGGACTCCTCTCCGCCACCGCCGCGCGGCAGCTGGTGCGGTTGCCGCAAGGCAACCAGAGCGAAGTTCTCGAAGTCATCCGGCGCGAAGCGCTGTCGGGCACGGAATTGACCGGGGTGGTGGACTTGTTGCTGGAATGCCCCGGACGAAGCCAGCAGGACTACATCCTCAGAAAACCTCGTGAAGCACTGGCGCAGTTAAAGGGCGCCGTGCTCTCCGCGCGGGATCCCCGGTTGAGCGAAGCCGGAAACAAGGTGTGGAAGCGAGTGGGCATGCTGCTGGACCTGCTGGGCCGCATGGAGGTGTGGCTGGCGCACCAGGGCCGCACCGGACTCACGCCCGGGGATCGCACGATTTTGTCGCCTGGTTTCCGAAAGCTCGCGCAGGATGCTGGATCGGTAGCGACTCTGAGCCGAGATTTGGTCGCCGAACTGGAGTGTCCGTGAACGAAGAAACACGCAACGAGATCGTCCGACTATTCTACGGAGGAGCTTCGCGGCGCCGCATCGCCCGGATGTTGCGCGTGGACCGCAAGACGGTGGCTCACGTATTGGCCGAGCACCAAAATCAGAGAGCGGGTCTGGCGGAGCCGCAGCGAGCGCGCCGGGCGAGCCAGCTGGATCCTTTCGAGGAGACTATCGTGCAACTGCTCGAACGCTATCCCGACTTGACCGCCGTGCGGCTCCAGGAAGAGTTGCGCGATCGGGGGTTCTCCGGCGGCTACACGATTGTGCGCGAGCGGTTGCGGGCGCTCCGGCCTGGACCGCACCAGCCGCCGGTGCGTCGCTTTGAAACCGGTCCCGGAGTGCAGGGGCAAATGGATTTTTCACCTTACGAGATCGCCTTCACCAGCGAGGGAACCCGCCGCGTGCATGCCTTCAGTTACCTTCTGGCTTATTCCCGGCGCCAGTATGTGCACTTTGTAGAATCGGAAGATTTGCCCACCACCCTGCGGGAACATGTGCGGGCCTTTGAGTACCTGGAGGGCCTGGCCACGACCTGCTTGTACGACAACACCAAGGTGGTGGTGACGGGTTACGACGGGGAACAGCCGATCTACAACACGCGCTTCCTGTCTTTCGCCACACACTACGGTTTCAAGCCCTGGGCTTGTCGTCCCCGGCATCCCCAAACGAAAGGAAAAATCGAGAGGCCTTTTTATTATCTAGAAACCAACCTGCTCAACGGTCGTACGTTCAGCTCGCTCGAACACCTCAACGAAGTGACGGCTACTTGGCTGGCCACCACGGCCGACCTGCGCCTGCACCGGGAAACCAAGCGTCGACCGATCGATCTTTATCTGGAAGAGAAGCCTTACCTGCTTGCTTTGCCCGCGCACCCCTACGACACCGCCCAGACCGTGTACCGGACCGTGAACTCGGAAGGCCAGGTGCCCTATCGCCAGAACTTCTACTCGGTCCCCTGGCAACGCATTGGCGAACTGCTGCCGGTCGGTATCACCGAGAAGGAACTGATCGTCTACGGCCCCAATTTGGAGGAGATCGCCCGCCATGAACTCTTCCCTCGCGGAACCGCGGGGCAGCGGCGCATCCATCGCGATCATCTCCACAGACGCGATGCGCAGCAAAGCTATGCGTTGCTGAAACAGCGTTTCGCGGAATTTGGAGCGGAAGGAATCCTGTTCTTCGAGCAACTGCTAAAGACGCGGCGGTACGGGAAAGAGGAAGCCTGCCGAGTTCTGGCGCTTCTTTCCACCTATCACCGCGAAGATCTCCAGGGTGCCCTGGAGAGAGCCTGTCGCTACCGTGCCTTCTCCCTTTCCGCCGTGGAGCGGATCCTTGCGGCGCAGGCTCGTCCCAAGCTGGCTTCGGAATCTCTCGAGGAGGAGGCCCGAGAACACTTGGAGGAACTCTTTCGACAATCCTCCGTGTCCTTGCGTCCCGCCGAGGAGTATCAAGAGCTTCTGAAAGAGACGGAGAACGAAAACCAGGGAGAGAACCCCACCGAACATGACCAAGGCGACGAATCTACGTGATCGGTGCTTGAGCCACTTTGCGACTCTGGGTATTCCGTTCCGACCCGAATCGCTGGATGTACTGCTCACGAAAGCCGAAAAAGAGAATCTCTCGCATCTGGATTTTCTCCATCAGCTCATCGGCGAGCAAGCCAACGCTCGCCGCGAACGTTCCATTCAGTGGCGCATCCGGGAAGCGCACTTCGCTGAGGACAAATCCCTGGAAGGCTTCAACTGGAAGTTCAACCCCAAGGCCTTTGACCGCCAGCAGATCGAAGAGTTGGCTACCGGAGATTTCATCCGGCGTCGAACCAATTTGATCCTGGTGGGTTGGAGCGGAGTTGGAAAGAGTCACATTATTCAGGCCCTGGGGCAAAAGGCCTGTGTCCATGGGTATCGCGTCCTCTATCGCACCTCCGCCGATTTGATTTCGGATTTGACCGCTTCGCTCGCGGACAAAACGCTTCCCGAAAAGCTGCGCCGCTACGCGCGTCCGGACTTATTGATCGTGGACGAATTCGGATGCGACAAAATCGAGCGGGAGGCAAGCCCGCAATCGGCTCACCTGCTCTATAAGATCATCGCCCTGCGAAACCAGAAGAAGTCCACCGCGCTCGCCACCAACGTGGACTTCGAAAAATGGGGAGAGTATCTGCCCGATGGGCCCGTGGCCATGGCTTTCCTCGATCGCATCGTGGAGGGAGCGATCATCCTCACGATTAAAGGCCGGTCGTACCGTGCACACGGCCCCAAAGAAGGGGAACGTCCAGCATAGAAAAAGAACTGACCGATACACCAAAGGCCCGCTTCCTCAACGTGGCCACTACCCTACAGAGCGTAACCACCTCGCCGGTCCACCTGCTGCCGCCAAAGTGGACCAGTTTTTCGCCGCCGCCGACATGTCCAATTTCCCGGAGGAATGCCGTTACGTGCTGGAAAGCCTGGCTGAGGTGTACGGGTATGAGGCCCAGGCCGAAGAGCGAGGTTTGTCCGCGGAGGAGCGACTGCGTTTTCATCAGGAACACAGCGGACCAGTGATGGAGAGACTGCACGCCTGGATGCTCGCTCAGTTTGCGGAGAAGAAAGTCGAGCCGAACTCCGGGTTGGGATCAGCAATGACTTACTGCTTAAAACATTGGGAACGGCTCACGCTTTTCCTCCGCCAAGCCGGGGCGCCAGTCACATGATGCCTATGTATCCGAGCCTGTAACGATTCACTATCGTTGGCACGCTTTGTACGGAGTATCTCTGCAGTGTCGTCGCCGCCACGGCCCCGACTATCTTGAGTGTGAGTTGCCGGATGGCACCTCTGCCCTTGTGCCCACCTGGATGGTCGATGGAGTGACATGTTCTCGATTTTCTTCCGGCGCACCTCTAGTCGCGCTGGAAGCACTCGAGCGCCTCCGCACACTATTGGATTCATTGCCGCCGCTTCGTAACAGCAAAAAGAGCACGCCTGGCGCAAGATCAGAGAAAGAAAAGAGTGCAGAGGAATAGAGATCCTATGCAACTCTTGGCCCAACGTTCAGAATACTCGCCGATGGTTGTACCCCTCTTCCGGCAGGGCCAAGAGCAATCATTCGCAGAATTACTTTGTATTGCTGATCCGCGTGAGTCTCGGCAGATCGCGCGTAATTTTGCTGACCACCTCACTCTGTTTGTTCCTCCACGAGGTGGTTCACGACGGATGATCTATGATCGGTCTGGGAAAAGCACAACGGTTTTCGTGCTTTCATCACGTCACGCAAAGCAGGAGGGCTTTGATTGGGATGAATCAGAATCCAGATGTGAAACGGAAGGTGCAGCGATCGCTGTTTTCACGGGTAGTGGACAAGCCGTTGGAGTTGCCGATCGACAAACAGCACGAGCTACAGACAGCAATCGCGGAGCTTCTGCTAGCCGCACTGACCCGGGACCCCATGCAGGAGGAGGCAAACATCGATGACGATGAACAACAAACTTACGCCTGAACATCTGCGACGCAAGGCGGTAGTCTACGTACGGCAGTCCAAGCCCAGCCAGGTGATTCACCACCAGGAAAGCAAACGCCTCCAGTACGGCCTTGTGGATCGGGCACGCACGCTGGGTTTTCAGCAGGTCATAGTCATCGACGAAGATCTGGGGCGCACAGGTTCAGGTTTGGTAGAGCGCCCTGGATTTGAACGACTGGTTGTGGAAGTGTGCTCAGGCCAAGTGGGGGCGGTGTTCTGTATTGAAGCATCTCGTTTGGCTCGCAACGGGAAAGATTGGCACCATTTGATCGAACTGTGTGGTTTGGTCGGGATCCTGGTGATCGATCCGGATGGTACGTATGATCCTCGTCTTCCAAACGATCGATTATTGTTGGGAATGAAAGGGACAATGTCAGAATTTGAACTCCATCTATTCCGACAACGTTCGGCCGAAGCAATTCTTCAGAAGGCGCGGCGCGGCGAGTTGCAGTTTCGCTTACCGATAGGTTTCTGCTGGACACCGCAGGGGAAGATCGAAATGGAAGCGGATCTCCGCTTGCAGCAGGCGATCCGTTTGGTGCTGGAGAAGTTCACAGAATTAGGAAGCGCACGACAAGTGCTGCTCGCCTTCCGACGTGAGGGAATCTTGCTGCCGGTGAAACAAGATGATCGCTGGGAACCGTCGGTCCAATGGAAACCTGCCAGCTACCATGGCATTGTGGCCATTGTGAAAAACCCGATGTATGCAGGGGCGTACGCATTTGGTAAGACCGAAGTGCACACCAATGTAATCGGAGGGCGAGCCCGGAAGACGGAGGGGCACGACAAACCCCGGGACCGTTGGACCGTCTTGATCCAGAATCATCACCCCGGTTACATTTCTTGGGAGCAGTTCGAACAGAATCAATTGGTGTTGAGCGAGAATGCCTACATGAAGTCGCGCATGGGCCGCAAGTCGGGCCGAGGAGGCCGCAGTTTATTGACCGGCTTGTTACGCTGTCGCCGCTGCGGGCGGATGCTGAATGTCCACTTCAGCGGACCAGGGGGAAACTTGCCGTGCTTCCGCTGTCGCTCCACCCTGAATCATGAGGTGACTCAATGCGTTCACTTCGTGGGCTGGCGGCCGGATCAAGCAGTCGCGCAGGAGATCCTACGCGCGATTGAAGGCTGTGCTGTGCAGGCGGCCATCGAGGCAGCCGAACGCGTGGCACAACAAGATGAGGAATGGCAGCAAGCGCTGAAATTAGAACTCGAGCAAGCTCGCTACGAAGCCCAGCTCGCGGAGAGACGCTACGAAGTGGTTGATCCGGCGCAGCGTCTTGTGGCCAGCGAACTGGAGGCCCGCTGGAACCGCGCTCTAGAAAGGGTGCAAGAGGTGGAGAAGCGGCTACAAGCCGGTACGTGTGCTTCTCGTCCGCAGCCTCGTCCCGACAAGGAGGCTTTGTTGGCATTGGCCGACGACTTGCCAGCGGTCTGGAATGCTCCCGAAACGGACATGCGTTTGAAACAGAGGATCACACGAATTTTGATTGAGGAAATTGTGGCCGATGTCGATGAGAAGACGAACGAGATTGTTTTGATCATTCACTGGACCGGTGGGCGCCACTCGGAGCTCCGCGTGGCTAAAAATAAGAGCGGTCACCACGGTCACGCCAACAAGGTCGAAGTGTTGGATGTAGTACGCCAGATGGCGAGTCAGTTTGCGGACGAACAGATTGCGGCCACGCTGAACCGCCTTGGGTTACGCACAGGATGGAACAATACCTGGAATAAGCAACGCGTTCGTGATCTGCGGAACAAACTGCAATTGCCCGCATTCGATGAAGCGCAAGCCGACAGGACCATGCTCACGCTGGAGCAAGTGGCAGAGCGGCTCCGCACTTCCCCAGCGATTATAAAACGGCTCATCACGAGCAAGGTCCTTCCCGCCACGCAAATCGTCCCGTGTGCCCCCTGGCAAATCTCCGAAAATGCGATTAAGTCCCAAGCCGTTATGGATGCTGTAAAGACGATCGCTGGCCGTAGGAGCAGGCATGTTCCGCAGACGCAAGAGCTAAACACTAATCAGCTAAAGTTTTCAATATCTTAACAAGGAGTAGCACAATGTCATGGTTTCCGCAGCTTGCCGCAGGAACAGCGTGAGCTTGTCCCAATATTTCTGCATATAGAGGATGGCCTCACCAAGGCCTGAGTTGGGCTCCACCTTCCGTTCCGCGAACTGCTCCTGGAACCACGTCTCCAGCTCTTTCATCCGCGGCCCGCTCTCGACCTGATGAAAGCGCAGACGCTCTTCCGGTGACATCCCTTGCTCCCGAGCGAACGCGTCATTCTTGTAGACCTTCCCCAATTGCTTCAGCACATAACGGCATTCCTCGGGAAAGTTTTCGGCCACCTCGACAAACTTGCGCCTTCCATGCGCGATGCAGTTAGCCAGGATCACCTGAAATTCCTTGGGCGGATTGCGCGAAAGGGCGTCGCACATTTGGATCGGTGGACCCAACTCCGAGGCCCGCTGCGACAGCACCTCCGCCAAGTTCTCCCCGGCATGCTTGCGGCCGGTAAAAAAGAGCGCGATCTTCCGCCCTTCGCGTGTCGACACGATCCCGGAAGTGAATATTCCGGTGCGCTCCGACTTCTCCTCCCAGCATTCCTCACTTGGCCCTCTCGCCGGCATCATCGCCAGGATCTTCATCGTGGTGTCGTCGTTGTGCACGACTTCTCCCTGCGCCGCCTGCCGGATCAGTTCCTCATAGGCGGGTTTCAGCACCCCCTT
>QHYS01000227.1 GCA_003223325.1 Acidobacteriota bacterium
CTTAGTAACTCCAAAGAATCCCCCGCCTTTAGGCGTGGGGAGTCTCAAGAGCTGCAACTAGAATACTCGAACCAACTACCACGCGTGTGCAGGCGAACCGTAGAAAGCTGAGATGACAGTTTGGAGAACAGAAGAAGTCAAGTGCCGTTTGATCGCGAGAGAGTGGCTTGATCTAACGTGGTCGTCGTGGTGGGGCCGCCGAATTTGAGGCCGCAGATGACTTCGACGTCCTCGAGGAAAGCGACCAACGCGTGGTTGTGTCAAAATAGTTGCGCGCGACGTAGTCGAGGATGCGGGGAGCTACTTCGGGACTGGTAAAAAACCCTCCATTTTGGAGTTGGGCGGCTCGCCGCGACGAAGGGGGATACATCTCTCCCCTTTGAACGACGTAGTCGATATAGCCGGTAGCGCCGAGTTCCTAATTTCCTTCATCATACGACAGGCGATGTTGTCGTCGGCGATACGTCTTCCATAGAAAAATTTCGCACCAGGATGGCCTTCCTCTCACAACGCCCGTGTTGGCTGTGGCACGCAATCCGTCCTCAATCGTAGCGATACCGGTCGCGGCCGAGACGCTTGCTCCAAGTGCGCGATCAGATCCGCGCTCTCATTGTTAGTACCAGGGCGTTACATTTAATCCTGTAGGGCGCACGCAAGGTGAGCCACCAAATAACTGCAAATCAATAGGATACGTGAAAGCTTCCGCAGTTCTCCGGGGGCGCCTCTACACACTACCAATTATTGACAGCGTTAACTCTTTGCGAACAATGGCCTCAGCGCCTTTAGGGGTTTGGTGTCCGATTAAGCTGCTCTGCAAAGAGGAGGGTGTTGTCTATGAGAAAGATCCGATGCCTGGAAGCCGCCGCATTCACGCGCCTGCGTGCGCTCAGGTTGACCAAATTCTTCAGACTCGGCGTCGTGGGCCATGCAAACACGTTTGGAAACGGGAGGTGCCAATGAGAATCGCAACCAGATCAGCAGATGGGAACGACATTACAAAAACCTGGTTTCAGGAGGCTGCTATGCGCAAGGGGCTGAAACGGCCCCGTCTTGCCATTTTGCTGCTGACTGTCGTGTTATGCCTACTAATGTCGCAGTTCGGGTCGGCGCAAACGATTATCTCGGGTGACATCACCGGTACCGTCACCGACCCATCCCACGCCGTGGTTCCTAATGCGAAGGTAACTCTTTTAAGCAAGGACACCGGTGTCGGCTCGACCGCGACCACCAGCTCAGTGGGTACCTTTCGCTTTCCGCTGCTGCGGCCCGGTGCTTACGACTTGTCGGTTACCGCATCTGGCTTCCGTGAGTACAAGCGAACGGTAAATGCGGCGGTTGGTGAGGTCACGGACATCCCCGTCCAGCTTGAAGTCGGGGAAGTATCACAGGTCGTGGAAGTCACCACAACCGAACCGGTCCTGCAGACGCAAAACGCTAATCTCACCACGACCTACACTCCTGATCTGATCGAGAATGTTCCGAACCCTGGAGGGGATCTGACGAACTACGCGCTGTCGACGCCAGGGGTTGCGTTGAGCACCGGCGCGGGCTACGGAAACTTCACCGCTTTTGGCATGCCGGGAACTTCCAACCTTTACACGATCAACGGCGGCGACATGAACGATCCCTATAACAACCTGAACAACTCCGGTTCGAGCAACAACATGCTTGGACAGAACGAGATTCAGGAAGTAGCGATCGTGCACAACGCGTACACGGGTCAGTACGGCCGAGCCGCATCGGTGAACATGAACTTTACAACCAAATCGGGCACCAACAATTTCCATGGCAATGCCAAGTGGGATTGGAACGGGTTCGCCCTGAATGCCAACGATTGGTTTAATAACGCTAGCGGAACACCGAAACCTTTCGCTAACAGCAACGAGTGGGGTGGCTCCGTTGGTGGCCCCATCGTCAAGAACAAGCTTTTCTTTTTCTACGACAATGAAGGACTGCGCTATGTGCTGCCGGCCGGCAGCCTCGTTTACGTTCCGACACCTCAATGGGCATCCGCAGTGCAGGCTAACATCAACGCGACGCAATCACCGCTCGAGAGGTCATTTTATAAGACTATGTTTGGCCTTTATGCCGGAGCGCCGGGCGCCGACCGTGCAATTCCGTTGCAGGTCGGTGATGCGACAACGCCCCAAGGCGGCTGCGGCGACTTTGCAGGCACGCCGCTAGGCGGCACCGTTTTCGGGACCGCTGGCGGTGTAGCCTGCACGCAAAGCTTCCGAAGTAACATAAACAACAAAAACGTAGAGCGCCTGCAGGCCGTACGCATCGACTACGTCGTCTCCGAGAAAGACCGGTTGAACGGGAGATACTGGCAGGATCGCGGTACACAGCCCACTTTTACCGATCCCATCAATTCAGCCTTCAACGACCTGAGCGTGCAACCCCAGGACGCTGGTCAATTGACCGAGACACACATCTTCAACCCAAACCTCCTCAACCAGTTGATCGTCGGCGGCTTCTATTACAGCGCCATTTTCGGGCCGAAGGATTTCGCGGCAACGACCTCTGTCTTCCCCACCACCATCGGTGTCTATGCCGGCGGCAACAACTGCTATTTACTGGACGGCAGTTTGTCTTGTATGGGTGGCTATACTTACAACTACCCAGGCGGGCGCAACGTGACCCAGTATCAGTTGGTTGACGACCTCTCTTGGACGAAAGGCAAGCATGATTTGAAGTTCGGAGTGAACTTCCGGCGCATTGACTTCGCGGACTACAGGATTGCCTCACTGCACAGCGGTGATCTGAGAATCGGCAGTATCACTGATTTCGTCAACGGTGTGCTTACCAGCGCCACTGGGAGTGTGCTGCGGCAGCAGTTTTCGCAGGGAACCGATGAACAGATCAACAACTACAGCGTGGGCTTCTACGGGCAGGATGAGTGGCGCGCCACTCCAAACCTTACCGTAACGGCCGCGCTCCGACTGGATCGCAACTCCAACGAAGCGTGCACGGGCAAGTGCTTTGTGCTGTTCAACGGGGATTTCAACTCTATCAGCCACGATAGCGCCACGCCCTACAATCAGTCGGTGTCCACTGGACAATCGACCATCTTCCACGGTCTCCAGCGGGTAGTCTGGGAGCCGCGAGTTGGGTTCGCCTGGACTCCGGGCGGTCGGAACACGGTCATCCGCGGTGGCGCGGGGATTTTCAGCGATCTGTATCCGGCGCAGCTATCGAGTAACGAGCTCACCAATCCACCGAACAGCGCGCTTTTCACGATCGCTGGAACTGCGCTAGGCATTCCCATTGCTCCCGGCGTTCCCGACGGGGCTTTCGCGCGGGCCGCCAACAATTATGCTGCTCTGACAAGCCAATTTCCGATTGGCGGAACCGTCGGGAGCATCAAAACAATCGCGCCGACCTTCACAGGGCCGAACTTCTATACCGCGAATACCCACATGTCTGATCCGAAGTATGCGGAATGGAACCTTGAAATTCAGCACTCCTTCGGGAGCAACAACGCGGTTAGCGTGGGCTATGTGGGCAATCATGGTTGGGACGAGTTGCTCTACATCAACGGGATGAACGCCTACGCTAAATCCGGCGTATTCGGCGGGCTCCCAGCTGCCCCTGATCGACGTTTCGGGGTTGTAACCCAGCTCACCAACGGAGGCAGTTCCAACTACAACGGCCTGATTCTTAGCTTCACGCGCAGAGTGACCAAGGGTTTCACGGCCACAGCGGGCTACACTTACAGTCGAGCGTTCGACAGCATTTCCAATGGCGGGGTCGCCCCGTACAGCTTTAACGAACCTGGTGATTCTCTGCGGTATCAAGTAGATCCTAATAACCGCAGGCTGAATTATGGACCTTCCGACTATGACTTCATCCATGTATTCAACCTGAATTACCTGTGGGATGTTCCGCTGTTTAGGAAGAGCCGATACCTCGGCGGATGGACGATATCGGGAGTGTTGTTCAGCCGTTCTGGAGAGCCGTACACCGTCGTGGACCAAAAACTGACAAAGATCGGGAATTACTCCGCAACTGGCGCATTGTTCATGGCCGACTTTCTGGGAGGGTCGAAACCCGCCTGCAACAACCCCGATAATGCCTGCCTGTTGGCTTCGCAATTTGCTACCCCGGCGACGCAAACCGACTTTGGCAATATCGGGCGTAACCACTTCCGCGGGCCGAGCTATTTCGATACTGACCTCTCGATCAAGAAAGCCTTCCCGATTCATGGCGAGGCGCTCACATTCACGATTGGGGCGAATGCCTATAACATCCTCAATCACCCGAACTTCGGCAACCCCGATAATTCCATAAGCAGCGGTACGTTTGGAACGATCCAGAATACCGTGACACCCGCGAGCAGCCCCTATGGCAACTTCCAGGGTGCGGCTGTCTCAGGCAGAATCCTGCAACTTGAGTTGCAAATGAAGTTCTAAGTCACGCATAGGCGCGACCGAAAACTGGCAAACGCAATTCAACACACGGGCCGTCTGGCAACCACCGCGACGGCCCATCTCTTTTAGAATATAGTCGGCCAAGAACATGCGGAGGTTCGCTTGCAGCTCCCGCCACAAACGATATTGCGCCGAAACACGGATCGAAACCGGAATTACTGAAATGTCTTTGGACGCGCGGTGATTGAGTCACGCGAGGATCTCGGTAAGGCGAGAACACCATTACAGGTCAACTTCGGTTGAAGTAAAACCGCACATGCCTGCATTTTCAGTAGTTCAGTAGGCAGGCGGCGGTGGGTTGTGAGGACTTCGCGGACTCAGACCCGAGATCACCCGCTCCTTATTGGAATCATCAACGAGGGGCGATGTTTGAACCGTGTATTTCCGTTTCTCGTTGATACGCGGTGCGTGCGAAAGACTCGCCCCCCCCCGCCCGGCTCCCCTCCTTTCTTCCTCCGGTCTGCTCCGAGGTGCTAATCTCTTCGCCACAATTCTGGGATTCTGGATCGAATGGTCGCAGAACCCCCAAGGTTAATACCGCCCGCAAGATTGCCAAGGCCATTGGTATGCCCTTCGAGTCCTTCTTGGATAAACTAGAGAAGCACACCTGTACAGGCCGCCCATACGCCCATAACCAGAAACCGCTTAAGAGTGAGTCTCTGCCTAAAGCTAGCACATACTGCAAATACCCGAGATTTCCACAGACCATATACCTATTTTCCTGTATTCTCCTATTGACGGGTAAGTTTCACATTTGTTAATGTGGCGTACGTATTTTAAAATGAGCACTTTAACTGAGGTTCCCAGTCTCCGAGAGTGCAATTTGCCAGAAGAGTTTGATACCTGGAGACCGAATCAAGCCGAATCATTCATCCCAGAAAATGCGTATAGGGTGCCACCGAAAGCTCGACCGATGCGGGCGGTCACTCCCGGCAGGCTGGCAAGGATGCAACAAACTGACCCCCAGCCAAGCACGATGTCCTCGTTCCCGCTCTACTCCACCACTCGGCGTTTCGCAACGCACGAAGGTGACCGGGAGAAGCCTAATTTTGTATCGACGGTGCTATTACGTGGCTCTGCACAGGCATTCGAACTTTTGACCAAATTTTGACTGCAATTTGATTTGATTAAATCGGCCCCTCATTCGAGTAAATGTCCCTCTTAATTCGGGAGCACTGGACTAAATGCAAAGTAGATCAGCGCGATTATCCACAGCCGCCTTACTGTTGGTGTTGGTATCTTCAACTCTGGCCATGGGGCAAATCCATAGAGACAGCGACAGCCTCGGGTCCATGACAACGGATCGCTCGAAGCAATCGAACATAGTCCCTTTGAGCAGTTTGCGAAACGAAGATCTCTACAATCGCGGACTGGCTATGTACCGCAAGGGTGAATACGCGAAAGCCGCGCAGATCTATCAAGAGTCCTGCAATGGAGGCAACGGCAGTGCTTGCACCAATCTCGGTTATCTGTATGAACGCGCCTTAGGTGTGGACAAAGATGAAAGAGCCTCAGCCGCACTCTATCGCCAGGGCTGTGACGCCAAGGATGCTCAGGGGTGCAGCAACCTGGCGCTCCTGTATTTCCGGGGTCGTGGCGTGGAAAAAGATCCCCATCGGGCAGCGGAACTCAACCAGCGTGGGTGCGACGGCGGTAGTGCTTCGGGCTGCGCGAACCTGGGAACGATTTATTGGAATGGCTCAGGCGTGCCCAAGAATGAAGAGCTCGGCGCCCGTCTCATGCAGCGAGGATGCGATGGCGGGATCGCGCAAGCCTGCAGATCCCTCGGATTCTTTTACGAGACTGGGCGTGGCGTGACCAAGGACGACAGCCGCGCTCTGAAGCTTTACGAACACGCTTGCGACCGTGGTGAGGCATCTGCTTGTACCAACGCTGGCCTGATCCAATCGAAGGGTACGCCACTGGGGCAAAACGAAAGCAGCGCGTTCGATTTTTTCCGCCGGGCCTGCCAAGGCGGAGATGCACTCGGTTGCGGAACACTCGGTTCCATATACGAACGCGGCCGTGGAGTGCGAGTCGACCAGAACCGTGCTGCGGAGTTTTATAAGCTCGGATGTAACCGCGGCGATAACGAAAGTTGTATAGGAATATCCCGTCTGCGGGACTATCGCCAGAATTAATTCCGGGCCGCCAACCGAATATTTCAGAGTCTCTAGCACAAAGCTCGCTGTCTCCACCTTGCCGACGAACTCGATGATGCGGGCGTAACAAAGTGGGCCGCATGCCGAGACTCGGATGGCCCCGTGATGCAAGTCGGGTTGAAGCTAATGTGCTATGCCGGGACGCGCTGAGAGTAGCCCAGCGAGGAATAGACGGCTAGCCAATTTAAGCGAAAGGTGATTCCGCTTCTCGGGTATTTCCCGTATTGTACAGACAAGTTTATAATTCCACCATTAACCGCTCCGCTCCCAGCCCCTTCCGCGTTGCGGGCGAGTCGGGTCGAAACGCAATAGCCACCAAGAATACTTATCGTGGGGAACGAAAGGTGTGAATCTGTCGGACGAGTTCATAATCGACGAATTCATAGTCTTTGACAGGGTGGAGTAGCTCGCGTAATCCATCCAAGTGGCACCTAATTACCTGGGTTTTGGGAGGCGGCAATGAGTCCCAGGCAGGCACGAGGCCCAGTCCCTTCACGCCATCCTCTGATCAATAGAATCTTTCAGTCTGCCCAGAGCGGGAGCTCCGCGTGGTGCTGTCGCTGGCGAATGTGCTGGAGAGTCCATTCACCCACGGCCGCGTCCGAGCCTCAGAAAAGGAAGGTCTGCCATGAATAGGACCAACAAGCTCAAAGTAGACACCAAGCCCCGACCCCACGAGTGGACCGAGGCGGAAAGCAAGGAGGTCGCCCGGGCCTCCCAACCGAAGACGACAAAGAAGACTAAGAAAGGGCACGGCTTCGATCCCCAAGTTTTTCTTGCGACCGTCGGCCTGAAAAGATCGATTACGCAGTGCCGACCCGACCAAAAAATCTTCTCGCAAGGCGACCGGAGCGATGCTGTTTTCTACATTCAGAAGGGTCGGGTGAAGCTCACCATCATCTCCGAACAGGGCAAGGAAGCGGTCATCGCAATCCTAGGCGCGGGTGACTTTCTTGGTGAGGCATGCCTAACGGGTCAAATGATACGCGTGGCTTCGGCTACAGCGATTGTGCCTAGCGCTATACTTAGAATTGAGAAGGGCGAGATGCTGCGCGTGCTGCAAAAGGAACGCGCGCTTTCCGGCCTTTTCATATCGTATCTACTCTCACGCAATCTGCGCATCGAGGAGGACTTCGTCGATCAGCTGTTCAACTCCAGTGAGAAACGGTTGGCCCGCACTCTTTTATTGCTGGCCAGCTACGGTAAGGAAGGCAAGCCCGAAACGGTCGTTCC
>QHYS01000022.1:0-1316 GCA_003223325.1 Acidobacteriota bacterium
ACTCGACGGCAGGCTGCACCAGGGAGGACAGCCTCTCATCAGCTGAACCCTCCAAGCGAGAGGGAAACCATAGTTGTCCCACCAGAGAGCTGCCGGAGTGACGAGCTTGCTGGTCAGAAGCCAGCCTGTGGAAACAGTAACCAAGACCGCACTGGCGATGAGGAAGATGATTAGGCGAAGATTCGGGGCCGAGACCATGTATTTCTCCGAGCCCTGCAAGAGGATGGGTATGGAGATTCCGAGGAAGGCGATCCCCAACGCTGGAAATACGGTCAGAGGATCTCCCGTTGCGGAGAAAGACCATATTCCGCTGGCTTGTTCTCTAATGTAATACCAAGCCGTCGCCGCAAACATAAGACATGCTACGGCTGCGGTCGTGAATCCTGCAAAGCTGACCCTGTTCAACCACTCTTCCTATGATTAGTGGTGTCCGCCGAATAATAGCCATGTCTAACCCAGAGGCAGAAACAGTTGTTACAGGACTGTCTGCTGGGATTCACGAGATCTTTACGTAGGCTTAGTCGGCGCCTCCGGTTTTTCTCGGAGGATTAGTGCGCCCATACCGATGATGGCGATTGCGACGATCGCTTCAATGATTTCAACGTAGGTGATCCCGATAGGAGGCGTTAGGCTTGAGAATTGGCCGGTCTGGTCTGCGATGGCAGCTGGAAAGTAGAGGACTGATCCTATCATGCCGAATATTGGCGCGCGTCTGTAATGGCGAAGTATCAGGACGAGACAGATAATGTTGAGCGCAAGACCGGTGAAGAGCAATCCTAGGGTAGCAATGCCCGTGGTGGTAACATCTGAGACAGGTCTGGTCTCAAGACCTCCAAGCGGGGCCAGGAGGAAATCGGCTATTACATAGACTGCTAGGAGCAGCGCCATGTAGTTGGCTTTTCTGGACAGCTTCGCCAAGAGTTTGTCTTGTCCCCCTTGTTCCAGAGTCTTTTGAAATATACTGCGTAGACAAACTAGAGGCTGACGCCTGTCTACTAGGATTCGCGAGCCTTCATTCGTCTCTCAAGTTCTTCCTGTGGGACATCTTCTACGTGTGTGGCGATCCACCACTGGTTGCCGTGAACATCCTTGACGCCTGCGGATCGGTCTCCGTAGAACTGGTTAGACGGCTCTCTCAGCGACGTTGCGCCGGCCTTTAGCGCGCGCTTGTAGGCTGCATCAACATCCTCCGTGTAGACGTTAATCATCGCGGGAAGAGCTGGGAATTCTGAATTCGCATCACTTAGCATCAGGATCGAGTCGCCAATAGTCAACTCGGCATGGATCACTCGACCATCAGGACCCTTGTACACTCC
>QHYS01000022.1:1445-1858 GCA_003223325.1 Acidobacteriota bacterium
GATAAAAGTGTGACTGGGAAAGAACGGGCTGAACGTGCGCTAGTTCTGGCTGGCGTCCTAAGCTGTCTTCGAATTCTAACCCGCGCTCTTTAGAGCACTTGCCAGCTTGTTAAGGAATGACTCGATATACTGGCGAGATATTCCCCAATCGACGGGTTGAGCCAAGCCGATCCTTCCCATTAAGACGCGGGTAGAATTGTCGTTGTTTCTCGTCAAGTTCACGAGGAATGTCTCGGTCCAAGTAATCATGTCCATGACGACATGCACCTCGATACCTCCTGTTGCCTTGTCAGCCCTGGTAACATTCCACTTTGCCTGCTGAAGAACCGATATCATAGCATCCCAGACTCTATAAAACGAGTAGGGTAGATCCAAGCCCTCATTCACGGGCAGTCCCCTTAGCTAAGGTTGGA
>QHYS01000228.1 GCA_003223325.1 Acidobacteriota bacterium
AGATCGAGCGATACTCACTTACTTGACTCACGGTTGGAAGCCGCCGGTGTGTACCTCAATCCAAAGCCTTTTCTGAAATCGGTTCGCGTGTCCCAAACCAATGATTCTGACGCAATTTCCCTTGAACGTTGATCTGCGGATCGTACGGTCTCTCCTGCTCTCATAATAGGAGAACTGCTGATCCATTGCCGCTCGAGATGACGTCGAGCGCACTCGGGCATCGACTCGAAAATTCCCGCAGTGAACTTCGATTGATCCGCGATTATGCCGTCGGCTTTCGAGCGAGCAACGTGGGCGGTCGTCCTAGCGACGTCAGCGCAACTTCTCGCTGTACGTACCCGAATTCACTTTCACGTTTACGTCGAAAGTGGAGAACAAAGCGCCGTCACTGGCAATCGCACGGATGCGATAGTTACCGGGCACCAGGAAACTCACCTTCGTTTGTGAGGTGAGCGGTTTTCCGTAAACAAAGGGGCTTAAGTCGGGATCGAACTGAACCTGTCCTGGACCCCGATAAAGGATCCATCGGACCCGCACACCTTGTACTCCCGTTGTAACTTGGCCCTCGGAGCCGCGCTCGCCAGGGCGCGGTTTCGGAAGCCCGTCATCGGTGACCGTTACGGTTAATGTTGCGGAAGCGGGTAGAGCGATGGTTTGCGAGGAGATGCCCGCAATGATGGGAGCCGTGTTACCGGCAATGATGGCGTCGGCTACGGGCCGTCCCAGACTCCCCGTGAAAGGATCGGAGGCCGCGTCCGCTGAGATCAGTAGCTTGTCTACCTCCCATTCCGGCTCCAGCCAAGCCTTCGACAGATTCGTTCTGCCCCTGTTAGTGAGTGTCCAAACTAAGCGCTTATCCGGGGGCCAGTCCTTGGGCGCAACCACCTTGAACACCCACCATCTCGCGCCCGGGTAGAAGTGCGTCGGTTGGCCCTGATCGCCGTCCCCAAGATCGAAGGTATTCTCTAGGCCGATCGGCACATCAAGGGCCTCTTCGCTGTTTCTGTTGTAGTAGCCAAACCACATCGAGAAAGTCCCATCGGCATTCCTCTCCCACCCATTAAAAACAGGGCTTACATCCTGGCCCCTAGAGTATCGGGCTCCCGGGAACGAGGGCTGCTGAGCGTGTAGGCCGAGGAAGCCAGTGGAAAGCAGAACAAGCGTCACACAAACGCACAGCCCATGTTTGTGTGCACCTACCTTGGCCATCAACGCGTACTCGTAAGTGTCTTTTGTTGTGCTCTGCGAGCGTCGGTCTCCTTCTTGAAGTCTTCGTCCGACATATAGTAGTAGCTGAGCCAGGCAGATGACATTTCATCGACCGTCCGCAATCCCCCCACAATTTGCGCATCCGGATCAGGATTGGATCTCAGTGAATCGCTATTGTCATGCCACATAATCGTATGCAGCATCGTCCCCGCCGGTAGCAGTGGCGCCGCATCATCCGCATAGACATAGTTGTCCATCCAATTAAACACGAACCTGGCGCAATTGATGATTTGCGTCTTTCCATTCGGATAGATGGCCTCGATGCACTCGGCCTTCCCGCGCAGGTGCATATGCGGCTGCCAAGACAGCAGGCGGGCCGGCTTGATTAGGGGTATGTAACCATCGGACCGCACGTCCGCTTCGTGGGGCCGCAGGTCAACGACGTTTGAGCCGACCGTCATGGACGTGACTATGTGTTGGGGAGTGTAACCCTTAGGATAGAACTTCAGGCCCAGCAGGACGTTTATCGGAGTTTCCGTGCCGCTCGCATGGATGTGGAACTCGAAATTGATCTTGGTTCCTGCCGTAATGTACCGGCCGGCGCCATCCTTGAATAAATCCGGCCCCTTTCCAATCGCATACTCGTCGAGGAAAACGCCTTGTTGGACCATCTCGAGCTCTACGTTTCCGTCGACGGCACCTCCATGGATGCTGCTGTCGCCGGCCTTCATCATGGACGTTCTGATGTGGTGGATATTCGGATATCCCTTGGTGGGAATAATCTGAATTGCCTGGATATAGCGGTCCTCGGTCAGACCAGGATCAACCGTAATGTCCGGCCACCAATCGGGTCCTCTGGCCTTCATGACCAGGTCTTTCGGCAAAGTTACGATGACATCCGGCTTGCCAATCTGCCACGCCAACTCATCCGCGAATTGGCGCGCTGGCGGCATGTCGGCGGGATTTCCCTCAGCGGCGCCGCCGTCCACCCACTTAACGATCGTGGCGATTTCCTCGTCAGTCATCGACGTGTCGTTATTGAAGTGCTGCACGCCAACGTTCTTATCGATGAACCAGGGTGGCATCTCCCGAGCAACGAGTTTCGCCTTGATGGCCTTGGCTCGCGGGCGCACGTCTTCGTAAGTCAACAACGACATCGGAGCAACGGTGCCCGGACGATGACAAACCTGGCAATGCTCCTGCAGGATCGGCGCTACGTCCCTGGTGAAGGTGACCTGGTCCTGTGCAATCACTGCGGTCGAGATAACTGTGAATCCGGCAACGACCATTAACGAGCAGAAGGCAGTCTTCATTGTGAATCCCTCCTGGTCTCGCCTCTCAGGCTTTCGAAATTTCTGACGCTTCGCCGGCTGCGTTCATCCCGGCTATGCGGCCCTGCACAAGGCAGCGCGCCAAGCCGTGAAGGCCGAATCCGCCGGCGCTCTCACCTGCGCAATAAAGACCGGGAATGACGTTGCCGGAAAAATCCATGACTTGGCACTTGCCGTTTATACGAAGCCCCGCTCGGGTATCGTGCACGACGGGCATGGCCCAAGCCGCGTAGAACGGGGGCGTCTGGATTTTATACTTTGGCGCCGGCTTCCCGAAATCAGCATCATTCCCGGCGTCCACGAAAGAGTTGTAACGCGTGACGGCATTTTCAAGGGCGGCGCCAGGCATGGGTTTTCGCTGATACTTGTTTACGATGGCTGACGCTAATCCGGCTACAGTGTTTGCCGAGAAGAAATACCCCTCGGCGATATCCACGTAGGGAGGTGCAACGGTCCACTGCTCGCGTTTCACTGCGTCGGCATCGAAGATGGCCCAGATCGGACCGCCGCCATTGACCGCCTCTCCGGTGCCGGCGAGCGCGGCGTCTAGAAAATTAGCGGGGTTGTACTTGATATTCGCGGCATTTAGGTAACTGCCCGGTTTATAAGAAGAGATCGCATGGTAATTGTTGGCCGTGTATTGGCCCGCGGTCTCGTCGTAGAACCGCATACCGACCTGGTTGACGAGGATTACGTTCTGGTAGTCGCGCACGGTAAGACCGACTGCGCGCACGAGATGAAATATCGGACTCCCAGGCTGCCACTCCAAATTTCGGTAGCCATATTGGGTGCCGATCCTACCTGCCTTGGTAAGGCGATCGCCGAATTCCCCGACTTGGTTGTATGCGCCCCACAGCGAAGCGCCTATGGCGATGCCGGCTAACTCTCCGCTGCCGTCTTGGAAGGAATAGGGTTCGCCGGCCACGCCGTTGTATTCCTCGGTTAGCCTGACGTCAAACATTCTCCGAAAGTTCACGTTGCCGCTGGAACCTCCGGTAGCGAGGATAACGGCCTTCCGGGCGGCGATGTTCAGGATCTTACCCTCATGGGTAGCCTTGATACCCAGGATCTTTCCGGAGGAGGGTGTCTGCCGGATGAGGCTCGACATCTTGTGCTGCAAAAGAATTTGCACGTTCGCTTTTCTGGCCGCCGCTTCGAGCGGCCGCACGAGGCCAACTCCAGAGGATCTGGTCGTCGCCTCGGTAGGGTCCACCGGCTTTCCGGTCTGCATCAGCGTCCAGCCCATGGGGGCAGCATGATTTTCCCGGAGAGCGGAGTTCCCAGTCGCACCGGCCCCCAGGTTATCGGGGGCTTTCTCGACAAAAATGACACCGTGAGCAACGAGCCATTCGAAGGTTGGCGCGCTATTGTCAGCAAAGGCTCGGATAACTTCTTTGTCGTTGTAACGGTAATCGGGGAAGCCGTTGGGTTCAACCACGGACCAGTCGGTGAGGTCCGCGAACAAGAGGTCCGCTGAATCCTCGACGCCATACTTCTTCTGTCGACTCGTGCCGCCGCCGAGAGCGACGTTGCCGCCGCTCACCATGGCGTGACCTCCGACATCAAAGTTCGCGTCGATCAAGATGACGGACGCGCCGTGCTCGCTGGCTTCAATAGCAGCCGGAAGTCCCGTGGCCCCAGCACCGACCACGATGATGTCCGCCTGTTTATCCCAATGCGGAGGTCGCCCTTCGGCCTCCGCCGGTTCCACGCCTAGACCGCTTAGGGCCGCCGCACCGACGCCAGCGCCCACCGTCCTTCCAAAATCCCGCCGCGACAACTTTTGCTTGTCTTTGCGGTCGTCTTCCATGCTGATCTCCCGATTGCGACTTAGACTTTGCCGTTTAAGGCCTCAGTAACGATGGATTCTTGTAATGCCAGTCCAGAATTTAGATTTGAGCTTCTCTGCGCCGGAGTCTAGCCCTCCTGCGGCATAGTGTCAACGGAGCGGAGCCGAAATATCCGAAATAGCGAATCAGAATCTTGCGTGACAGAGGGGATTTCTGCCGCCTCTCACACTACTAAGTATCGGCCAAGCCTTATGCCACCGATATTCGCGCGGGCCGACGCCGACCGCATCCACAGCAATTGGCAGACGGTGGCGCGGCTCGTCAGGATTAGGCGGGAGTTGAAAATTGCACCGCTCCACGTCTCTCGATATCGGATTTGGTCAGAATCAACGAGGAGTTTTTCAACAAAGATGTTGAAAAGTTTGTGGAAATAGCCTCGCCGACAGTCGTAACCGCGCATACAGCCAAAACTTGAAACGGTTTGCACCAGAATAGGGCAGAGTAGGGCAGAGTAGGGCATTCACCTGACCTGATGTGGCACGGAGATTGCCGCAACGGAGAGTCCACCGGCAAGAGGGAACACACACATTTTCGCAGAGACTTTAGGTCTGCGATCTGCGCCTGCGACGACTGCGCACATGGGCACACAGATGTGACGATGGGTTTTCTGGGCAGGAAGATCGCCACTCCCATTGGAATTGCGATGATTTTGCTCGGGGCAGCGTATCGAATTTCTTACATCGCTGGTGCGTAAGGTGCGTATCTTAGTTTGACAAAGCCTTCTTTGGTGGACCCCCAAGCGGCCAGAATTCGGGAGCGGGCTACGCGAACTCGATAGCCACTCGTAGGCTGTTTGGATGCCATTCGAGAAGTGAGCGAATGGTGGTTCGCGCCGCCAGGTGATCGTCCACGATAAG
>QHYS01000229.1 GCA_003223325.1 Acidobacteriota bacterium
ATAAGTCGGATGGCGTTAGCTGGGCTTTCGGATTCATGCATCGCCTGACGCGATTCGGTCTCTTCCCTTCCGGCTGGGCGGGCTTCACCCGTCTGCCCCGATGAGAAGTCCAATTTCTTTTGGATGTTCTGCCGCTTGTCACGCTTGAGATCCATGTCCTACTCGCCTCTCCTCTCGTTCGGGTCTTCAATCACCGTTCCCGGCTCGACCTATCTGTTGGCTCCACCTTTCGGTATTGGAGTGCCTCACTAGTTTTGCCGACGACGTGATCTACTACACCCTCTGCTGACTTCTGCCCTGCGGTCAGATTGCCTCTCGGCTCTCTCAGTCGCCGAAGCGACACAGGACAGATCTCCCGGGGTAATTCCAGCTGCTTTCTGTGCACAGTCGCCGAATCTACGCTTCGCGTCCTTGATGGATTATGGACTTCGCAGTAAGTCGCCCGCTCGTCCGACGCTCACGCCTTATATTCGGTTCTTGTCCATCGACTCGCACATTTGCTTGACGCTTCCTTCAGACCTCCCTCGCGGTGATAGCCCTTGCGTCATCGCTAACCCTTCACCTCCATCAGGTTGGGTAGAGGATTTGCACCTCCTAGCTGCTGAACATGCCCGGCATACAACTAAACCGCTACGCGGTAGGTGGTGGTGCGGCAGTCGTGTCGGCGTAACGGATCACGCGCACCACGGTTTCGGTTTAAAGGGTCTCCTCCCCCCTTGTAGGTTCCTTTGCGAAACCATGAAGGTGCTGCTCGCAGCACATTTCACCTTCGCAAAGGAGCTTTCCATGACCTCTCTTCGTCAACGCTACGAAGCGGGAACAGAAAGGAGACTTCAAGAGCGGTTGTAACAAGCCAATCTCACGCTGGTCAGTCTGCTCGGTGGTTTGCGAAAGGATGAAGTTGAGCGAGTGCGCGGCCAAAGGCGGTGCGGATGAAAGCTGAAGTTTATTCATGTTGTTTTCCCAATTTCTTCAGTGCCGCCGGAATTAAAACATCTGTATAGCTCTGGGCTTCTTTAGCTCGGACACCGCTGGATTTTGCGATTTGGCGAAAGACGGGTAAGACTTGGTCGCGCATCATGACCGCATTTTGCGTGGCGACTGCGCGGTCGTACTGCTTGACGGCGCTGGTATAAGCGGCGTTGGCAGATGAGTTGGATTCGACCGCGGCAAGACTCTCTTCGATGTGCTTCTGCGCCTTGGGTATTACGCTATTCAGGTAGTCGCGGGCGTCTGTGGCGAGGGGGTCTTGCCCTTCGGTGAGCGATTTGAACTTGGACTGCAACTGCTGAAGTTGTTCCAGGGCAGCAGCGTCGCCCTCTTGCACTAGATCGTCGAAGTGATTTTTGAGCCGCGTCATTTGCCACTGGTCGGCATCGGACACGGCCGCGGCGGGCATGCTATTTCTTCGCGCGTCGCCGAGAATCACCTGGGTGATCGCAGTATCCCGCATTTGGCGCGCTTCCTGTTCGTGCGTGCCTCCGGCGGCTAAGAGCTCATCGAGTGTCTTTACCTCTTGTAAAAGATGGTCGGGCTCTTGGGAAGTGGATTCGAGAAGAGCTCCGGCCCAAAGCTGCTCGTCCCGGCGGCGCTCGGGAATCACCTGATCGACATAATGGGCGGCATCCGACCAGCGATAACCACCCTCTGGCGAGGTAAGAATGTCGCGCAACGATTTGTCGGCGTCGTCGAGATCGCCATCCTGCAGGTACGCCATGGCTTTGTCCCACAGCGTTTGCTCCTGCCGCGCGGCGCGCTGCAATTCCGCACCATGAGATTGCTCGCTGAACTGCCGGCGGAGATCGGCGATGAGACCGTTCAGAGGGCCATGCAGTTCGGCCGCCTCGTCCAACTGCTTTTCCGCGCTCTCGTAGTCATGCCGATCGGCGGCTTCGTGCGCAAGATCGATCAGATGGCGTTGCTGATCTCCGATGGAAACAAGCGGAGGCGCGGGTATGGCGACGGGAGCGCTTCCAGGAAGTGTCTCGACGTCGGCAGTTGGGGTGGCTGGCGCGGTTGGCGCAGCCAAATTGACGTTCTGCGTCGAATCCGGATGAATGGCCAGGGCTAACATCTTGTAGCGCCGAGCGACTCCGAGCGCACCAAGCACCATGACGGTGAGAATCGCGCAGGTAGCTACAGCTTTGCGCCCCCGATTGGACTTCGGCTGCGTCGGTTGTTTCGAAACGCTCTTGACGGGCTGACGCGCGTCGGGTTGGGCAATCAGGGCTGCACCGGCAGGACGCACGGCGGGACTCATCGGGTGTGAATGCTGAGACACAGTCCGGGCAGCCTGCACGTTGGTTTTGGCGCTTTGCATTTGCGGCGCGACCTTCGAAGCGCTTAGGTCGATGCGCTGCGTTAAGACACGAGTCTGCTCGCCAATCGCGGAAGCGATTTCTTTTTCGGCTGCGGCTTCGGACCCTCCTCGTGTCAAGGAGGAATTCAAGTTTTCGACGTCTTTGAGGAGCGCTTTCATCGATTGGTAGCGTTCTTTGTCATCCTTGCGAAGAGATTTCGAAACGACCCTTTCGAGCGCAATCGGGCATTCAGGGGCCAATTGCCGTATCGAAGGAGGCTCATTCTGCAGAATGCTCAGCAGCAACGCGGCATGGTTTCCGCCAGTGAACGGCCGCTGATAGGCGATGAGCTCGTAGAGAACGACTCCCAACGCCCAAATGTCAGAACGCGCGTCGGCGTTCTGGCCGCGAAGCTGTTCGGGAGACATGTAGGCCAGCGTGCCGAGCAACGTTCCGGTCTGGGTTTGGGAAGTAGATGCCAAGCGGGCGATACCGAAATCGACGACCTTAACGATTCCATCGCGCGTCACGACGATATTGGCCGGCTTGACGTCCCGGTGGATCACGCCACGACGGTGAGCGTAATCGAGGGCGCGGCAGGTTTGGACGACATACCCGAGCTTTGTCGCGAGGGGCAGCGCCGGCTTGCGGGCGACGATTTTCTCCAGACTTTCTCCTTCCAGATACTCCATGGCAATAAAGGGAGCACCGCCCGATTCAGCCAACTCGTAAATGGTAACGATGTTGGGATGCTGCAAGCCGCCCGCCGCCCGGGCCTCGCGGTAAAAGCGCTCCAGCAGGTCGCTGCTTTCGGCGACGCCAGACGTGATCGTCTTGACGGCAACGGCGCGGCCAATAAGCGGGTCGCGTCCCTTGAAGACGACCCCCATGGCCCCACGACCGATCTCCTGCAGGATTTCGTATCGGCCGATCTGCTGTTTTTTGGTTTGCGGCATAACCGAAGGCTGCTTAAGGTTAGTTTACTGGCGTGGCGGGCACCGTTCTTCGAGGCTCACGGGGAGGCGTAGCGGAGGCGTTAACGGTAATCAGTTGGAGTCGTTCCGGTCCCATAGGGGGCAACCGGATCAGTTGAGGAAACCGGCCATCTGCTTCGTAAAGCGGCTGGGTGCAGGATGCATGGTTACGCCCTTCTCGCCAAGTCTGATAAGGAAAAATAGAGCGGAAGAGTCCGCCATTAACCCTTGCGCTGCTAGGGACGAAAAAGGCAGGGACAGGAATTTCGTGCTAGTAAACTAAATTCGAGATTGCAAGGGACGCCTGTGCCTATTCCCTGGGATGCGGACATCCTGGCCTTCACCTGGACCACGGCGAGGATCATTTTTGGCAGAAACAAACGTGCTCGTGAAGCGCTATTCCTGTCCAATTAGAATTTGAGGAAGTTCCCCAACAGACACTTACGCAAGCCCAAAAGGACTTTATTCGACCGTTTGACGGGCAAGTCGCCGCACTGAACTACCACCCAGACTGCACTTATCGGGTTACCAATCTGAGAAATTACGGACACAATCTGGTGCGGCGCTACCTCAAGCCGACGGACCCCGCCTCGTGCGCGTTGACGATCGTAGAGGTGAAGGTAAAAATTGGTGATACCGAATCTGTGAAAACAAGTTCCCATGTTACCTTCAGAACGCGGTTCTCTGACGAAACAGTCTTGACCACGAGAAACATGTCACTTAAATCTCTGCTGGATCGCCCGCCCTACAGCATCATTCAAGAATGCCGTCGCGTTGCTAGCCTGGCTGAACTGAAGCGCCGTCACGATGCGCGGGCCGCTCAAATGGGTCCCGCTTTACCGCCGGCTTCCGGACCGAACGCCATCTTCGATGAGCAACCGCGAGAACATCGGCGCTTTGCGGAATTTCAAGTAAAACGCGGAACCTCGCTGCCGGATGGTGAAGCGTATGAGGCTACCGACAAAGCGCGTCTCCGGGGTATCTGGAATCACTACAATCCGTTCGCCAGGCGCATGTCTTGGACTGAAACAATCCTTTATGCCTTGGTAGGGAGTGTCCTGCCTCTCTTCGCAATCCTCAAAATTGTCCCGATTGTGCCCCAGCCCTTGCAAGACCTTCAAGTTTCACTAGCATGGATAGCAATTGCGCTTTGTTACGCTCTAGCGGGAGTCATCATAGGGACGATATCTGATCGGGTCTCGTTCCATTGGATTATGTTGATTTCGTATGTCCCGGCGCACTTTGTAGCAGGGTGGAGCTTTGGCTGGTTTCCATACAGCACTCTCATGTTCGTCACTTCTGTGCGCTTGATCCGCGTCAAGCGGCGCCGCGCCCTCATTTTCGAATCCTGACCTCAAGCTGACTAGAAACTGCTGGCTCCTCGACACCAACGAAGTCGTCATTGGGGGTCAACTCATGACGTGACTCTCAGGCCACAAATGGGGTCGTGGAGCTGGTGATTGTGAAACGGACTAAGACATAATTTTCAATCGCAATGGGGATCTATCCGAGGCCCACAAGACTCTTCTTTTCTTTACTCATGGGCGGAGCTTTCCTTTCTAATTCTGACGCTTATCCGCAAGGTCACCCGCTGTTCACGCAGCAGGAGCGGCAGTCACATGCGGCTGCCCGACCCAATCCACTGTGCAAACCTTCCCCGTACGAAACCCCCATTTCCTATTCCCAATTGACAGTGTTCGAAAGCGGTGAGGTCGTCTACCGGACCTCTGCCGTGGCTCCGTGCCTCGGCCAGGTAGGTGATCCGCCATGGGGACTTCGATGGGACATACCCAGCGGCTCAAAGTCTATGTTCCGCTACAAGCTTTCCCTGCTGGAATTGACCCAGCTCAGGACGTTTCTCGATCGGGCGGATGTAAAGGCGATTAGTTCCTTCATGAATGCTGGTCCTGGCGTAGGTGACTTCAAAATCGCTATCGCCCGTCCTGCTGGCACTCAGAATATCGACGTGCTTTCGCTAATGCCGCAACACGTCCAGCTTCTCGAATATCCGGCTTTGATCCACTTGATCTGCAAGGCTAAGGACATGGGCCGCATCGCCTCGAATTCGGGGGAGCTTCCAGGTTGGTGTAGGGATGCCAGACCTCTGAATGGACAAGTGCCACCGTGAAGGTCTATCTAACAAAAGCAGTACAGCTAACTCCGAAGCCCACCGCCGCCTGTACTGCTTTTCAGCCGGCGTAAACGAAAGTGTAACCTCGTTCTTGCGCGCGATTCACAGCCACAATTCCTGCCGGAACGACACGTGCATTCGCCACGAGGTTCGCCGCGAGTTCCTTTAGAATGCTCTCGACCTCGCCACCATTAGCCTGGGCGATGGCTCCAGCGATTCTGTGGCTGGACATCTGGCACACGGCGAAATGCACACCCTTCTTGATCAAGGGATCCATGCGCTCTAGGTACAAATTGACCGTGGGCGGCTCCTTCGTCTTCGGGTCGACAAAGCCGGCTTGCTCAGAAAACTGCTTGCCATACTTCGCCCACATCGCGTCGTTGTAGCCAAACGACGTCGACTTATGACGCGCCACCATCACCACGGCCAAGTCATGGTCTTCCAGGCCGTACGCATCGTGGTTGGCGGTGAAGTAGTTCGCCGCGAATTGGAACCCCAAAGCCAGGCCATCGGGTGTAGTGGTGTCAAAAACAAAACGATGCTGGCCCGGAATCTTCTCCAGCCAGTCATCTTGGCTGTGGCGAGCGGGTTTCCAGGGCGCGCCCGCCGATGACTGTGCCATCGCTGTGGACGAGCCGACGGCAGTCGCGCCCAGAACGCCGACTCCCGCGCCCAACCGGGCAAGGAACCATCTCCGCGCTATGGACGACTCCAACCAGCTTCCGCTCATGCGCAAATCCTCCTTCAGTCCTCCGAACGAGCATCCTACCAGAATCCGATAACTACCCGTGATACCGAAATCCTGGAACCCCTTTGGGCTTAGCGATGACGTTGAGCCTAAGGCCGTTTCTCGGGAACTGGCCGCATTGGTGTACCATGGCGCCTGATCTTGCGGAGTTTGCCTATTTTCATGGGTCGTATATTCCGACTAGGACCGCATCTCGCTCTGCTCTGTGGGATGGGAGGCATACCATTACCGAGGACTTTCAGCGCAGTCCTAGTCTTGGTTGCCGTGGGCAGCGCATCGGCGCAGACCCGCACCTACCCGCGATCACTCGACGGACTATGGCTTACCGATGGATACAGGGAGTTCCTCGAATTCCGCGGAGATGATATGCGTAGTTATGAGATCACGGCCCTGAGTTGCATACCCGTAGTCATGGCGACTCGCAAAATAGAGATGCGCACGGTCGATGAAATCGTCTTTGTGGGAGAGGACGACACCCTCCGCATCTCTCCGGGACCGTCCCCAGAAACTCGCTGGCTCCACGCTGACGGCAGCGTCTCGAATATTCTGCTACGCCGCACCGACTTCCGACCGGAACCCTGCGGCCAGCCGATCGCAGATACCCCGCTCACGAATTATCAGGTCTTCTGGGAGACGTTCGCAGAGAACTATCCCTTTTTCACGCTGCGTAAGGTGGATTGGCTTGCCGTGGACGAGAAATCCCGCCCACAGGTTACGCCGAAAACGACGCCGGAAGAACTTTTCCAAATTCTGAGTCACATGATTGAGCCATTATATGACGCGCACACGGCCATCCGAGCCTACTCTATCCGGCAGGGATTTCGCGGCTACCGCCCAGCTGTGGACCCCCTGCAGAGGAAAAGCGCGGCTCGCATCACCGAGATCATCGAAACGAATTACGTCCGCGGCGGTTTGCGTTACTATTGCAATAAGCAATTGCAGTTCGGGTTGTTGCGCTCCGGACCGACACAGAACCCCAGATTACCAGATTCCATCGGCTACCTGCGTATTCACTCGTTCAGCCGCTACTCCGATGACCGTGAGTTAGCCAAGCAACTCGACGCGCTCGAAACTGCTCTCGACGATATTTTTAGGGATTCCGTAAAGTTCACCGGGCTTGGTAATCGATGTCCGCATCAATGGCGGCGGCTCCGATGTCTTTGGTGTCTCCATCGCCTCGCGGCTGGCGGCACACGACTACCTCGCCTACTCAAAGGTCACCCGCAATGACATTCGTGATCCGAAACATCGAACACCGCCCCAAGCCATCATTGTCCATGCTAGCTCCCGACCAGGGTTCCGCGGTCCCGTTGTTCTGCTCACTAGCTCCGATAGCGTTAGCGCGGCTGAAACATTCACCATGGCTGTTTTCGGCCGCCAACCTCATGTCATCCGCGTCGGCGCGAACACACAAGGCGTGTTCTCCGAAGTTCTCGACCGCACTCTGCCCAATGGATGGAGCTTCGGGCTCCCCATTGAGATTTATCGAACGAAAGATGGGAAGGCCTTCGATGGGCTCGGCGTGCCGCCGGATATCGCAGTCCCCATCTCTACAGCGGAAGACCTTGCCAGCGGCCGCGACTCTGCCATTGACAAAGCCCTGGAACTCTTCGCTCCTAAAGCGAAATAATCAGCCGATCTGTCATATCGGCAATTTGAAAGCTATTTTCAGAGCTCACCGCCTGCCGCAGCAAGTTGGATAACTCCTGCCATGAGAAGGCCCCTTCTCGGAATGGTGCCCGCCGCGAAAAGCATTCCGAGAATGTCGTTTGACCGGGAGTTGGGAAAAAACAGCTTCGGATGCTAGTGTAATCGACGAGCCGCCTCAAGTCTGGAGTCGGTTACTTCAACCAGATCGAAGGCGAAGTTTTTTCTTCGACGGATGGCTTGGGTCTTCTTTGCGACCGCAGCGCCGCGTTTTGGTTTCGAGGAGGAGTAATCAACGCAGTCGCCCAAGGGGGCGGACCGCATTCTGACCGAAATCGAGGGAATGGCTCTCACCCTACTGTGCGTAAGGCTCGGTGCTATAGCTAAGATTGCCAAAGATCGTCTTGAGAAAGCCGAAGTGGACCAGGCGAGGCTCTTCGAAAATAGCTCAGCCCCGGCGCTGCTTCTCTTCACCGCGAGCGCGCATTTTACTCGGATGCGAGACGATCTCGTCCGCATGATGCCGGCCTCTTTTCCCTGGCCCCGCGCCTTGG
The DNA here is from genome assembly GCA_003223325.1 of Acidobacteriota bacterium. Lineage (GTDB taxonomy): Bacteria > Acidobacteriota > Terriglobia > Acidiferrales > UBA7541 > Palsa-189. The sequence continues at coordinate 8,355 of QHYS01000229.1, forward strand.
TGTATTTACCAGTTTCTGCGAGATCGCAGGTGCCGTTGGTTTGATTCTTCCTCCAACGAGACGCGCCGCTGGATTCGCTCTCATTGTGTTTTTCATCGCCGTGTTCCCCGCCAATGTCCGCGCTGCCCGCTCGGGTGTCACTCTCCTCGGGAAGCCCGCCACGGCGCTCTGGCTCCGCACACCTATGCAGTTCCTCTTCATTTCGCTCGCCTGGTGGGTCTCCCGTTAACCTAATTGCCATGCACTCTGGAAGTCGCACACCCCGCCTACACGAAAGTGGACGGCCAAGTAGGAGTCTCAGAAAGTGCCTTCAACGCGCTTCCCGGCTTCCGAGAAGGCCGTTGGGACTTATCAACAATGGCCACGTGCCAGGAGTTTGATGGTTTCGAGTCCCTTCAGGCGAGCCAGTTCTGTACGTTCCTTCTGCTCTGCTATGTTTGGGGATGCGCCGCGGCAATCTGTTGAGCTTCCAGGGCCTTTGTGAATTCGTTAGAGTCTGAGACCCACCCGAAGAGCGTTTGCATGACCAAAAGCGATGCTTCGTGGTTGCTTCTGGGCAACTCGTTTCCAATGGGCTCACCCATACAATCCGCGAGCATCACGCACGAATAGTCTCGGAACATAGCATCTCTGACAGTGGACTCCACACAGACACTCGTTGTACATCCAGTGACGATTAGGTATCTGATTTCTATTTGTTTGAGGATGGTATCCAATTCTGTTTCATAGAAGCCGCTAAATCGATGCTTATAAATGACAACATCTCCGTCCTGAGGCTTGAGTTCGGAAACAACATCTGTATTCCAGGTGTCTCGGATCAGAAGTCGACTTTCCTTACCGTCAGGTGCGCGAACACTCTTTCCGACACCAAACATCAGGTGCCGCACCCTGTTCGGAGAATCGGATGCACCCAGGTCCGATAGATCGGGACGAAATCCCATATTGAGATAGATGATCTTGATGCCCGCATCGCGGGCTGTGGCCAGGACCTTAGCCGTGGGCCCGACGGCTTTTTGAATCATGGAAATGTCGAATCCCGCGCGGTCGAACAAACCGCCCTTGACGCCGAAGTCATTCTGCATATCGATGACAATCACTGCAGCCTTCTCCGTATCGATCGCAATCGGTTCTGGCTTCGCATTGAGCGTTACGACCTGGTTTTTCTTTTTAGAGGGTTGGTATGCCATTGATGTTGATTCTCCAGTGCAACTCTAGCCAGCCCGTCGGCAGAGAGTCACATCGCGGACTTTGTAGCACACTCCCGCCTGGCCCAGAAGTTCTAAAATCGTCTCTAGGGCGTCGCCGATCAGGAATACAAGGTGGCGATGACGCGCTTCCTCAAGGATATCTTGGCGCACTGAGCGCCGACTTCCGGTTTGTGTCAGAGAAAGTCGAACCAACATGCCCCGTTTCCGGTCACGCTTCCTTCAGATCGCGGAGCCGCGACAAGGTGTTGAAGGCTGTGCGCAAAGCGATAGTCTGGTTGGAAACTGGCAAGCTGTAAGGGAAACTGTGGACCTCCATGGATGATGTGATTCGAGTGCGGCATGGATTGCTTTCCATTCACCCACAGCTCAGCGATCTGCCCTCCCGTTAAGGCATTTATATACCGGCAATCAGAAGGTTCTTCTTAGGGCTGTAGGCCAACTCCCGTAAGTCCCTCCTCCTAAGAAAGTGGCCGCTAAGTGATTCATTCTTCAAGCGGCCGATCACCTAACTTTCTTCCATCCCTGTCTAGGCAAAGCCTAATCAATTGCTTCTCGGAATGCGGCTCCCTGCCCCACCTACATACCGAGGATCCCGACGCAGTAAGTGCTTGTCGCCATGGGACTCTTTCCTGGTCGGTCAAGCCGGTTCTTTGGGGGCCGACACGGATCGCGTTGACACGGTCGTACAAACCGAGCGCATAGTTTGCTGCAGCTACACCAATGTGTTGCTGAGCGTCCCAACCTGCTCGACCCACACGCGCACCACATCGCCCGACTTGAGGAACTCTCTCCTCGCCAGGCCTACGCCCGCCGGCGTTCCCGTAAGAATCACATCCCCCGGATGAAGTGTGAGCCGCGTGGAGAGTTGGGCGATCTGCTCAGCGAGAGAGAAGATCATTTTGCTTGTATGAGAGTCCTGCTTGAGCACATCGTTCACCCAAAGTTTGATACCCAGGTGCTGCGGGTCGGGGATTTGTTTCGCGGGAACGATCCAGGGACCCACCGGACAAGCGCCATCGAAACTTTTCTGACTAATCCAGTCGTACCTGAACGGCGATGTTTCCGGGACGTTCGGCCTCACCGTGAAATCGCGCGCAGAGAGATCATTGGCGACTGTGTAGCCGGCAACATAGTCAAACGCGCTTTCCACCGGAACATTCTTTGCGGCGCGGCCGATGAATGCGGCCAGTTCCGCTTCCCAATCAAGCATTTTTGTGCGCGCAGGCAGCGGAATGCGGGCGTCCGTGTGCACAACCGTGCGAGAAGCCTTGATAAAGTGCCAAGGTGTAAGCCCAGCTTTACGGGGATCGGGCTCTGGTTGCAGACTGAAAACCCGGGCCATCTCACTCATGTGATCGGAATAATTGGCGCCCGCGCAGAAGATAGTTGGGGGGTAAAGAACCGGCGCGAGCAGCCGGACTTTTGCGAGGGGAGAGCCTGGCGTGGCACCGCTTCCCTTCTTTGCAACGGCCGCCTCAATCAGCGCCTCCGCTTTCGCCCACTCATCCAGCACGCCAAGCATCGTGGCATATGACGGTTTGCCGCTGAGTTCAGCCAAATCGAAAACAGCGTCATGGAACGCGACGCCGGCGCGGGGGCCCTGCGCCGTTTCGTAAGTCACGAGCTTGTAGTGCGTGGTGTTCCGCTCACTCTCCGCCATTTTCAATCCTCGTCGACCGTTTGTCTGCCCTGTTTCTCGAGCCGCTGGAAGACGCGGAGACTTACTTGAACATCTCGTCAGTCGGCATAATGCCCCACAGATTGGAGGCCATCGGGTCCTTGGCCCACACTTTAGGACGCTGCGGATGATCGCGATGCCACGGCCGCGGCTCGAAATAGCCGAGCTCCTCGTCCATCCGGTCAAGCTCGGCGAAGAGCTCAGTGATCAAACCGGCCGGACTGCGATGGTAGGTGAATAGGTTGTGGCCGATACCGTGCCGGCCGGGTCCCCAAAGGAGCTTGTAGCCGTTGAAGCTGAGGAAATCGCACGCGGTCTGGATGTGGCTCCAGTCGCGCAATTCGAACGCGGTGTGGAAGTGACGGTTCGAACCAGTCTCCACCAGATTGATCGTGTGATGGTCCGGTCCGCAGCGCAGGAACGAGAAGAAATCGCCCATCCAGTCAGATTCGCGGAAGCCGAGAACGTCGCAGTAGAATTTTGTCGTGTGCTTGACGTCGGTGACATGGAACGCGACGTGGCCGAGCTTCTGCGGCACGATGCCCTTACCCTGAAATTTATGGTGCGAGAAGTTGGCGCGCTTGAATACCTCTATCACCGTGCCCTTCGGGTCCTCGAAGGTCAGCACCTCCGAGATCGACGGCTCAGGATCCTCTTTGCGATGTGTCTTGATGCCGTGGCCCTGCACCTGCTTCTCGAATGCGTCGAGATCATCGCCCTCGCCGATTTGGAAGCCGACGCGCACGCACTGCGCCTGTGAGCCTTTGCGCAAGACGACGGAGTGATGATCGACTGCGTTGGCGAGAAACGTGGCGTCCTTTTCCTTGCCAACCAGCGTCATGCCGAGGATGTTGGTGTAATAGTCGATCTGTTGTTCGACGTCCGGCACTTCATAGCTGGCGTGGGCGATCTTGCGCACACGGATCATGCGGACCCTCCTTTAGGTATTGTTCTTCGAGCCTTCATTCACGTTTTCGAACGCCGCAAAGAACTGATAACGTCGACCATCTTGGCACCGTCGAACTCGCCGAAACCCATCGCTATGAAGCGCTCGTAAAGCGCTGTGGCGCAATCGAGCATCGGCGTGGCCACGCCGATGCTGTCGGCGAAATCCGCGATCATGCCGAAATAGTGCTGCAACCCGGGCACGGTACCCTGCGCCGGCAGAAAGCGCCGTTCCGCCATCCACGGCGCGCGGATGCCAAATTGGGTCGAGCCGCCGCTGCCGGCGGCGATCGCCTTGATCATCAGCGGCACGTCGACGCCGGCTTTGAGCCCGAGCGCCATGGCCTCCGCGGTCGCCGCGATATGGATCGCAACCAAAAGATTATTGATCAGCTTGACGCGGCTCGCAGCGCCGAACTCGCCGAAATAGAGGCACGAATCGGCAAAGCTCGCGACCACGCCTTCGAGCTTCTTGCATGCTGCGGCGTCCCCGGCGAGATAGATCACGCCCTTCTTCGCCGACACCATGCCCGGCGTGCCGGAGACTTCGCCGTCGATGAAAGTAGCGCCCTTCTGCGCTAGCGGCGCGATCTGGCGTTGCTTATCAGGCACCGGGTGCGAACCGAGCTCGACCACGATCTGCCCCGGCCGGGCGGTGTGGACGAGACCTCGCGGACCCTGCAGCGCGTCATCGAGCGCCTCCGTCGACGGCAGACACGAAAATACGATGTCGGCTTGCGCGCCGACATCGGCCGACGATCGCGCCGGCACGCCGCCGATTTTTTTGAATTCGGCGAGCGAGCTGCGGCGATAGCCGACGACGCGCCAGCCGCTCTTGATGAGGTTCTCCGCGATCGGCATGCCAATCTTACCGACCCCTATAAAACCGATGGTCTCCATTGCCGCCTCTCACGCCTTAATCACGCTAACACGCCTCCTAAGTCCTTCTGATAAATCTCGTCAATGTATAGCCTAAACGTTCCAAGCGATGAACTAGATTTTGCGTGAGGTAGTGTTTATTGAGCTCGTCCAGGTAGAGATCTCCAAGTTCGTTGGAGCACACCTGGCGGGAAAACATGTGATAGATGGCGACTAGGATTTGTGTGGGCCACCGCCACCACGGCCCGCTTGTACCCACGCCGAGCTTTGAGACGGAAGAATTTGTCTCGCAGGTAAGTGCCCATAGCTCGGGCTGCTGCGTTGGTTGGCCTCCACCAGGGCGGCAGCCCGACGAAGGTCTCCCCTGTCTCTGACCTATCCTTTCGATCAGTAGATTTGCTTTCAAAGGAGGCCGTAAATTTGGCCTCTCAGGCGGCTTCCTTTGTAGTTGCTTTATGATGATGCACTACAAACAAAAGGGCTTCTCGTTAATTGAGCTGTTGATTGTGGTGGCAGTCATTTTAATTATCGCCACCATCGCCATTCCCAACTTCTTGCGGTCGAAGGTCGCCCCAATCAGGCTTCTGCGGTGGGCTCGCTGCGTACGTTGAACACAGCGTGCTTCGCCTATTCCATCAGCTATGGCCAATTTCCGGCGGCGCTCAACAATCTGCGCCCCATTGGTTCTAGCGGGAACGCCAGCTCCACGTCGGCAGACTTGGTTGACTCTGTGCTATCCTCATGGCAGCAAGAGCGGCTACACGTTTGTGTATACGGCTGGCACGAGCAACCAGTCGTATAGCATAACGGCTACACCCGTTATCACCTCGAGCGGTCAGAACAGGTATTACACGGATCAGTCCGGCGTGATCCGCGTGGACACCTCTGGTGCGAGCGCAAGTTCCGCCAGCACCCCAATCGGCAACACGTAGAGCCTACAGGGACAAGAATGCCCACCCGGGATGCGGAGACAGCCTCGGTTGGGTTACTTGTTCGGCTTTGCTGGTTTGGTCTCTTGCTTGGATGGCTTCGGGGAATTGTACGCGCCGCTCTTGTTAATGAATTCCTCATTGTAATCGGCATTGTCCGCGCATATAAATTCCTCAATGTTCCAGGTGGGACGCAGCCTGAAGTTTCGATAACCCGACCAAATCTTCGTATACGTTTTGGGGTCGTCGATCGTAATGTTGATTTCCAAGGCGTCAGACCTAGGGCGCCGAATGCGTTCGATTACGTGCAACTGGTCAGAATGTGGAAGACCTCCGCGGTCGATCCAGGTCTTGTCGTTGAAACCGATGGTGTCGATGACGAGCGTGTCTCCCTCGTACCGACCAATGGAGTGCCCCATCCAGGTAAGATCTGGATCCTTAGGGTGCTGGCGCCCATCGGTGAAGATTTGGCGCATATTGTGATCGAACTCGAACAGTTGAATCACCCGCCCAGGGGTCTCGACGATCTCGAATAGAAAGGGTTGAATATAGATACGTGGCACCCCGGGTGGGAGACACCCGACATCCTTACCTGTAGTCGGATTCACGTAGTCGGTGGAATCGTCGACAGCCCTGGGCCCGTAGGAAGGCTTCGCGGAAAGGTATCGCCGCTTCCCCCAAGGAGTCATCGGAGGAATACTCGGACTGAAGGAATAAGTGGCCCACGGAAGGCCGGGCATGTTGGCCTCCCAAACTCCAGACAAGTCCAGTGGCGGGGTTCCTGCTGGATGCGTTGCTGCCCCCGACTGCCCAGCCGTCTGAACATACAGAACGGAAGAGAGCACGAGAACCGTCGCCAGCGCCGGAATCGAAACCGCGAAGCGATTGCGCATTCAAAATTCCTCCGGTGGTTCGGATCTCAGTTTTCGACCGAGCGCGGGAGCCTGCTGCGAAGCCATCAACGAATCAAGTTCTGGCTGCGAACGACGCGCCATCAGTCCTACGGTCGCGAAGTCGAACCGCAACACAATCGAGTCGCTCCCCGCGAGCTCAGCCCCCTCTTGGCGTGTTAGAAGTAGTATCCCAGCAGTACTTTCCCTCGCGAGTCGGTAACCGAACATTCTTGGCATTGAAGTTCCAGCGTATACGCGCCGTTCTTGGCACGATGACCGGTGACAATGACCTGGTCTCCTACCTTGAGTGAATTCTTGTTATAGCCGCCTCGGCTTAGATGGTTATTACTACTCGACTCGGCTATCCAATGCTCGACGTCGCCCTTGTCGCCGATGGTATCGACATAAATCAGTATGTGAGGATTGATAAACTCGAATTTCGTTATAGTCCCCTTCACGACAGTCGACTTGCCCATATCAAACGCCGTCGTGCCGTGATGTGCGGACAGAGAGTTCGAGATCATAACAAAACCAAGAGCGGTAACCAGGAGAGGCAACAGTTTATTTTTCAAGAGACACGCCATTTTGCGCGGATCATCCCACCGCTATCTGCAATTTGTCAACGCTTCGAGCCCCTCCCGCCCTCCCCGAAAAGTAAGAGCGATGAGGCGATCGCCGTTCTCGCCTGGCCGAACGTAGCCAGTTTGCGAGAATGCCGTTTCTCAGCAGCTGGGAAAGGTCGCACCCAACCGCGGGCTAGCCTCGGGTATGGGCTGAACCGGCTATGCTCTCTTTTTGGAACGGGAAGGCCGCTGTGGAGCTTGCTTCGCCGCCGCGGATGCAGAGATCTTCGGTATCCGTGTTCGAGACGGTGGAGACCTTAGATTTCGCGTTCCGCCTCGTCAGCTTCGTGTGCCAGATCCTTCAAAAACTCAAAGAACTGCGGTGGCTGGCCATCAAAAAGGCCATCTGCCGTGAGGGCATTGCCTGCGCCCATGGCCGCGCCCACGGTGTTTGTTGTTCGGATGATCGAGCACGGAGGGAATCTAGTATTGCTCAGGAAAAACGTCGGCTCGGGCATGACCAGGTTCGTTTGCAGCAAGTCATCGCCGACATTGATTTCTGGGAATACCAGACCGGGCTGGCTAAGGTCAGTGAGGGGCCGAACGTAGTTGCCGGCCTTGTCATGCCAGATCTGGAAGTGGGCCGTCTCCGTAGGGCCGATGCTGAGCAGGATGCGCAGCACTTCGAGACTGGTCACGCGTTGCGCCAGCGACGGATAGAGGCTGCTGCCGCCCTGCTCGATGAAGGCGAAATGAAAACCGGCAGTGTTGGCGACGGCCTGAGCGTGGGTATCAACCGAGGTGACAGTGCTGCCGATCATCAGCTCACCGTTGTTTCGCGGGATGGCCGTGAATTTGCCGGCGAATAGAGCAGGAATAGCCTGCTTGAAGTTGGTATCGCCCAAGTCAGGATTCCTTTTGTCGTCGCGGTAGCGGCTCCAAAAGCTGGTGTCCACGCTGAGCGTCATGAGATTGGTGAGACGTTTTCTCGAAGCGATCCCCGGTATATCCGTGACCTGCGTGCCCTGGAGCGTGCGAAAGCCACCGAGGTCCACCTGCTTCGCTCCGCGAGATTTCAGATAGGCGTTGAGAAACGGCTCGTGGGTAAACTCATCCTCGGTGTTGTCGGCAATGGTACTGCGGCATGTCGCCGTCGAGTTGAATCAGGCCGGTCTCGTAAGCGGAGTCCGGTGCGTCGATTCCTGCTAGTTCGGTGTATTGTTGATTTGTTCCTTGATTTCAGCCCATTCGAGCGCCTATCGTATACGCCGCGAGGCGCCTCATGTCAGCTCATCGGGGAATTGCCACCGTTGCGAGCGCTCTGATGGTTTCTTTCCTTGTCCTTAGCGCGATGGAACCGGAGTTTTTTCTTCTGCACTTTTACGAGTCGCTGATATATCTAGCGATTGTTCTGATGCTGTTTTATTTTGAAGATAAATGGGCCTACATGATCGGCATAGTGGCTCCTGCCGCGTGGCTGATCCTCGCCTATGGCGTAGGGTTGTTGGGCGGAGCAATGCGCCAGGTTTCCAAGCTGATGCGGGCGCAACGGCCGACTAACGAAGTAAGCGTGATGGTTGTCATACTGACTATACTGTCTGTGTTACTGATCTCCTTCTGTGCTTATCGCTGGAAACGGCAATATGCCGGCCTTGGCAGGGGGCGGACTACATTTCTGGTGAGCCTGGCCATTGTCATTGCGTACAATGCGATTCTTGTGGTGTGGTTCTGGCGAACGATCCCGCAGGCGATTTCCACCGGTAACTTAATAAGCCGGCTTATGCAAGGTAGGTAAGACCACACCAATCTTTCGGGGCTTCCTGCTACAACAGCATGCAGGAATCCAATTACGCAAACGAGACCCGGTAGTTCCGGAGGTCACAGCCATCACCATGACGAGATTCAACACAGAACATGGTCGCCCGGACGAAGCGGAGTTCCTCATCGTTCCACTTTTCGACATGATCGCGTTCGCGACCCCCTTAGGACTTGTGTTGTATTGGCGCAAGAAACCGGAGTTCCATCGCCGCCTGATGTGACGCTGTCTGCAACTTCTGAAACCAACTGGGGAGTTATCCGGCTTATCGCCAATCTCCCTTTCTGTCGTCGCTTCTTGCGTCCGCCTTCAACGGTGGCCCCTTCCCTCGAGACTCGTCCAACCCTTTTCGCGTTCCAGTTCTCTAATCACTCAGAGGGACGCCCCCCATCCAGCAGCTCGACTCTTGGAAACCGGCGGCTTCGATCTTCAGGACGTCACTTGACCGAAGGGCTGGTGCTTCTGGTCCTTCCCAGCGGCAATTGGGGGTGGAAGGCGCAATCACACAGGCCAATGGACCTGCTTGGCGCCGAACGAGCGGTGAAGTATGCACGGCTACAGCACAGACTCTGACGAAAGGAGGATCGTTCCTCATTTCCTTGCGACTCTGGCGATTGCCTTAGCCTGGATAGCTTCCGAACTTCTCGTTCGCGTGCACCTGTCTGTGCCCTGGTGGGTAGAAGGGCCTTCCAGCTTGGCATTCTATGGTGCACTCTACGCCCTTTTCGATAAGCATCTCTGGCGCTCCCGTCTTACGCGCGACCTTGGGCTGGTGAAAACGCCGAACCTCAATGGCTACTGGCGGGGTTACCTCACCTCTTCGTTTGATCACCATACCAAACGCTACGATGTGATCGTGCAAATCTTGCAGACTTGGACTCAAATCTCCGTACTCCTCAGTACAACCACCTCCGTGTCTCGCAGCTGCGTCGCTGTAGTCCAAGTCTCTGACCCAGAGGGCGTCGCCTTGGTTTATCAGTATGAAAACGAGCCTCTTCCGGACGCGGAAACAACCATGCACATGCACTACGGTACGGCCATGTTGAGAATGTCGACTGGCCGCGGCCTGATCGGATCTTATTACGCAGGGCGTGACCGCGGCACATTCGGCCAGATTTCCTGCCGCCGGCTACACCCTTGTCTCCACACGACCGCCTAGAAGTTGAGCCGCGGCCAGGACCGCGCCCAGAGAGAGCAGCCGCACACGCCGTAGGTGACGCCACGAGGCTTCGTACCGTTTATCAGGAGTTGGCCACTTCCGCACGGAACCTAAGGGACTTATCTTATCGCGCTCTAGAATGTTAGCGAAGCCGCCTACCAATGCTAAAACCGTTCCCGGATGAGAGGTCTGGTATGTTCCGCAAATTCTCGGCTTTGCTGGACGTATTTGCTTTGATTGTTTCTCCCGCCGCTGGATTCGATAGCTATTGGCATGCGCAATGCAGCCAGAAGGTCGGTGAGCAGTTTGGCTTCACACAAGACGCTTGGAAGGCAACTCGGCAACTTCTCGCCGGATTTTTCGGTCCCGTTTCGGAGCACGTCTCCAAGAAGATCCAAGGCAAAGAACTCGAGGCGCTCAATCAGTTTCAAGCGAATAGTCCCCAGATTCGCGGTGCGGCGATATTCCTGCACTTCGACAACCTCAACAACGATTTTCAGAGCAATGCGAATTTCGATTACCTTTTCAATCGCTTGCTGCAAAGCACGCAGAACCTAACATCGCGGGACATTGTGCCGTTCGGTTCTTGAACGCAGATTTAATTCAATTGGCGGCACGGCGCGCGCGCAGCTGCCATCCGAAATCATCGGTTTAGCAACGGATCTCGCGATGCCCTTCGCACTGAGATTCAGCAGCATGTTCTGGGACGTGCACGCTCAGTACCATATTCTGGAACGCTTGGTAGAGGTATCGGCCCCGACTCCGGTCACTATAACTTCGGAAAGAAATAACTGCTACTCGCTCAGGAGCGCCGAGTCGATTCCCTTCGGCGTCGTCGGGAAGTGGTGCTCCCCAATCACCTCGCCCGATTCATTCAAAATGCAGTAATGGCTGAATCGGTCTCCCAGATCCAATCCGATCGTCAGCTGGTGACCTTTGAAATTCTCGATTCTGTTCATCGCGTCAGTGCTAATCTTCTTCATAGCCGGTCTCCTTTATCTTGCGCCTTGAGCGCGTCGATCATTGGGAGCGTATCGCATCCCGCTGGAGACCGGCCTTGTCATCTCATCTGAGAAGTCTTCTTGATTGGATTGTGGTCCGCACTGCGAAAAACTAGTTTCCGCTAAGCAATCGACTAGGCTTTGCCTAGGATGAAATCTCTTCAAACATTCCCGGCAGCAGAAATAGGCGTAAAATCGTTGCCATTTTTAAAGTCAAAGGAGATTCGGTTTGTTCTGGGATAGGGCCCCCGTCTAATGAAGGAGGACAAAATGCGAAACTTTGCGACTGTCGCCCTTGTACTGTCGGCGACGCTGCTAACCCTCAGGCCGGTCGCGTCCGCGCAGCAGGGGGCTCCTCCGGGCCAAAACGCTGATGCAAAGCCTCCTAGGCCGGGGCTAGAGGTTCCATTAGTCACGCCGGGTCCGGGCTGGAAGGCGTGTCCGCGTTGCGAGAACGAAGGTTACATCGCGGAGGGCCGTAAGAAGGTGAATGTAGATACGCGCCCTTTTGATGCGCACGATATATCAGGAGTTTGGAGCGGTAATCCCAACGACTTGGAGGCCAATGGTACTCCGCTGGATGCGAAGTCGGTTCCGTCCCTTACACCCTACGGACAAAAGTTATTCGACGCCGACCAAAGCGACTCACCTCAATAGAATTCAAAAGATCCTATGAATATTTGTGATCCTTTCGGTTGGCCACGGTGGTTGACATACAACTATGGATTTGAGTTCGTTGTGTTGCCAAACCGTGTTTTACAATTTTTGGAGCAGGGTCACACGTGGCGGGACATCTGGACCGACGGGCGCAAACTGCCGCCCAATCCTCCGATTCCACGATACCTGGGATATGCTGTCGGCAGGTGGGAAGGAGATACGTTCGTTGTCGAATCGAATGGCTATGACGATAGATCCTGGCTTACGAATCAGGTCCAGCGCACTGGGACCAGGAGGCCGGGCGGCTATCCGCATAGTGACGAAATGCGGATCGAGGAACGTTACAAGCGACTCAACTACGGATTGCTTCAAGTAACGCTAACGATTACCGACCCAAAAGTATACACGGCGCCTTGGACTACAACCGCAAAGATCACGCTGATCCCCAATACTGAGATTGCGGAACACTTCTGCGTGACATCCGACAACCTTTATTACAATGAAAGCACGGCAGGCACGATTCCCAAACAGTAAGATTGTCCTCGCCGGGCCGTGCGGCAAAAGATGGCCCCTCAACGACGCGGCCCAGTCTCGTGCTGTCCCTGTTTCTTGACGAAGACGTGGTATGTGACGGCGTCCCAGGCGTTATGAATGCCTATCAAGAGCAACAGCAGCGCCGCAGCCCCAACGCCAAACAGGGCCGCGCCCACATGGGAGCGAGCCACATACGTCGATACAGCCAGCATTAGATATGCGGCGAAGGGCAGCAGAACGTGAAACAACCAGTCCTCGAACTCAGGCGTGTATACGATTTGGACTCGCATACGCCGAGCCACGATGATCTCGTACACGATCCCACTGAGGCCCAGTAAGCCCCAAAGAACTGCGGCGGTGGCGATCCCGCGCCATGGAGCGCTCAAAACCGCCGACAGCAGCAGCACGGCTCCGAAATGAACGATCGTCGGCGTAGCAAACGCGTCGCCGGCCTGCGCTTGACCTTGTGCGATCGGCGTGTCAGCAATGAGGGTTATTACGACAAACTGCAAACCGATCAGGGCACCGGCAGACGACCCGACGATTACGTAGAAGTTCTCCCATGCGGCGAGTACTGTCATGCCGTCACACCTAGTTTGGTCAGACCCAGGGAAGTCTTAAAACCACTGACCTGCTCCGCGCTGCCTATACGTTCAAATCGCACACGGCACCAGTACCCTGCACGATGGCATTTTTCTTCGGAAAACTGCGACGCGAAACTTGCTTTTCCATGTTTTTTCTCTCTTACGCTTTTGAAATGGCCTCTTATCGAAAAGATTATCTGCGGTATTGCTCGTCACTGACCTGTTCCATCCAGTCGACAACCTTACCGTCGAGCTTTTCCTGAATGGCGATGTGCGTCATGGCGGTGGTTGGCGTAGCCCCATGCCAGTGCTTCTCGCCGGGAGAGAACCAGACCACATCACCGGGCCGGATCTCCTCGATAGGCCCGCCTTCGGGCTGAACCCAGCCGCAGCCCGCCTCGACGATGAGAGTCTGACCGAGTGGATGGGTGTGCCATGCGGTCCGCGCGCCCGGCTCGAAGGTTACCCTGGCACCTTGAACAAGTGCCGGATCGGGTGCCTGAAAGAGGTGATCGATCCGTACAGTGCCAGTGAACCACTCTGAAGGTCCCTTGACAGAAGGTTGCGAGCCAATTCTCTTGATTTCCATTTTCTGAACTCCTTCAGTTACTTGATCTTCTATTTTCCAAACCGCTCGAACCGATACGCCAGTTCCGGCCCGCCTTCCCCCTCGTATGCAAGTTGGCCGACGAGCTGCGCGAACGGCTCGGTGTACCGTGCGATCCGTAGAGGGCCAGCGTCCACAGCATCAAAGCCAACGTCGCCGATCAGTTGGGCCGCGGCGTCTTCGGCGCGCCCATCGTCGCCGCAGTACACCAGGCTCGGGCGATCATTCTTTCGTTTGGCTTCGAACACTCCGAATAGCACCTCGCTCGGAACGGTGTTGAAAGCGGAGACGACCCTAGCCTTTGGGACTTTCTTTGCGAGTTCTTCCGCTCCCGACGACGTGTTGGCAATGATGAGTTTCGTGTTCCCAGCATCCATCGGCAGTGAACAGGTCACGACGACCTTGCCAGCCAAATGGCCTGCCTGCTTCAGCACATCGTCGATTCGGGACCAATGCACCGCCAGCAGTAGGGCGTCCGCATCCTTGGCGGCCTCGCCCGGCATACCGGCGCGCGCATTGCCTTGGGCGTCGCGCGCCAGATTCTTCAGCTTGTCGCTGCTCCGCGCGTAGCTGAATACGACGTCATGTCCGGCTCGCGCGAAGATCGTTCCGAGTTTGCCGCCCATCAACCCCGAACCCAAAATGCCAACTCGCATACTGCTCTACCTCTCGTTTCGTTAACCTCTTGCCGCTCACAGACCCGTCATTCGCTCGAGCCTTTCCGGGTAGCGAGCTCCTTCCACCTTAATCTTTGAGGCGGCGCTATCGATGTCGCGGAGGTCGTCGGCCGTCAGTTCGACTGCCGCTGCTCCGATGTTCTCTTCGAGGCGGTTTAGCTTCGTCGTGCCTGGGATCGGAACAATCCACGGCTTTTGGGCGAGTAGCCAAGCGAGTGCGATCTGAGCAGGAGTCGCTTTCTTCCGCTCCGCGATGTTGCCGAGCAGTTCGATCAGGACCTGATTCGCCTTGAGAGCCTCCGGCGTAAAGCGAGGGAGAGTGCTGCGGAAGTCGGAGCTGTCGAACGTCGTGTTTTGGTTCATCTTTCCCGTCAGGAAGCCCTTGCCGAGAGGGCTATACGGCACGAAACCAATTCCGAGTTCCTCAAGGGTCGGTATCACTTCCTTCTCGGGGGTTCTTGTCCACAGCGAGTATTCGCTCTGGAGAGCAGTGACCGGCTGGACTGCGTGTGCGCGACGAATCGTTTTTGCGCCTGCCTCGGAAAGTCCGAAGTTCTTGACCTTGCCTTGCTGAATCAGGTCTTTCACCGCTCCGGCGACGTCTTCAATCGGCACGTTCGGGTCGACTCGGTGCTGATAGAGGAGGTCGATTGTCTCGACCTGGAGCCGCTTGAGCGAGCATTCAACGGCCTCCTTGATGTGCTCCGGCCGGCTATTCAAGCCCGGCGCTCCTTTCATTCCCCGGGGATCGAAATTAGGACTGAGGTCGAACCCAAATTTGGTGGCGATCACCACTTGCCCTTGGAACGGGGCAAGGGCGTCGCCCACAAGCTCTTCGTTCAGGAACGGGCCGTACACTTCGGCGGTGTCAAAGAATGTGATGCCGCGTTCCACGGCGGTACGGAGAAGAGAGGTCATTTCCTGCTTGTCTTTGGGCGGGCCGTACGAAAAGCTCATTCCCATGCAGCCGAGTCCGATGACGGATACTTCCAGATTGCTTTTTCCAAGTTTGCGCTTTTGCATTGTTCCTCCAGCGGGCAGTGCGCCGCATGTCGGCGCCGCACATGAGGCTGCGAAAATTCCGGCTAGCCTCAAGGTGAGGAAGTATAGTCCGCTGACCTTCGAGCGTTTGCCTATTTCGCTAAAGTTCTTGCCAGTATTCACTGGTTGGACCGCTTGATTTGTCGGGACTTGGGAGAAAGCGATGGCCTCAGGCGGCGAGGTCCTTACACAATGTCCGGACTAACTCTCGTGCCCACCGCGCCAACCATATTAGAAGCACAGCTGTGTCAGTGACAACGCAGAGGCGCTAGTATAATTAAAGAGGTCTACGAGTCAGCCGTAGTGCATTTCGGGGCGCAAAAGCATGACGAGTCAGCAATCACCCACAAGATTTTGTCGTTTACCAGGCGCCTACGTTTTTTCCGGAACGATAGAGCCGCGCATTCTGTTTATTTGCGGCTTGTCCGTTCTTGTTGGTTTTGTTGTGGCCTGGATCGCGAAAGTCTTGTTGAGTTTGATCGGACTCGTGACGAATGTCGCCTTTTACGGACGTTTATCCCTGGAGTTCTCCTCCCCCTCACACGGGTGCGCGACCTCCTCCCACGACTTATTCATTCAAACATATCGGGAGTTAGCCAACTCTATCAGCCCCTAGTTCGCCCATCTCCTTTTTGTTTGTCGGGCAATCTGGGAGTAAACGCGCCGTGGTTGTCAACTCATCCAATTATTGGGGCTCCCAGTTGCTCACCGAGGAAGTCGCTCGCCTCGCACACTGCCAGTACGGTTCCTGAGGAAGTGTTGCGATCCTCTGCAACGATTATGCAATTGCCGGCAGCGGCGGCCTGAAGAACAACACGTTCGGAGATTCTGACAATGCTGTCGGCGTCGAGGCGGAACACAGGCGCAATGTTACTGCCTTCATAGCTTCCGGCAGCGTTCAGCTGTGGAAGAGCGCGAGGAGTCGAGAAGGACGGTAATAGAGTGGATCTGTGCATCCGCTTGCGCTCGACCTTCAGAAGTCAGCCGCCGCACTTTATCTGCTCTGGAGGCATACAGAAAGAACCGCAGCGTGTCTCGGGGCTAGGAACTCATCCATTGGGCCAAAAATAATATCGTTACACGATATATCTGGACGGCATATGCCTCCGCGAACCAGAGAACAAAACGCCGTCACGAATGGAACGACGCACACAGAACTGTCCGAGACTGCTTCCTCTGAGAGAAAAAGGCTGCGGGCTGATCAACAAAGACCGGCGCCGGCTTGTCCGTGTGCTCGTCGAGCGGTTATCGGGGAGTGTCAATTTTCGTCCGCCTCTTTTTCCCTAGCGCGCTGTACTAGCCCAATGCGCTTGTAAAAATTTAGCTTTCCGTCGCGTTTTCGGTCAGGAGTGAATCAGCAGTTCCTGCAGTCCAACCGCATTCGGGTGGTAATCGAGACCGGGCGCTCAGAGCGGCCTGCCGCTCGGAGTCATCAACGCCGACCGCGGTCACGGACCAATCTGGCGGATTGCGGAGTGTCGGCGGGCCGGACCATCCCAGCTCGGAGACCGTAGCTGATATGTTGTGGGCAGATTGTGTTGAAGTTATATCGCTACACGATATACTTGTCTATAATGGGCAACTCGATAAGTCTAGTCGAATTCCGCGCGCTGGCGGAATTTCGTTATCTGATCCGGGTATTCTTAAATCACGGAGAGCGGGCTGCGCGCGCCGCCCGCCTCGAGCCCCAACAATACCTCGTCATGCTGATGTTGCGGGGGCTGCCACGTGGCGGTGCGTCCTCCATCGGCGACCTTGCCGAGCGCATGCAGCTCCGTCATCACAGTGTTGTAGAGCTGATCGATCGTCTGGAGCGCCAGCAGCTACTGCGCAGAGAGCGGTCCCGAAGTGATCGGCGGCGGGTGGCCGTGCACTTGACGCGGCGCGGCGAAAAGGTCCTGTCGCGGCTGGCGCGGCAGCGCGTGGCGGAGCTTCGCACAGCGGCGCCAGCTTTGGTCCTTGCGCCCACCGCCGTGATTCGTTCCAAGCAAAGCAAGGCGTCGCGCCGCCGTGCATCGCCGGACGCGAGGAGCCAGCCGAATAGACAAAGCTTCAAAGCCGGTGCGTTCGGGAACACCATCGCCGGGCGACAGCGGAGGTAGCGCTCTCGCACCCGTCACCCGGTTCGCGAGTCCGTTGCAAAATTCCAGTGAAAGAGAGTGCAGCTACATGCAAAATGGGGTAAATGCAACGGAAACGTCCGAAGACAAGCTCCTTCTCCACGAAGTGGAGGAATTACCGAAGGAACTAGGTGACTTTACCACTACAGGTAGGGTTATCCCTCTTTCGATCGCTGCAATCGGGATCGGCATCCTCAGTGCGTTCGTAGCGCTGGGCTTGCTTCGACTCATCGGCTTTTTCACGAATCTGTTCTTTTACTTACGATGGAGCAGTGCGTTTGTTTCGCCTGCCGGCAATCACCTGGGTGCGACGGTGATACTGGTGCCGATAGTGGGTGCTGTTGTCATCGGCTTCATGGCTCGGTATGGCTCGGAGCGCATCCGAGGCCATGGAATTCCTGAGGCTATCGAGGCGATTCTGATTAACGGTAGCCGGATTGAACCTCGCGTTGCGTTCTTGAAACCACTTTCCTCGGCCATCTCAATCGGCTCCGGCGGCCCGTTTGGGGCCGAGGGTCCTATCATCATGACCGGCGGCGCCTTCGGCTCAATGCTAGCGCAGTTCATGCGCCTGACGAGTGCTGAGCGTAGGACGCTGCTCGTCGCCGGGGCCGCTGGCGGCATGTCGGCCACCTTTGCCTCACCCGTCGCAGCGGTTTTGCTTGCGGTTGAATTGTTGCTGTTCGAATGGAAGCCCCGGAGTTTGATCCCGGTGGCGCTAGCGAGTGCAGCCGCGGCTGTGATGCGGCGCTACATCATTGGATTAGGGCCCCTCTTCCCTGTTCCGACGCACCCCACGTTCATCGGTCCCAAAGGTATTTTCGGTTGTGTCCTGGTGGGGTTGCTTGCAGGCGCGCTGTCGGCACTACTGACCGTTTCGGTTTACGCCGCTGAAGACTCTTTTAGGAAGCTCCCGATCCACTGGATGTGGTGGCCAGCGCTCGGAGGTTTGGTGATCGGAATTGGTGGTTGGATTTCTCCGCGGGCGTTGGGTGTGGGGTACGATTCGATCGGAGCACTCCTCCAGGGCGACATGACGGTTCGCTTGATGCTGGGCCTTCTCGCGGTCAAGTGGATCATTTGGTCAGTATCCCTCGGATCGGGCACCTCGGGTGGTGTCCTCGCGCCGCTGCTGATGATGGGCGGTACGCTGGGTGGGATGATGGCTACGGTGCTGCCGAACGAGGGCATCGGTTTCTGGCCGCTCATCAGCATGGGCGCTATCTTGGGCGGTACGATGCGTTCACCGTTCACGGGAGTCATCTTCGCGTTGGAACTCACGCACGACGTTACGGTGCTCTTGCCTTTGCTGATCGCTGCTACCATTGCCCATGGGTTCACGGTATTGACCCTGCGCCGGTCCATCCTCACGGAAAAGGTCGCGCGGCGGGGTTATCACTTGAGTCGGGAGTACGCGGTTGATCCGCTAGAGATTCTGTTCGTTCGGGAGGTAATGCGGACTAAGATCGCCGTTCTCCCAGCGGATGTGCTAATAAAAGACGTAGGGCAGTCCATCGGCAGTGAGCACGGGCACAGCCAACGTTTATATCCTGTGGTAGACCACGAAGGTCACGTGACTGGCGTTCTCACACGTGGCGATCTGCGGAGAGTGCTGCAAGAGCATCCGGTTGATGACCGCCGGCTTGGCGAATTGGCGAGGCCCAATCCGGGAAAGGCCTATCCGGACGAGCCACTCCGTGTGGTGGTGTACCGGATGGCAGAGACCGGGTTCACACGACTTCTGGTTGTCCAACGCAATGAGCCACGCAGGCTAGTGGGGATTGTCTCACTGAGCGACTTGTTGAAAGCCCGAGTGCGGAGTTTGGAGGAGGAACAGCGGCGCGAGATTGTGCTCCCGCTCCACCGCGTATTTCGCCTGGGGGCGCGCCGTCGACGGGTTGGACCAATCGAGAGCGGAACGTTGGACGACAGTACAAAAAAGAACCTGATGCGAAATGGCGTCGGGTGAGAAACCCGGACTGCTGGAATGGAATAAATGGCGGATTCAACCAGACCAATGCCAAGATGGTTTGCAAGAAATGCCATCAAGAGTTCCCATTTGATTTGAGATGTCATGTATGTGGCAGTCCGAAGTTGGTTCTAAGCACCTCAATGGGTGGGCAGGGCATTTTCTGCAGCGTCTGCAATATAGGGCACTGGCATTGGGACTGCCCAACTTGTGGTCGCCGTCAAGATTTTGCCGATTCCTTCTTCTATAACGGAAAAGCGATCACGATCCGATCGATGGCTTGAGGGGTTGCCCCCGGGCCGATGGTCGGCCACTCGGAAGCGATTAGAACCTATCTAGTCCTCCACGCAGGCTTACGCGGCGAGCCGAATCAGTTCGAAGCTGAAAGGCAGCATGAGTATCAATGTGACGACGAGGACGAAGCGACGCCCGAGTTTGTCGCCGAGATGTGCGAACATGACGCCGCCAATGGGTCTTGAGACGTACCCCCCCGCGTAAGTTGAGAATGCCAGGATGGTTCCCGACAGCGGATCGCTTCGCGAGTGTACCGGGAGTTTGTGTCTGGAGGAATATCGGATCGACCAGATCGAATGGCAAGCAGGCGAGCCCGCGAGCGCGGATTTAGCCCGATGGTCAGGGCTTCAACACCAACTGCGCGTTTGAAATGTCTTCACTGCAGTTGCGGGCTGGGGTACGCGAAAGGAATTCCGGAACTCACATCCCCAACAATCCGAGAATCGCGAGCCAAGTCCCATGAGTCGCCTTATCGGCAAGGACCGGTTGGGAAGGTGGTTTCCGAAAATCCGGTGCGGACCATCTCACTTCGCGAGCGGATCAGGTCGTACCTGGAACTTCACAATCTTTGGTCGTATACCCTTGCCGCCTTCCTGGTGCCAGGGCGAGTACATCGAGTAGCTCGACCAGAGCCCGCGACCCTTCCAGCCGACATTCGGGTCGTCGATCCGTCCCGACGCGTGTCGAGAGAAAAATCCAAGCGGGTAGGGCACGCGCAAGGTCAACGTCTTCATCTGACCGCCTTGTGGCATCACAACGAAGAACGAGTCCGCGTTGACGTCGCCGGACAGTACTACGTCCTTCCCGAGACCTAGCGTGTTTTCCCGATCGACCTCGGTCAAATACAGCATGTCGGTGCTGAGATCTTCGGGCGCGCCCTGGAACGCGGGACCGGGCTTCGTGTATAAGTTCCACCCCTCCGGGCACTGCTGCCCGGTGGCGTTCGGTCCGTTCAGCACTTTGCACTTGCGGCGATCGAAGCTCAAAATTTGATGGGCGCCCCGCCAGTTCTGCCACACCACGCCGTTCGTGTCGATGGCCACGCCGCCCGAACCGGGCAACGGCATTTTGTCAGGGGGCGGCACGTACACCTCCCCCTTACACGTCTGTGGCGGCTTGGCCCCTCGCTCGATGCGCACGAGCGTCGTATCCCTGGTGCCGATCCCCGAGCACCACAAGCTCCCATCGAGATCCGGTGGTCCTTCTTGGGATCGATCGGTTGATTCGGGTCGGTCCACTCGGTGATCTTGCCGTCACCGTTGGTGTCCAGTACGGCTGGACACCACCCCTGCGAGGCTGCCGCGTCGTGGGTTTTGTCGAACTCCTTTGTGTCCAGCCAGCCGATGGCGTCGGTCTGGCCGAAGACCAGCGAATCATTTTCGTCGAAGTGGTTATGGTCGGCTGCAAAGCAGCTGTCGATCATCGTGAACTCCCTCGTCTTAGGGACGTACATCTCGATCTGCCGGGCACTTGGGCCAGGCAGCGGGAAGTACTTAGCGAATTTGTTCATCGAGCCATCTTTACAGAACTCGGGCTGCTGTTGCGGCGCACGAGTCCGCGCAGTGACCCACACGCGACCGTGGCTGTCCATCGCGACGCTGCGGGGATCGGACGACCGTTGCCAAACTCTCTCGTCCCCCCAGTACGGCGACGTCGGCGTGTTGGTGTCGATCGGTGGTGCGTTCGAGGGAATCTTGATATGAGTGGTGGCGTTCTGGCGTGGGTCGAGCACGGCAAGGATGTCTGAGCTTTGGATGGCTCCGTACACGAGCCCGTTCGCATTTAGCGTGGGCGTGCGCTCGTCAGTGGCGGCCAGATCACTCCTTCTGCTGGTCGGCATAGCCCAGTCCCACATCGAGATCACGAGGTTGCGCTCGACACCGGTCGGACGTGGCGGGGCCCCCTTGGGATATGCGCCGGCGGCAATGCGATCAGTCCAATCGGCGAACGCTTTGCGCTGCTCTCCGAGTCGGACGAAGATGGCGCCCATGTTAGGTCCCGAGGGTCCCATCACCATCCGATGATCCCAGGCGTCAACGCTGGAGTTGAACGAACCAAGGCTCTTTGGAATTTCCCGGGTCGCCAGGTCGCCTACTTGGTGGCACGAGAAGCACTCCTTGGTCTCCAGGACCACGTCCTTATCGGGCAGATCTCCTTTGGGGATAGCGAGGAGGCTAAGCCAGTAATTTGCAGGATACACCTGCGCGGCCGCGCGTCGGTCCGGTGCGACAACCGCCTTGAGATCGAGGTGCTGCCCAGGTTTGGCAGGGATGCGTGCCGAATCCACCAAGCCGTAGCCACGCACGAACACCTGGTAGTTCGCCTGTGGCAGTTCCGGCAAGACGTAGCGTCCCTGACCGTCGGTGACCACAATCTTGGCGAACTTCGTCGGCAGCTCCGTCGTTTCGGCGATCACCCACACGCCCGTTTCGGGACCTTTCGAGCTCGTAACGACTCCCTCAATGTAATCGGCAGTGCCCGCCACCGCGCCGCCGTGGCTCTCCGTCGCGACGAGCCACGTGAGAAAAAACACCAGAACCGCGGCGAGCGTCCCTAGAATGCGATGGGTCTTCCTCTTCGTCATCTCGGCCTCCAATAGCGCGGTATTTCCATAACTAGCCAGAATCTCCGGACGTATATCCGGGGCATGTTACACCTTGCCCCTCCCGCCCGCACCAATGCGAGAATATCGTAGGAGCCCAGAGGTTGGTTGGGCTGGAGCGGCATCTTCCTTCAGCTGGAATTTGACGAAGTATAACGCCGACCGGCGCCTGAAGGCCCCTGTTTTTTCGACGTTTTGGGCTAGGTGGGCGGGCGACGCTGCACCCGCTTCTTTTATCTGGGCGAGGCTGTGCGCGACTTGCACGAGCTCTTGTGGCGCCGGACGACTGCACAGGTCTATAAAAGTGGGAAGTCAGGAAGGGAATGTACTCACGCCATTGTTATTGTCGTGCCAATGGACCGCTGCCGCGAACTGCCCGTTGACAACCATATTAAGGACGTGATACCAGAGCGCAAAAATCGAGCTGCAATCCAAGTTTCATGCGGCAAGCGGTAACTGCGGATTACACGTGGACCGCCGGCGTACGTGCGCCGGAATGTTGCTAACCGTTGTTTTGCACAGAAAGGAGCACGGGATGCGCATTTCAGCCTTTGTGAAATTCTCGTTGGTGGTGCTGATCGCCACTTGCGTTGCGCTGCACGGAACCAGTGTTCAGGCGCAGGAGCGGGGAGGCACCGTTCAGACGGACAAAGTGCAGCCAGTCAACAGCGGTCCCAATCCGTATCGGGTCATCCGCAATTGGGCACACGATCCAGAGGGAAGACCCTGGGGCGGCTCCAACGGCGTGGCGATAGACGTCGACGGCAAGTCCGTGTGGGCGACGGACAGATGCTCGCCAGGGACCGCGCCGGGGTGCCTTGGTACAAAAGCGAACCCGGTCCACAAATTCGCCGAGTCAGGGAAGGAGATCAGAAGCTTTGGCGGCGGCATGTTCGTATGGCCGCATGGCATCCATGTCGATCGAGATGGAAATGTGTGGGTGACCGACGCACGAGCCCCCAGCCCGGACGAGCTCAAGAAGTTTCCCGGAGAACGAGACAAGGGGAGCGTGGTCGTCGAGTTCAGCCCTGAAGGCAAGGTCCTGATGACCCTAGGGAAACCCGGGGTAAGGGGAAATCCTCCCGAGGCCCTAACTGACCCGACTTACGTCCTCACCGATCCGAGTAATGGTGACGTTTACGTGGCCGAGAGCCATACCGATGTGCGAGATCCGAATCTGGTCGGGCGCATCTCGGTGTTTGACAGGGATGGCAAGTTCCTCAGAACCATCGGCAAAACGGGAACCGGGCCGGGCGAGTTCCGGACGCCGCACGCGCTCGTGTTTGATTCCCAGGCCCGGCTGATCGTTGCCGATCGCCATAACCATCGTATCCAAATCCTGACCAAGGAGGGGAAATTTCTCCGTGAATACGACAACTTCGGCCGCGTCAGCGGGATGGCCATCGACAAGAAAGACATAATTTACACAAGCGATTCCGAGTCGACCGAAAAGGTTCACCCTGGCTGGCTCAGGGGTATTCGGATCGGGAGTCTCAAAGATGGCAAAGTAACGACGTTCATTCCTGCCCACAAAACGGATTCTCCCGACGGCGCGATGGGGGAAGGCATCGCTGTAGACGCCGCCGGCAATTTGTACACAGCGGAAGCACAACTGAGGGGTGTGACGAAATACGTCAAGCGTTAGAGAATCCAAGAGGCTAACTGATGGCCCATCCAGCTTCGCACACGGTCGCCGGTGCTATCGTGTCGAGACATTTGATTCTTCGACGGTTGTTTTGGAAGTCTGCTCCCGCTTCTACTTCCTGATAAGCCCCGACTGCGTCTTCGACGCGTCACTGGTGCCAGAATTGTCCAAGCCGATTTGTTGATTCCAGAGAACTTATCTTTTCGGACAGTGGCTCGCCGACGCTGGTGAGGGCAAAATATGAAGTATCTCCTCCGCGGTTTGTGCGCCTGCAGCTTTAGGCCAAGAACCCCGTAAGAATGCAATAAGGACTTTTCCCGCGTCCACCTACGAGTTCTCGGGCGGGAACGGGGACGTATCACTAACGCAAGACGGTTAGCGGCAAATGAGCGTCATGACGCACCATACAGCATCAAAGCTGCCCTTTTCGATACTTCCGTCCCGGAAATGGAGTTCGTACTCCCCAGACGCAATCTTCCCTTTGCTGAACTTCGCCAGGTGCAGAATGCCAGAAGTTACTGCCTCGCATTGGCCCGGTCTCAGGCAGCGTCTCGCGAGCACCATACTTCCAGAGCGTATGGGATAGTCCTGTGGCGCAAACGTGGGCAGATTTTCGATGATCGAAATAACCATAAACGGTTCCTCGTAGTTCCCACACTTGCTCTCTTTCAGCGTGAAGCGGAACGTAAGGGCAGGCCCATCAGCCGGCCCGCAGTCGTTCTGTACATAGGCAAACGGAAAGGGTGCTCGAGGCCTTGTTTGGGATTCACGTCCGCTACTGGAAGAAGACGCGAACAAAGCAAGGGTCAGGAGAAATATACACAGACGTGTTTTTACTAGGAACCGCATACTTAATCCTCCGCCTTAGCTCGTTCGAAGCCCCGGTTCTTCCTTCCCCTAGAACGGTTTCGTCGAGCTTTCTTGCAGGATATTTTGGGCTTCGCCGATGGTGGGATCAGCGCAACTCCCGTTAAATCGGACGCTTCAGTGAACCCGATTCCACCTTCCGATAAAGCGCTAGCGTTATCGGGAATTGGCCTTGGCCTCGCGCTTGCGCTGCAAGAACGCTTTCCGAACGCCACGACCAATCTTTGCCTTCATAGCCGCCGACATCGGCTTGCCGGTCGCGCGTGCACGCGTTGCCTTGCCAGTGCCGCCGCCACTGCCGTTTGAGAGAATCGCGATAGCTTTATCGATACGTCCGAGTTCGAGTGCGAGTTCACTGCGTCTACTCTTCAAGGTCGAGATTACGTCGTTCATTTGTTGCCTCCTCTGAGATTCTACCCGCAACGACTGGAGTAGGGGAGCCAGTTTGCGAAAATCCCGTTTGGACGCAGCCGCCCGGCGGCGGACGCTTCGCGTGAGGTAGTGGAGCGTTGGTTGCTTGATGGCTTTGATGTAAGTGTGGGTCACAGGAGGTGTCCCTGTGACCCATCTGCGAAAAATGATGCTGGAG
>QHYS01000230.1 GCA_003223325.1 Acidobacteriota bacterium
CGCCAAGCGCATTCCGAACAGGTTGGTTCAACGCGAGGAACCCCCGCACAAACCCAAATAGGTAACCTCCGATGAGGCTGGCGAGGAAGTAAGAGACCGATAAGTAGGGTTGGTAGGGTTGGCTCCACAGCCATTCTCGTATTCTCTTTTGCTGGAAGGCTTCACTCAATCCTAACGATAGGGCTGGCCTGCCTACTGAGAGAACAATCCAAAATAGAGTCAAAAACAGCACGTGGATAATTATGCTGTTGATGACATATTCCCCTGTTTCTTCAACGGCACTTTTCTTTTCGAGGGACCTTGGAACGATCAAATAGCGAGACTGCTGTGTAAGAATCCCGGGAACAATAGCGAGAAGGAAAATGAGAAGTCCGGTGACATCAAACGTCATCGGCGCAAACTGTTATTTCGAGTCTTTACCGGCGGACATTACTTCATTCTGAACAAATGGGTTGGGTGCTGGATTCTGGGGGTTGGAGGTGTTCAGCACGTTCACACCCTTCCTGACATCGTTTCCAGGGCGCAGATCCACACGCTGATCCGAGGTAAGTTGTCGAGCCATCTGCGAACCTCCAGGATTATTGTAACACGAATCCCAAGACCCTATAACACGAATCCCACAATTCTATAACACAGCACCGCTAAGGCACGACTGCCCCAACACTATAATAGGATCAAGCGGCTGACTGTTCGCGCTCCTTGCAGTCGCGGCACAGGCGCGTCCACGGTACAGCTTCCAGTCGTGCCTTGGAGATGGGGGAACCGCACATCTCGCACACGCCAAACCGATCATGAGTGATCCGGGCTAATGCGTCTTCAATCGCCCGCAAGAGATGAGAGTCGCTTTTGTGCAAACGGATGTGAAGGTCTGCTTCAGCGTCGGCGTTCGCTTGGTCGATAACATCCCCTTGCGAATCGCCCGCCACGGGAGCCAACGAAGCAGCCACAATGCGCTTGCTGGACAATTCTTCGAGCCTCGCAAGCAGCAACAGCTTGTATCGTTGTAGGTCCGTAGGATTCATGACGCACCCCCGAGTGTTTGAGGCCCGGCATTCTAACACTTCGACGGGACCACACCCCAAAGAATGAAGTCGGCCATAAGTACGGCGAGGCCATCACCAACGGTCATCAGGCACGTTCGGTCTGAACGCCGGCCCGCTTACTGCTACGTACTCCTGGGGCCCCGTTTCTGTGACGCCTTCAGCTTGCGCCCTTCTGCAATGTCGCGGTCATTCCATCGCCAGAGTTTGCGTCCATCGCCAAGTTTGATTCCATAAGGCTGGATCTTCTCTGCCGCGAGCCAACGATGCAGGGTTATGAGGGAAACGCCAATCAGCTTGGCAGCTTGGGGCGTGCTGTAAGTCTTCGGCATCAAGGTAACCGTGATATGCAAGATACCATATCTAAACGGTGGGCGTCAGAGATGGACCATACCTTCTTCTTCCGGCCGGGGCTTAGTTCCGGCGAAGCCTTTCGCGTTCGTTTCGACGTCGCTAACCGCCCAGAGCGGACGCTTACGCCGCCGCAAGCGCATATGTAACTCCCTCAAGGGTGAATGTTTTTTACCTCCAGGATGCAGGACGAGTTAGAGTACCTCCCGCACCGTCTGGGATTTGATCCGGGAACTGTGATTTCGACAGCAACAGGATTGGAAGCGTTCGGTGGATGTGTGCTGAAGTGCGGAGTTCGACAGCGGCACCCCTCACCGGGTTTTGCGAAGGAACATATACGATTATTTTCTTCTTTGGGAATCGCTGCCTGACCATGTTGACTGCTGGCACTAAGTCAGAATCGCCGCTGAAAATGACGAGCTGATCGCACATATCGCGGTATGTGTCATCCACCATAAAAACCGCGATATTCACGTCGGTGCGCTTCTCTTCGGGCATGAGATACCATTTGCTCCCCGCCATCGTGCAACCTGCAACCCCGCACTTTACGGTCTTGTTCTTGAACTTTCCTAGCGTCACCTCTATCAGCGGACTGGTCGATAGCGCTCGAAGGTAGATCTCCTGATTCATTTGAGTCGGGCCGGAGATGAGAGCGCTAAAGTATCGAATTAGTCTTATGTCGTCATGGGGACGAAGCAGTCTGCAGTATCGGCCAAGATCGAGCCATTTGAGGCCGCGTGTCGGACGGACTGCCCCATAATACAGATTGAGCCCATCGATATAGAAAATAGTTCTGGGCTTGGGGGCAGGAAGCGAGCTGGGGCCAGCCATGAAAAAAAGTGGGCAATCATGTAGATTGCCCGAACCGGCCTGTTAAAGCCGGGGAGTCGTCACTCAAGATATTACCACTTCCATCTAGAATAGTAAACCTTAGGTTGGCGGCATGGCGGCGTTGGCGGCGCTCGGACCCTTCGGATCGGACCGCGTCAAAGCTGCTCTTTTAAAATGTTCCCTTTTTGTGTTCTGGTTTGGCCTCTTTTTTCTTGTTTTGTGGTAGATCTCGAAAAATTTCGCGCCGGTGTCCTATTGCATCTCCTTGGGGTAAACCCCGATCCGGCCACTGCATGAGCTAATGCTTCTAGCGGGTGTTGTCACCGGCCAAGGGAGTTGTCCCTTGCGAAGTGGTCTCGCTGAGCAAGCGATTTGTCTTGGATACTAGCCATAAAGCACCGCTGAATTGAGTTGCACAGATTCCCTTTGAGATATACAATTGCAATGTATATCAAGGAGGGCTGATGCAGGTGTCGAAATGGGGCAATAGTCTGGCAGTGCGGCTGCCCGCGGCTGTGGTTGACGCGCTCAATCTCAAAGAAGGCGACCAGATCGAGATTCGAATTGCTCGTGAGCGGGTGTTCGAAGTGAGCCGCGATCAAAGCAAACCTCACGCGCTCGCTCGTCTACGCAAACTCCGACGTCCTTTACCTCCCGGATTTGTTTTCGATCGAGCGGAGGCTAATGCCCGTTAAGCTTTTCTTCGATACAAATGTGCTGATCTATGCTGTGGCGCGCGACGATTCGCGCAGCACGCTAGCTGAGGAACTTCTCGCATCAGGAGGAGTACTCAGCGTGCAGATCTTGCACGAATTCG
>QHYS01000231.1 GCA_003223325.1 Acidobacteriota bacterium
GAGATCAAGGTCTTGGAATACGATTCGTACAAATTGGTCGGCCACATCGAACTGACCATCGATTCCGACCCCATCGTATTCGATCCGGACACGAAGTATCTTTACGTCGTTAACGGCGGCCGCGAAGCCCACACTCCTTACTGCCTGATCAGTATCATCGATACGGCGACCGGCAAGAAGCTGGCGGATATGAAGCTCGATTCGAATCGCCTGGAGTCGATGGCGATCGAAAAATCCAGCTCCAGGCTTTTCGTCAATATGACGGGCAACAACCAAATTGGAGTGGTGGATCGCAAGAAGCGCACCGTAGTCCAGACCTGGCCCATCACCGCGGGGCAGGAAAATGTGCCGATGCAGTACGACGAAGCCACGCATCGGCTATTTGTGGTCACGCGCAAGCCGTCCCGGCTGATCGTCGTGAACACGGATACGGGAAAAGAGGTGACGAGCCTGCCGGTGGCCGAGTATGCCGATGATCTCACTTACGATGCTGCGCACCACCGCCTTTATGTTCCTTGTGGCGGAAACAACATGGACCGCTCAGAAGGCTTTGTTACGGTGGTCGAACAGCGCGGAGCGGACAATTACGAGGTAATCGGGACTATTCCCACCAAACCCGGCGCCAAAACGGCTCGACTGGTGCCGGAACTGAATCGATATTACGTCGGGGTACCGCAACCTGGTCCGCACAAACTCGACCAAGGGGCAGAAATACTCGTTTTTGAAGTTGTCCCTTAAAGCGGAATGGGACCTACGAAGCCAGCGGAATCTGCTTAACCTCGTCCACACCCGTCGGCGTAACAAGGTTTGCGGTGAAGCCAGCCTCGGCTTCGGCGCATAATCGCTCTATCCAAAGCCGGAGAATATGATGCGTCCCGGCGAACAGCCTTTCGCATTCCCGCGGTTCCAGCTTGTGGGTTAGTGCCACAGCCGACAGTTGCGCCGCGTGCAAAGTCTCATCCGAATACGCTTTGCCAGTGCCACTATGCGCGGATCGGTAAGACTCCTCTTGAGCGTGCGGTTTTTGGCCGTAAGTGCGCCGCCAAAGGAGGCAAGATCGGCCGGGTCGTAAGCTCGGAAAAAGTGGCCAGCGATGGGCCACCTAGTCCTCGCATCATAGCTTGCATTTCTCTTCAGGTTGGCCGATCCAATCCCCCCGCGATCACGGCGCTGGCAAATCTCCACGGAGCATTGGTTTTGTCACCCGTGCTATGGCCTCCGGCAACAATCCTTGAAATCAGAAATGAGAAAACCAAGTTGTCTACGCGGCAGGCGGGTTGTTTGGAGTCAGACCAAGGACGAGTCGGGCTTATACAAGCTAGGCGTCGAATTCAAAATGCCGACGTCAGGTTTTTGGGGCGATGATTACAATCCTGAAGTGCCTTGACCAATCATGACCAGGGACTCCGCGATCCTTTGACGTTCCGCCTTCTAGGTCCTCGAACCAAAGCGGTTAGCCTTATTCCTCCACCAAGTCCCTGGCTGAGCTAAGTAAGGCTGTATCATCCCCTCGCGTACGGTGCTGGCCGTCACGGCCGCGCGATCCAAACCATAATGGTCGAGAATCGCCGCTAGGATTACTGCACCCGATATTAGGAGCGGTATTCTCTGGACATCGAGATCATATTTCTTTGCGATTTTCTTGGCTGGTTTCTTAAGAAGGTGCCGCAAGGCCCGCTCAAGCGCCGCTCGTGTCAGCAGGTGCCGCGGCGTTCCCGCAACGTTGCAAACGTGATGGGCAGTCCCTCCACTAAAGAGAGCATTCCGCACCCCCCGAGGCGGCGGTGCGGTTTCGAATCGCATCGCGGATTGGCACCATGAGCCGAGCAAAGGTCAAAAGTCCGGGAGGGTCGCCTTCGAGTAGAACGGAAAGCTTCGAAGCCCCCACCGGCAGCGAAATGCTTTGACGAGCAGTGTGGCCCTCGCACAGCGTGATTTCCGTTGATGCGCCGCCACTGTCGACAAAAATCTGCTTTCCCGTGGGTCGCAAGCCGTGACGGGCGGCCACAAATCCGAGCTCAATCTCTCGTTGTTTGGAAACGATGCGCACCGGCAGCCCTACAGCTCGGCTAAGGCGGGCCGCAATCGTTTTGCGTTGCGGATCATCTCGGAGGGCTGCAGTTGCTGCAACAAGGACATCGGAAGCACCCGCTTCACGAGCCTGGCGCACAAAGGTTCTAGCGTCCGGCGAATCGAACCTTGCGCGTAGTCGGGAAGATTTCCTTTCCGCTCTTCCAGGATCCCGAGCTTCAGCAGTCGCGATTTCTGCAGAACATGCTTCAAACGATTTCCGCGCTGGCGCTGCACCACAATCATGTGGATGGTGTTGCTGCCGATATCAATTGCCGCTACTCGAGTATCGGGCATTGTTCAGCTTTTCTGACTCCGTCAGCAGTG
>QHYS01000232.1 GCA_003223325.1 Acidobacteriota bacterium
TATAAAAAACGGCTGATTGACCAGGCCTTGTGGCCCCCCTTCTGCACCCAGGGCATTCAAAAAACCAGCGTGCTTGTCAAATACTTGTGCCGTCGACAAGCCCATTTCAAAGTCGACGATCTCCTGCTGTTCTGCTGGAGTTGGCCGGGTGCCGTCACCTTGCGCATGGCCAATCGTGGCATCGAGCGCCTGATGCGCCAGATCAGCTTGCAGTGAGGTCGGATAATTCGAATAGATAATTTTGGTTGTGCCGGTAGCAGGTGAGGACTCCCGTCCGTCGAACATGACCGCACTTAAGAAGCGCAGGTTTGTGGTGGGCAGCGGTCGCCGATACATGGAAATCACTTCGGATTCGTTGCAGCCATACGGATTGTTGACGCTGACGACCTGGTAGTTTGCGTTTGCGGGGACCGCGATGGCAATCCGAAACAGGCCACGCGTTCGGAGCAGACTGTAAGCGGCCTTCTTGCCCGCGAGCCTCGAAACGTCGATGTTGTGGTTGCAATTGGAACCATCCACCGAACGGAAAATCGGGTCGCGGCCCTGGGTTAGCAGGAACTTCAGTNCGCTTGGCTGATGACACGAACCACAGGAGCGGCCGTTCGTACCCATACTTTGAAAGAAAGGCCCGGTAAGGTCGATTCCGCTGCCGTTAGTACTGTAGGTTTGTGATGCGCCATTGGGGTTTGGAAAAACTACTCCGTTGGACAGGAAGGTCAAGAAGGGGATCTGTTGTCCACTCGCCGCAACAATGGCCACGAACAGGACCGCGGCTAAGACCAGAGTGGCAAGGACCTTACCCCTGTACCAGAACCTACCACCTGATCGTTTGCTACGAAAACCCGCTACGCGATTGAAGTGAAACAGAAAACGATCGACTGTTATTGGGCTGGAACATCGCAACCTCCGCTTCTATTGGCGCGTTTCAGAGATAATGGCTGCCGCTTTCAAAGCGTTTCTTGGCCTGCGAGCAAACTGTCGAACATGCGCCGCGGGCCAGCGGAACCATAATTTCCTCCGTCTAGAGGTCGACGGTGTGACGCGCTCCCGGCCAGATGCAGGGTGACTCGCGATCCTTCGAGTCTCCGGGTGAAGCAAACCGGCTTGCTGCGCGGGGATGCCGTCGAAATGCCCCGGCCGGAAGCAACTCTGTCCGAACCTCGACAGCAAGACTCACTGAGCCTCACAGCTCACATGGTTGTTCCAATCGACGAAAGCGCCGTTCGGATTTTCTCGCCAGGCCCACACATGCAGCTCGAAGATTGCCGGTACACCATATCGGTTAGGGCTGTCAACGAACTGGAATGACTGACCCTCCAGGACAGGCGGCGCGCTGTGGTTTGCTAGCCACTGGCTGGCGATGACAATGTACTCGACTCCAACTAGTCGTAGTTCCCCATTCGGTTCCGGTTCATAAATTAGAGCTTCAGGGTGCGAAGCATCGATTTGCCCATCGCCGACGAGAGCTCCATTTAGGTAATGGATGCCCATGGCGCCGTGATCCGGGCCGCTGACGCAGCCGAGGAATGGGCCATAGCTAGCCGCCACAGCGGCACTGACATCGATAAACTGCTTTGTGGCCTCACGGACGACCTGAACGAGCGTGGATTGGGCTTGCGCGTGAGAGTGGCTGGCTTGGGCCGCTGCCCCTCCGAACAATAAACTGCTCAATATTAGCAGGCGCGAGGTGTTCACAAGAGATGCTTTAACGAGAGTATTGATACGCGTGGTCATGTCGGGAGTCTCCTTTTGGGTGCGGCGGAACTCGTGCGGCTAGCATCGTCCTCCAGCGGGTCACATAACACCATAGCGAGAATCTTGTGCTTTCATTGAATTTGTATTAAGAAGCAAGCTGATGAAAAGCTGAGACTTACCTCCAAACCAGTATTTCCGGTGTAGAATTCGTACGTTTCTTGAGCAGGTTCGCGTGGCTATTGAGCTCTCCAAATCGCTCGATCACGTTCAGTTTGGGGACGATTTCGACCTTGATTTGCGCGCCTACGAGCTGCGTTCTCGTGGAATACGACTTGGCCTGGAGCGTGTCCCGATGGAGCTGCTGTTGCTCCTGATAGAGCGCTCTGGTCAGTTGGTCACGCGCGAGCAGATCGTGGAGAGAATCTGGGGCAAGGGTGTTTTTCTCGATTCCGACAACAGCATCAATTGCGCCATCAGCAAACTGCGGCAGGTGCTACGCGACGACTCCGAGCGGCCGCACCTTATTCAGACCGTGATCGGAAAGGGATACCGCTTCATCGCGCCGATTATCCCAGCTTCGGTTCCATCCGTTTCAGTTCCGATCAGCAATTTGCTGACGCAGCGTTCAAGCATTATCGGCCGTGAGCCGGAAATAGAGGAACTCTGCGGCGAGCTGCGGCTCAAACGTACACGACTGTTGACGCTCACAGGCGTGGGCGGGGCGGGCAAGACGACACTGGCACAGGCAGTCGCCAGAGAACTATTTCGGGATTTCCCCGACGGCATCTTTTTGGTTGATCTTTCTGCAGTCAAGGAACCGGAACTGGTGGTGCCCACGATTGGGCAAGCGCTCGGCATAAAAGATGCCGCGCTGCTTGTCCTCGATAACTTCGAGCAGGTCATAACGGCCGGTCCGTTCCTACCAGAACTGCTGGCCACGGCACTCTCACTGAAGATTCTGGTCACGAGTCGCGCGCGCCTGCGGTTACGAGATGAGCGCGAATACATCGTTCCAGCTCTCGCGGTTCCCGAACCAGCCGGTGAGCTCTCCGCTTCGGAATCGGCACAATATGCAGCGGTGAAACTCTTTGTGGAGCGTGCGCAAGCGGTGCAGAGCAACTTTGAAATCGTGGATGAGAACGCGCCTGCAGTGGCAAGAATTTGCGCGGCGCTTGATGGCTTGCCTTTGGCGATTGAACTGGCAGCGGCACGCGTGAAACTGCTCTCACCGCAAGCCATTCTGTCGCGCTTGGATCATCGTCTGAAGCTACTGACCGGCGGGGCGCGCGACTTGCCCCGCCAGCAAACGATGAGCGCTGCCATCGCGTGGAGCTACGATCTACTGAGTAGCGCTGAACAGCGAGTTTTTCAGCGGCTCGCTATCTTTGCGGGCGGTTTTACGTTCGATGCTGCTGAAAAAGTCCTTGTTGATGCCGACGTGCTCGACGAAATCACCTCACTATCACACCAGAGTTTGCTTGCAATTCGTGAAGGAATGGAGGGTGAGCCGCGTCTTTACATGCTGGAAGTGGTCCGGGAGTATGCGCTGGACCGGCTCGAGAGCAGCGGGGACGCAGAGGTAATGCGAAAGCAGCACGCAACGTACTTCCTTGAACTCGCCGAAGAGGCGGAGTCACACTTGCGTGGCCCGCAGCCAGCGAAATGGCTCAGCCGCGTCGAAGAAGAATACGAGAACATTCGCGCGGCACTTCGCTGGTCACTCCAAAACGACAAAATAAACGCGGCACGGATCGCAGCGGGCATTCGGTATTACTGGGTGCTCCGGGGATACTTGACGGAAGGCATATCCATAATGAAACAGATCCTGGCCGAGAGCCAGGATGTCGGATGGACGCTGCGGTGGAAATTATTGAGTGTGGCAGGCAATTTCGCAAAGTTCCAAGGCGATTATCAAACCGCACGCAATTTCTACGAGAAAGGCTTACGAGAAGCGCAAAATGCGGAGGACTTGACACAAGTATCCTTGTTTTGTCGAGGCTTGGGAGGATTGGCCTTCGAGCAAGGCGATGACGCGTCAGCAGTCACTTTCATCGAGCAGGCCCTCGCTGCCGCCCGCAAATCCGGTGACGGGTTCGGTATTTCTGCTTCACTCAACAAACTCGGCGATCTTGCGCGCTCGTCCGGCGACTACAAGACTGCGCTGCCCTTATTCCAGGACGCTCTTGCCATGTTTCGGCAACTCGGTAGAAAGTATGCCACAGCGATTACTCTTATCAACCTGGCCTGCGCTGAGTACGGCCTAGGCGATTACTCGGCCGCGCAACTCCATTTCGCCGAAGGTTTGAGTATGGCAGTGGAAGCCGGCAACAGAATTGCGGGCGACAGGATAGGCATTTCTTATGCCCTGGATGGCTTCGCAGCGCTTGCTGCCCAGCGCGGAGACGGAGAACTGGGTGCCACACTTGCAGGTGCCGCAGAGCACCTCCGCGAGACGATGAACTTCAACATCGAACGCGCGGAGCACAGCTTTCGAAACAATTACCTTGCCCGGCTGCACACCTTGCTCAGTCAGCAAGACTTCTCCGCGCCTTATGAGTTAGGACGCAGTTTGAGGCTGGAAGAGAGCGTTGCACTAGCGTTGGGCGACAATAAGAACGGCGTGTTCTGATCTGTTTTTGAGATCAGGAGGTTTGCCAAAATCGACCTATCGGCCCCGAACCACGCGGGCTCCCCCGCACGGAGACAGCGAGGAAACCCCGCTGTGTCTCGCAAGTTGCACAGGTAAACGCTAGCCAAAAATATTTGAAATTTCCGAACTAACCCGCTCGTGCGATCGTCTGCGTAGGACAGCCGAGGATTGTGGTGAATCGACCGGTGTCACGATCGGTGTAGATGAAAGCAGGTCCCTCGAGGTGATAGCGCCCCTTCCATCCGATAGCGAAGCTGGTATCGGTCTCTTCCAGATGGATGGGTTCCGGGTCGCCGTCTCGTGCCAGCCGGGCCGCCCCTCGGGAAGAGCTTCATCGAGCACCCCCGAGGGTGGGCAACATTCGCCTCGGCACTCTGGCCGAACTCCCGACGAAGAGCGCAGCACGCAATCGTTTATCGGAGCTTCTGAAGACCTCATCTGCCAAATCGGATATGAGTTTTCAGGAACTGGTGGAGCGGTGGGAAAAAGCTGAAGGTTCGACCATGAAGGCAACCACGCTACGCCATCACAAAAATACATTGCGCGCTTACGTGCTTCCGAGATTCGGGGATCGGAAGATCACCGAAATCAACCGCGAAGATGTCCAAACCTTCCTTGCCGAGAAAGCTAAATACAGCGAGAGCACTCTTCGTAGCATGCGGGTCGTTCTTGGACTCACGCTCGGATGGGCGAACAATTGCAGTTGGCTCGAAAAGAATCCCTGCACTCGTGTGAACTGCCGAAGCGAACGGGCGGAAGAAGAGTGACTCGCACGATTCTGACCGCCGAGCAGATTAACGCGATTGCGGAGAAGCTAAACGAGCCATACGCAACGTTGGTTCTGTTTCTCGCAGTATCTGGATTGCGCATTGGTGAGGCACTTGCGATCAAGTGGTCGGATTTCGGGAACAATGTGCTCCACGTAACTCGCCGGATTTACGAGGGTGATGTGGACACCGTGAAATCCAAACGCTCAGAGCGCAAGCTGCCAATCGATCCAATACTGATGGCGCGAATGGAGAAGCTCGGAAAAGGCGAGTGGGTCTTCAGTTCCCGGACGGGCACCCCTCTGAATCCAGGCAACGCTCTAAAACCCCACATCAGACCGGCTGCTGAGGATTTGGGCATCTCGCTTGGCGGTTGGCACGATTTTCGTCACACACTCTCGACAAAGCTCCGCCGCTCGGGGGTTCATCCGAAAGTCGTTTCCGATATTCTGGGCCACAACAAGGTGAACCTCGCCATGGAGGTTTACGACCGGACTGAAGTCGATGATTTTGTGCAGCCGCTTTCGGTCGTATCCACAGAGTTGTCACGAAAATGTTATGAAAAACTCCGCGACGTTGTGACGAGAGGTTGAAAACAAAGGAGGTGGTGAGCGCGGAAGGACTCGAACCTTCAACCTACTGATTAAGAGTCAGCGCGCCCACTATCTCCCGTTCTCTGATAACCCACAATACATCAACAATTTACACAAGTCTTGCGCGCACAGAGAATTCGTTGCAAATGCTTGAAACGTTGGCGATGTTTAGCAACGTACAGCCACAATTATAGCCACACCCCGGTCACGGGTTTAAGGCCACGGAAGGGGCCCTGATCGCCACCGAGAAGTGTTCGAGCGACGTCGTTTTATGCTTCCTTGTTGTGCCGGGATGTTCGTGTCATCTCGGCTCCTCAAGGGCAGGGAAATACTTGTTTCTAAACAGTCGGAAATGCTCCTTCATCCGAGGCGCATCGTCCGAGATGGGTCTTTTCCATGGTCGCAGCTAACTAAGTCTGGTCCCATTTCATGGAGATGCACATGGACATCAGAAGAGCGACAATTGGTCGGCTACGGTGCCTTTTGGCAGACGTGATCTAATTTTGGAGAACATAGGATGGCGAACCAGGAGTGGGAGAGTCCGGCGGAAGGAGATACGCGGACTGCTAGATCAATCCCGCCGTGCTCCGCCACCGCTCTCACTCTCGCCCGTCGCCGTCGGTCCGGACTGGTCCTTCTCTCTTCCATCGCTTCCGAACGGCACTCGGGAGAGGATGTCCTTTGCGAATCGTTCGCTGAACCCACAAAGAAAAGACGTAACGAGATAAACGGCATTCGTTTTTGGTTCGGTAGGACTGCCCAACTTGATCTCCACTATACGGGTGTCAAGGATGAAGTAGACCACCAGAGCGACAAACATGGCAATCAAAGGTCGAGAAAAGCCCGAGACTGCCACTGAAAAGCGGCTGGTCTCTTCTTTCAAGTCGATAGTCGAGACGCGGGTAAGAACACTGGTGATACTCCCCAGGCCAGCAAACACGAAGATCAGGACAAGCAGTTGACGCCCAATGTACTGTTCAAGCGATTTTGACACCAGCAGGAATCCAGTACCGACCGCAGCAGCTACAACAATCCCTGCTACAGCACCTGTCAAATAGCGAATGCGATTCTTGGTCTGATTATGGTGGTAATAAACCTGCTGTGCTTCCTCGAGGATGGCACGTCCCTGCTCAGCGTCACGGGCTTGGAGCAGGACAACAGCATTTACAAGGAGTTTCAGTACCTCATTCCATTCCTCTGTCTTCGGCTTCAGCTGGTGGTGCGCCCGATGATCGAGGATCACGATGTCGCCGACTAGTTTCCGTTCTTCGGGAGTGAGGTCCTGTGGTGGGGTAAAAGTAAGGAAGAACTCCGTCTGCTCACTCGGCGGCATCAAAACGTCCCCAGTTCCCGTCTGGGCCTCAGAAACGTGCTTTCGAGATGCGCCTGTACCTTCGTGAGCCATAGACGGAAATTCTGGCGGAAGGTGCCCATGCTGTCAAGATTCACTCGCGCTCAGATTCATTCGCGCGGAGAAAATGGGGATGGAGCAGGGGGCTACTGGCGGACGAACTATTGTTACCATCCGTGCCAAATCGTTTTCAACTACATCGCACCTCCAGCGGTGTGGATCACTCAACTCGTCAGCGTCAACTTGTAAGCGCCTGGGCAGACACAAGCGGAAATCAGGCCGCAAAGTTTGGTCGCTGGAATTGGAAGTGATCACAGCGCGGTCAGAGTGGCTGTCGGATCCGCCGAGAATCACAGTGCTCTTCACGGGTGGCGTTCAAGGATGCGGAGTGATGAGAGCGCCCCTTTTGCAGCATCAGAATGTTCGGCGTCGTCACGTTCATGTCGCGGTCCGTCCTGGAGGCTTGAAATGATAGAACGAATTGCAGAAACGTCACCACGTCTCAAAGGCCACGCGTGCCGGTGTTTTTATGGCTCACCAAACTCACGGGAGCATTTTGCTGGCGTCCTGAGCGGCAGACTTGTGCCTCTGCGAATGCCGCTGCGACAGCGGTAAACATGCGCGAGCAGCCTCCAGAACTTGTCGCAGGCCAGCACGCGCGGTAGCCTGGTTCGCGAGGTACGTTCCTCATCTCGACTACTTCCATAGGGTTCCTACCCAGCGGAGACATGCACCACTTGGAGTGCGTTCGCCAATACCGGCAGCTCTGGGGTACGCGGCGACTGTGCCAGCAGATCTAGCTCGCAGGAGAAAAACATAACAAGACTGTTGTATGGCCAGCAGCGCGCGTTACGCCACGTTCGTCGGTGGGCCTGCTCGTTCCTTGGCTGCCATCGTCGGAGTGTGCATTATCTGCGGTGTCTCCGTAGGGTGTTCCTCTAAACAGGTAGTTCGGCCAGGGCCCAGCATGCCAAGCGCACCTAGGGTCATGGTGCCGATCGGCGATGACGACTTTACGCGAGCCGTGCGCCTTCTGGGTGACAGCTGCCTTTCACCGGATGAGGCCGACACGGCACTTCAACCGGGGTTTCATCCCCTGGTTCAAAAGACATATGCATTGCGTCTCGCTCCTCCAATGCGTTTGTTCCTGGCCGATCCAACCCGAACCGTCTCGCCCTTGCGCGACCTGTCCACCGTGGCCGATATTGAAGCCGCTAGATTCCGCCAGGCTCAATCAGAACTGGTTGTAATCGGCCCGCCCGCCTCGCTCGGTAACGGCATTCCTTACGACGACTGGCTGACCGTATTCCGAGCAATCTCGAGCGCGGGTGTCCTCGGGGTCAGTATCGACCCCGGCCCGGATACAAAGGGAATGCAAGTCCGGTACTTGGGCGGCATTGAACATACGCATGTTGGAGACGTTCTTTTTGAGGCGGACCGGACGATGAAGGTGATGTCCACGGGCTTCGACAATCAGACCCGTTCGAAGTGGGAAAATATGCCCGCTGCGATTCAGACTGAGTTGGACCTCATTTCGGCAGATGCATCGACACCTATGCGAGGCGGATGGCACAGATTCTGGTTTATGCCGAGCGACGAGGCCGTACACACATCCGCGAATACGGTCCGAATTCCGGATCAGCGCGTCGTGGTGAAAGAAGAATCGGTTCCACCGGGCCGCCCGAGTCCGGCCAGCGCAGTGGAATTCGCTTCGGAGATATCCAGAAACTTTCTTTCACTTCGCGATCACGTCCCATCGACCGAAGCTGGGTTGATCTGAAGCCGGGACCCGCGGAGACCCCGGAGGTGACTCCCCGTGTCGCGGTGATCCGGGGAACGCTGCAGGACAACGTTTTCAGCGCCCTTCGCCTTGAGGGTGGAGTGGATTTCCAGACTCACTACAAGTTCCAGGAGAGCGGCCAATTACTTCCCCCATTCACTTCACCTACCGAGGGCGGCGCTACCGGGCGGTGAGCCTCAAGTACACGCATCCCTTCCGGATAGACTCCCCCGCTTTTGTTTGGGTTCGCGCGCCTCAGGTGCCCGAGCCGCGACTCTACGAGCTCGCCTTCCCCCCAGACCGCCGGGCGAGCCTTGGTGCACTGGTTGTAAGCAACGAGACGGCAAGACCATTGAGAGTTTCCCTCAGTGGGCGTACGCAGATGCACTATGCCGTTGGGCCACAGACGACTTCGACAATCAGCCTCTTGCCCGGTTCTTATGGTCTCAGCGCAATGGCTGAGTGCGGCAATCGATCAAGTACCCTGCAAGTAGAACCGGGTATCGTCCACAAAGAAAGGTACTGGTGCGAGACACACTGAATCGCTACGCTCGTCTTCGCGTGCACGGACGGCTTTGTAATTGTTCAGGCTGATCGCACCAATCCGGTTGTAACCAAATCGAGAAGCCACAACGGATGGAGTTCGCAGAGGTCACTCTTGGTTGGGTTTCCGGAGCAAGCGGCGTTCAAGCAACTCGAAGACTGCCATTCACACCCAATAATAGATCTTATGCCGGTTCCAGTTCTTCGTTGTTGGGCGGAGCGGCCATGCCCAGGAAGACGAGGACAGCACGATTCAGCCGCACCATGTCCTCATCAGCAAATCTGGATAGGCCGCAAGCCCTGTTGGCGCAGCCGCTTGCGATGCGCCCGAACCTTATGCGGAGCGCACCAATCCGTTGGTAACCAGATCGAGAAACCACAGTTGATCGACCTTACGGAGGTCAATTTCGGTGGGGGTGTTCGAGGATGAAGCGGCGGACGTCTTTCTCGCGTATGAGATAGATGTCACCGTTTTGCTGTTCCCGACGCGCAGTTCCCCGGAGCTTGACTTTCAAGTGCCCGCGCTTGATCCAGCGCGACACCGCGTGGAAGTCAATTCCCAGGGCTCGCGCGAGACCATTGGCGGAATAGAAGCTGGAATCGTGCTTGAACTGCATTCGCCTCAGCTTGAGGTGAATTCCGGTCACGGTACGCGAATAACCGGCGGACTTGAGCTTCAACCGAATCCGCTCGTCGCTCATCCATGCATAGCGAGCCAATATCTTCAGCTCAGGCTCGCTCCACGGCAGCTCTTTTGTCCGTGCCAGGCCTAGCTCGCGCGCTCGTCTCTTGAGAGCCCAGTGCGGGATACCTACCTTCTTGGCCAACATCCGGATGCCGGGCCGCGTCCTCGCGCCGGGATGATTAAGGTAGATCTCCCGGACGAACTCGTCGATCTGATCCGTGAACAGGTACTTGCGCCTACCTTGTGACTTGGCCCAATGCCGTTCAGGCTGCTCCCTGTAGCGCTGGTGAAGTGGCGGCGCACATTTCGCGCCTATCTTCTTTATGGGGGACACTTCCATAATTGTTCCTTCCATGAGAAGGCCCTGTAATGTCAGCCGAAGTTCGCGGTTTGGGCTTCTTAATTGTGTGCACTCGTTTGCTAGCGGAGGAGTTCTTAGCGGACGGGCAAGGGTTCAGTCACAGGTCGAGCGAAGGGAGCCATGGGGAAACCTTGACGGGTTCCTTGCCCGTCTGCATCATTCGCGGCAAACGAAGGCAGACAGACCAAGCCCCGGAAGAGGCGCTTCCTTCAAGAAGGGATAAAGGACAGAGTCCTTAACGTGCTTGTGCAGGCACTAGCAGCACAAACGATCCGTTTCGTCTGTTAATTCCGCTTTGCGAGTGTTGAGAGAACGTTGCGGGCGTACGTGAGCTCCGGCCGGCCAGATAGTGTTCCAGCACACATC
>QHYS01000233.1 GCA_003223325.1 Acidobacteriota bacterium
TGCGGGTCTACCTCGACCA
This sequence comes from Acidobacteriota bacterium, assembly GCA_003223325.1. Taxonomy (GTDB): domain Bacteria; phylum Acidobacteriota; class Terriglobia; order Acidiferrales; family UBA7541; genus Palsa-189. The sequence continues at coordinate 20 of QHYS01000233.1, forward strand.
GCAAATGTACCTGGTCAGGCAGGATTTCCAGCGCAATCACTTCGGATCGATACTTCGAAGCAGCCTTATATAGCAACTCCAAAAGGCGTTTGGCGACTTTAGCCACGAGAACTTTACGGCGATATTTGGGACACCAAACGACGTGATATTTGTTGCTGTACACGACATGGTTATTGGACTTGTATCCCAGCATCACGGGGAAAGGTGTACATCTTCGCTTTCTCTTTGTCAACAGATAACTATGAGCTTTATATCCCCATGCCTGAAGGCAGGGGCTCTACGGCTCCGTTTGGTAGGAGTTCCCATTTAGCGAAACATACGAGTCGAGCAACTGAGCATTTGCGTTTTCGATCGGTTCGCAGAGGTCTCCGATCTCAGCTCCTGACGACAGCAATGAGCTGTTGGAGAACCATGCATCAAGATCCGGATCAGTGATGGACTCGATCAGCTCGTGAGACAGCACTGAGTTCGTCGAGTCAGCCAACGCCCCATTCGGATTGGGCGGCACCGCTTGACATCCAGGCACGTTTTGAAACGTTTCTACGCGATGGCACGGACGGTACTATGGCGCCAACTGCTTCGACCCGCGGCTTGGCAGACCCGAGGGCCTTTGCGACGCCCTGGCGGTGTTCAATGCGGGCGGACCGCACCGCATCGGTCGCTGCATATTTAATGTGAAAGGCGGAGGCAGAAACACTCGAAGCCCTTACCGGCACACTGCCAGTGAGGTCGATGCTGATGCGTGGTTCATCCTGTCCAAAGGATGGGACCGCAGCAAACGCGACGACTGCAGTCGTTTTTGCCAGAAACAGCAACAAGTACCGCAGGTATCTTCCGTGATTCATTCGTGTCACCTCGATCTGAGTTTCCACAGCCTTGGCCGGAACGTATGTCATAGTATGGCTCTAGCGCAAAGACGATCGCAGAACGGGCAGAAGCCGAGAAGTTGGAGCGGCTCGGCATCAATTCCGCACGAACCTTCATCGAAGCAACCTCCACCGTTTCCTCCAAAGTCCAGGGCGAAATTTGCCTCAAGTCCCCGGCCAACCGCAATCGCAACCCACTCGAACGGACAACCATCGACGGCATGGGATACGGCTCTGCGGCTTCCTTCAGGATGCTCTCCATACCCTTCTTGACCGAGGTGATCGGCATCCGTCAGAGAATTAGATGAGGCGGAGCTCGATAGAGTCTTTGGGAAAAGGAAAAAGGCGCCGCCGTCGACGCGCTGGGAATGTGGAAATCCGGTGTGTTCTGCCGGATTCGTTGGTACTTGGCGATCAAACTCTTGGCGATGACGCAGGGCAGCTCGGGATAGAACGCACTGGAGGAACGTTTCCTGTCAACCAACACAAGGCACTCTTAACCCGCCCTAAAGGGCCGGATTGTGCTCGGCCCACTGCTGTTCAAACTCCACATTCGTTTCAGTGACTAGGCCAGGTTTCGTGAGCGAGGAAGGGCAGATCGTGCTCGAAGTCCTCTTCTTTCACCCCAATTGGATAGATCACGTGGGCGAGATTGTCCTTCGTGTAGGCTACAACAAATGCTGCGTGACCCACCTCGTAGTCCCCATTTGGGCGCACCGCAGATTTCTTAGCCGGAGGGAGATTTGCGGCAACCTGGGCGGCTTCGATTGCAACACTACTCCCGACCAAGCCGATAAAGCGCTTATCGAAGTGATCGAGATAGGCGCGCAACACTTTGGGAGTGTCGCGGTCGGGGTCGGTTGTGACGAACACTACCTTGAACTGATCGGCAACATCCGGAGGAATATTTTTGAGAGCCTGCGCGATGATGTTCATCTGCAGCGGGCACAGATCCGGGCAATGGGTGTAGCCGAAAAACAGGAGTGCCACATAACCTTGGGTCTTGGCGTGGAAGTCAAACGGAGCCCCGGATGTGTCGGTTAATATAAAGCTAGACTTCGGCAGCAGGGGAGACACCAATCCCCCGCGGTACGTCGCTTCCACGCGACCCGCAAGCGTGGGTTCAGGAGACCTTTTCGTCGCCTGAGCCGATATAGCGCGAACCGCCACCGACGGAAACACCAAGGTCAGCGACCATGCGCAGAACAACCGCAGAATCATGGGAACGCCTCAAACGAAAGCACGCGCCCGATAGAACTACGGGTTGACGATGACCTTCCCCACCATGCCCAGGGCAACATGAATGGTGCAGTAGTAGTCGAATTCTCCCGGTTGTGTGAAGGTCACCTTGACTCGCGTCTTGCCGGGAGCCGGTTGAGGCTGGTTCGTTTGATCTTGAAGTGCCGGTCCAATATTTCCAGAGTTAAAACAATTCGCCACGGTATCCGCGGCGGCGCATTTCGTCGTGTTGGGAAGAGTCCCATGCAGGTCATTATCATTATCTGGATCCGACACGCCAGTAAGAGGAGGAGGATTGCCGTCGGGGTCGGATGGGCCGGCTGGATTGAAGGTGACCGTGTGCGGTTCGGTGGGATCGACATTCGTCCACTCCACGGTGTCTCCGACACGGACATAAATTGTCTCTGGCAGGAAGCGGAACACAGCCTGGTACAATTTCCCGCCTCCCGTTGCCACGAGCTCTCCGGTAGTAATCACGCTGTTGCGGGAAGAGTCTTCCGGTTGTTGGTTATCCCGAACATGGTCGTTGTCTGAAAGAATATCCCGTGCCTGAGCGGCCGCTTCGTCCTGATAGAAAACAGGATCGTTGTGCGGCAGAGCGGTGGAGGTCGAAAGGACATGAACCACGCCGGTCATATCCCGATGGATCAAGCATACGAACTTGAAGTTGCCCGGAGTTGGAAATTTCACGGTATAGGTGAGCGCGGGCATATTCGGGCACTTGGTTGGATCGGGCATCACTTGAAGCGCACGGTCACAGATTGGGCCACTGTTCACACAGGGTTCGTTGTCAGTATCAGCACCGGTGTCGGCGCCGGCAGCAGCGGCGGGATCGTAGCTCGATCCAGAGGGCGTGACCGCTGACTCGCCGGTTGTAGTCGACGGAAGCGCCGGAACATTGGGAGCCGCTGGGATCACTGCACACCCCTGTGCAACACTTGGCCGATTCTGGCCGGTTGTGAGAAAGGTCACAGTGTGGTTCTCACCAGATTTCGTCGTCCAAGTGATGTTGTCGCCGGCGTGAATCCAAAGCTCATTGGGTAGAAAGCCCATAACCTGCGTGGCCCCGTTTTCGCTTTGAGCTCCGACGGTAGCTTGCCAGGTTTGGCTGGTGGCCTTAGCCGCTTGCGAAACGCTCAGAAAAGCCAATACCGAAATCCAAAGATGCCAACTACGGGCTGGAATGAACGCTTTCATTGTTCCTCCGTGACTTAACCTCGTTGCTTGGCGGGAGCGGCCATGCTATTCGCGCTCCCGTTTTTTAGTCAACTTCCGAATTGTCAATTTTGTGTAACTTGAGAGTCCTGAGGAAGACGCGAAAGATAGGCACAAGATTCGACACTCCGATGGCAAGTATGGACGTGCTGGCGATTCGCGAGGGGATGAGGCCCTTGTTACGCAAACGCTTGACAGGAATTATGACACGAGTATGATTGATGTCATACGAGGATAACAACGATGGCACGAGTACAAAGACAACGAGCGAAACGCCCGGAGCGAACATCGGATCGAAGGACCCGACTGACTCTTTCGTTGCAACAATCCACCGTGGAATTTCTCCGTCAGCGCCAAGCGGAAACAAAAGCACCCTCTGTAAGCGCTTGCATGGAGAACCTCGTGGATGCATACCAGCGTCAATCAGCGACAAGGGAACTCGATAGGCAGACGCTCGCTTATTACGATTCCATCTCTGACGAAGAACGCGCGGAGAACAATGCGTGGGGCCAGTTGGGGGAACGCGAATTCGGCGCGGCTCAAAGGTAGGGCAGGTTGGCAACCCTAGTCGGTGGCCCACCTCCGCCACCTCAACCGTGGCGAGGAGAGATCTGGTTTGTCCCTTTTCCAAGTGACCCGCCCGGAAAATTTGAGCGTCCAGTCGTAGTCATTTCCCCCGATACGAGGAACCAACATCCGAGAGCCGACACCGTATTGGTGGTGCCATTATCTACAACGGTCCGATCTAGTCCCACTCACATAACAATGAAGCCGGGAGAAACGGGTTTAGATTACGTCTGTGATATTCAGGCCGAGAGCATTACCACAATTCGCAAAGAGACGCTCCGAAGGCCACGAACCGCCACAAGAAGGTTAGGTGAAGCCCAAATTCGTGAAATTGCTCGCTGCGTCGTCAAAGCGTTGGGTTTCCTTCCTGACGGATTATAAATTCGCCCGCCGTCTCTTCCACTCTTCCCTCGCCTCCTTCAAAGTTTCGGAGGCCGACGCCATCAACGTTGCGGAAGCAGCTGCCCGCCACTTGACGCTTCATGCGTTAACGTAGGTGAGGCTGGAGGCTGCATCCCTTGCACGGCGAGCTTGAAGGGCATTGGTCAGTTGATGTCAGCGGCAACTGGCGCTTGACATTCGGGTTCGAGGGCGAAGATGCCGTTTGTGGACTATCGAGATTACCATTGAGGTTTTACGATGCGTATGCACAATCCGCCCCATCCAGGGGAAGTGCTTCGAGATTATCTTGGCGGCGTGTCGATAACCGACGCCGCGAAGCATTTGGGGGGTGACGCGGGCAGCCCTGTCCCGCATTCTTAACGGCAGCGCAGGGATATCAGCCGAAATGGCTTTGCGACTCTCGGAGGCGCTTGGCACTAGCCCTGAGCTGTGGATCGGAATGCAGGGCCAGTACGACCTATGGAAGGCATTGAGGCGCCGCCGCCAAAGCGGCACATCTAGCGATGACAGCAAGATTAGCGGTTGACTAAAATTCCTTCGGGCTATGTGTACGTTGGCCCGGACGTACTGGGGCTGTCTGGACTTTTCCGATTCGCGCTGGCTGATCCACGAGTAATTTTCGCATAGTCGCCCAGGTGGCCTGAGCTGCTACGAGATGTTCATCCGGACGCCGTATCCACAAGGTTTGCTTCCTGCGTTCCCGGTAAAGCAGGCCGCCTCACGTCACACGAACCTATGCCGTTTCGGTTCGCAGATTTATTGCTTTATCGCTGTTGCAACGAACGTTCCTCCAGTGTCCTGTTCCGCGATAAAGACCGTTGACCCTCCATTTCCTATGGCCAAAGTAAAATGGCCTAAAGACGATGTACCACAGCCATTTGCCTGGGATGCCGCGTCCATTGTGACAGTCGCTGTCGCCGTCCCGGTGCCATTGGTATTCACCGAGTACGTCCCTGTGAGGGTTGCATGGCAGGAGTGCGTGCCGCCGATGTTTAGAGTTTCTTCGCCAGAGGTAATGTTCCCATTGCCGTCCGCTACGGCGACTCCGTTTCCTGCTTGTGCTTGAATGCCGGACGTGCCTACGACTCCGAAGGCATACCCTCCACTAAGAGTAGCATTCGTAAATCCAGAAGCGGCTTGCACAGGTGGCGGACCAATACTGCTCGATGAGATGGAAGATGCAGACGGAGCATAAGAGCTATTGGTGCCACAACCCAACAAAAGCAAAAACAACGGAACAACCAACAATCCAATGGTGTAGGACGGATGCTTTAACATGGTGCCTCCTTGAGCATTGAATGGTTTGGACTACAGGATGGGTCTGCAGTGTATCACAGGTGGTGCGTCTGCTCTTCGGCCGACCGAGGGCGCGTATCGGGCAGTCGCCGTTTGCGCCAATCCAGCTATCAGTCGGCATCGAGAGGAGTAACGTTTGAAATCACGGACGCGCTCGTTCGCCAAAAGTTGGTGCGGCGCCTTTCTTCTTGGAGTTCTTTTCGGGATTTAGGAGGCGGTCGATCGTGAAAATTCACGCGGAAATCCATTGGCCAACTAGCAGAGGGCGAAGCACAAGTTCACGCATCGGTTGGGTCGGTAGTGAATGCACACAGCGTGACCGAATCCGTCATGTCGAAACGTCGTCTTGGCCCGATGATTTCGCAGGCTGTTAGTTTTTTCGGCTCGCCTCCTGAAGCCAGGCTTCCGGTGGCACCCAATCCCCGGTGTGGGCAAAAACCAAGCCCGTTTCAACCAACTTGCGCAGTAGTTCCCGATGGTTCCGGGCAAGGATTTTGAGTCTTCTGTGCTTGTAGGGCGTAACCCGCGCTACCGCCAGAACAATTGCGGCGAGGCTGGCAACTCGCGGCTTATCCGACTTCACCAGTTGTTCCAGATGAGCCACGTTTTTCTTGGAAATGTGAGATTGATGCAGAAACCCAAAGATATCGTCTCGATCTTCTATGGCCCGGCGTTCGCTCTTTGGCAACCTCTGGCAGCTTTTGCATACATGAATTCTGTGGCCCTGGCCGGAAAACTGCTCATTTGGCCGCTCGCCCCTGCAGATCCTGCAATAGTGTCCCATTCCAGTTCCTTGCGACCCAGATTGAGGAAAATAACCCGAGCCCGATCGGTGAGGGACTCGACCAAAGCTCAGTGACCGCTTCGCGCAGACACAAGTTGCGAGATCATCTGAGGGCCTGCCCCCGTGTAAGTCCTGCGGGCACGAGAATCCTGTTACGGGCAAGAACCTGTTTTTGTTTGTCGCTGGGGACTTCGTTTCTCCAGTTGGCCGAGCGTTCAACTAGCCGCCGTGCGTCGGGACGATGGACGGCCACAAAACCGTCCGCGGATCGAGCGGCCCCGTCACGAAGGCGGCGGGAACGCCGTGCACGCCTGGCCTCGGCCTCCCGCAATGTCCTGGCGGGAATATCAACTTATTCGATAGAAACCACAACGATCTTCCGAACCAATCGAGCGGTGCGTTACTTTACCTGGATTTATTCGGAAATACCCGAACCCTCAAAAAAGGTCGCGATTACGGCGGCTATCGAGACGCAAATGCAGGAGGGAGGCCTCCGCTTCAGGCGGCGCTCGATCAAGCACCCAATGGATGACGCCAACGCAATCCCTGGAACCGAGCGAAATCGCTGTCCGTGGTGATCAATTCACAGCCGTGCTCGATGGCCAACGCCGCCACATAAGCATCGGCAACCAAAGGCCCCTCGATGGCGCTGCATAGCTTCACAAACAGATCCCAGTGTGTGCGACTCGGCACTACGAAGACGGCTCGTGGCCACTCGACGAGCCCGCGGCAAAATGCCAAGGCTGTTTGCATCGGCGTCGCAGGCCGAAAGAGCTTGGGATTCGTAACGATTCGCAGGAAGCCGGCGAGCACGATCTCGGCGACCGCGAACGGTTCCGGCGCCTCGACCAGAGCTCTGAGCCAAGCCGCGTATCGATCGTGCTCTGGAGCGTCCTGCCGATGCGCGTAAATTAGGACATTGACGTCCGGCAGTTGCATCGGTTAGCGCTGCCGCCCAAAGCGCTCGATGTCGTCGGCTTCGATCAGCGTGGCGCTCTTATCGACATTAAGCGGTGTGAACTGACCGCCTTTGCCGAACGTCACCAGATCGAAACGGTCTTGCCGCTGTGGCGCAGGAGCCTGCAGCAGGAGCCGCACCGCACGTTCGATCAGCCCGCTGACGCTCGTACCGGATTCCGCGGCACGCTTCTTCAAACGCTCTAGGAGACGATCATCTAACGTAATCGTCGTGCGCATGATGCAGGATCATACCTCATTTGCATCACTGCATCAAGCTTGGCGGCCGCAAGACAGGAGTTCCGCGATGCACACCGTGTTGCTCTGTGTCTCGAACATGGAGCCACGGAGCTGCTTACAGCCGATCGTGACTTTATCTGCTGTTCCGGTCTAATAATAAGCTTGGGGGACTCTCCTGCTCGACACCAGCTGATGCGGCCGGATCCGCGCCCACTGGGCGGCATGGACGCACCGGCTCCTCACCAGCCCGCATCTTCGCCTTGGCAGAGGAGGCCCGCTCACCCAAAGAGAACCACTTGTTGTGCTGATGGCCTCGTGCGCTCCGCACACCTTCGCCTGCGCTGGCCAGCCCATCCGGGTAACGTCGCTGCGGCTAGACCGTTCCGGTTCCATTGGCATTCACCAAGTACGTCCCTGCGAGGGTTGCATGGGCAGTGACAAAAACGGTCACGGTGGAGGCCCCGCTCTTTCGGCGGCGACACGCCAGGGGCAACAGGAGCAAAACCAAGTGTTCCTGGAAAACTTCTTTGACGAACTCCGCCGCCGCGTGCCGACCGGAGAATTAACGGATGATAGGTCAAACCAATTCAAATTATGGCGTTCTGGAGAAGCTCGGTGCGGCGGAATGAGTTTGGTTTACAAGGCCAAAGACCTCAGGCTCGGCCGCCATGTGCTTAATGCCGGTCTTCGTTTGCCAGGTGCGGCGTAGACCGCTCGGAGCACGGATAGTTCTGCTCGATATGTTCTCCCGGTTTTCCAAGGAGTACGGTGCGAGGCCGTGGTGACCAGGGCTCTGTCAGCATCACCGGATCTTCCACGGTAACTTCGTAGCGGAGCGTGTTCCCCTTGCGAGTCAATCTTTCCACCACGTGCATGGCCGAACTGTGGATGTCGCCATCGGTGTCAAGCCAGGTATCCTCGCTCAAGTTCGTAACATCCACGACCAGCGTATCTCCATCCCAGCGGCCCACTGAGTCGCCATCGGCCATTCCGTCCGCATCTTTCTTATGCGGTCGGCCGTCGATAGGGATCACGCGGAAACTGTTGTTGTTCTCCAAAGGGCGGTAGAAGAAGTACAGAGTTGTCGGAGTTTGAGCGATCTCTTTCGGCGGGCCCTGGCGCGGCACGCCTACGGGCTGACAACGAAAGGCTGGGTCCAGGTACTGCTGCCGTTTGAAGTTATCAGCGACTCGGGCCTGATATTCAGGTTTGTAGGAAGGTCTGGCTAATGGATCCGCAGTGCGTCTCTTAAAGCTTTCGACACCTCTCTCGCACAGAGCCCGTTCGGAGTCGAAGCCGAGTTGCGTGACTTTTCCATCCGCACTGACGGTGGTGGGATTTGGCGCCAGGATTGTGCCCAGGTCGGGACCGCCGTCAGTCCAAAAGCCAGTCAGGTCGGGATGCCCATCGGCCGTGCGCGGTGTGGGCATTTCCGATGCTTGTTTGAATACGGGTTCCGATGGTCCGCCAGGACGGGCAGCAGACCCACCCTGCGAGTGGGCGCGCGCGAGCAGCAAACTCGACAGAACGATCGCCGCCGAATTTGCGACAGTTCGTTTGATGCTCCTCGGGCAAGCCCGAGGATTCTGTTTGCTTAAGCACATTGCTGTGCCTCCGTTCCCAGAGACGGCATCACCAATAATGCCGAACCACGGCTCTCTGACTCCGTGGCTAATCCACCAATAGGCATCACCCGCTCCGAGAGTGAGAATGCCGCGTTAGCATCTCGGTGGTCATGGTGTCCACAATAACCGCAGCGGAACGATTTTCCGTTGGGCTTGGATATCTGATGGCATCGAGAACATTCCTGGCTGCTGTAAGCCGCGTCGGCCTCCATCACCATTACGCCACGCAAAGCGGCTTTATACTGGATGAATCGGAAAAGTTGGTAGAAAGACCACTGCGACTTCTCCACGTAGTGGCGCATTCTACCGCGACGAACCTTTTCCAGTTTCTCCAATACAATGGCTCGACGATGTTTTGCAGCGTAGTCCACAATCTGTTTGGACACTAAATGATTCTCGTACTTGGTACGTCTCGATTGTTTGTTCCGAATCTTGTGAAGGAGACGACGCTTCCCAAGACTCTGCAAATTGGCCTTTCGTCTACGCCACACTTCTTTGGTGTGCGCGGGATTGAAGCCCAAATGCAAGACTTTTCCTGTTTGCGGGTCTGCCAATGTCGCTACCGCCCCTACTGAATTACGATCCACGCCAACTGTTCCGATGGGTGTGAAGTTGAATTCTGCTTGCGTGTTATAGCAAATGCAGGCGAACCAATCCCCACCCTTACGAAGAAATTCGATGCTGCGAATGAATCCCAAGGGCTTACGAAGCCACACGACGGGAAGAACTTGTTTCTTCAATACTGCTGGTATCCGAATGCCGTTTCCTTCGAGTTTTATCTGCTTGCCTTTGTCTCCGCAGATAGGCAGCACTAGGTTCTTAACGACTTTACACTTCTGGTTTCTTTGATACTTGGCAATCAAACTTTTAGCGATTACACACGGAATTTCGGGGTAAAAAACACTGGAGGCTCGTTCTCTATGCTCCATCATCCTGTCAACGCAAATACGGGCGAACGGCTCAATGGTTTCCAGCGCCCACTTAAACGAATCGGGAACCTTGACTTGGAGACAGCAAGTCACTACGTCTACCACCTTGCCGTCCACGTCGTGTTTGGCACGAATTTCTGCAGGAAAATTCGCTTTCTTCGGCAGACTCTTTCGGGCATTGCTGCCAATATTAGCTGCACTGTTATTGAGTTTGGTGGGGAAGCAAACCACATCCACTTTCTGCTTCGCTGTCCGCCCACGGCTAATCTGAGTACCGTTGTTGGAACGCTCAAGAGCCGCAGTGCTTCGGCTATGTTTGGCTCTTTCTACTGGGGTCGTCATCGTCGTACCATTTGGTCTAGCGGATTCTTCCTTTGCTTCGTTGGTGGAGCCACTCTAGAAATTTTGCAACGCTATATTGAGCAACAAGGCACTCGCTAACCCACCGCAAGCGGCGCGCTCGGCCAAAAGCCGTTCATGGTCTCTCCTTCGGCAGGCGGTTCTCAGGTAAACGCTACTTCCCATCGGGCTGGGCATCCGGTTCCCGTGAAATGTTGATCACCCGTCCGTCCGCAAATTCAATCTTATGCGCCCAACCGAGTGTCCTGGTTCCATCCTTCGCGACATAAGATTGGATGGTGACGGTATCGCCAATTTTCATCATCTCTCTGGTCATTCCTGCTTTGCGCAGGGCGGCAGGCGGAAAGCTTTCAATAGTCCAAGCGGTTACTTGGCCGTTGCGATCCTTTGCTTCGAGGTAGAAATAAACGTGCGGATTTATCCACTCAACTTTCGTGATTACGCCTGTGAATGTTACTGTCTTGTTGTAATCAAACTCGGATGTAAAAGCGTGATGCGATGATGCTGGCAAGGCCGACAGCAAAACTCCCATGGCCGCCCACAGCATAGCGCCGGCTCTTCTCATAGGTAGAAACCTCCACTAAGCAGTTCTGAGCCTACTGATACGGGACCATAGCGGCTAAAGTGTACACTCAAGAACCTTCAGCCGTAAGCTCAACGGCAGCTTGCCAGCGACTCGGTGGCGTCAGGATGAACGTGCTGGCGATTCGCGAGGGGATAAGGGCATTGTTGGGGCGGCGATGACACCTGGGCGTAGGATTGGAAGTTCACCACATCACCCCGCGAAGTAAGTTGGGCGCTGACATTCAAGAGAACCCCTCATCACTCTTTGTTGGAATCCCCGCCCAGCGGTCACGCTTCATCAACGTTCGTGTCTGATTCATCCTGATCGGGCTTTCGCTCCGGATGAATCTCCGGCAGATTCGCATCGCGCAGCTGCCGATTTATTGTCGGTAGATCGGTTGTCTTTAGTTCGTCCCATTGCTCCATCACGACGGCGAGGTCATGCTCGGCTTCCACTGATGCTTCGGCTTGGGCCCGAGTGGGTTTTGCGTCGGCGCCAGCTACGCTTTTGTACAGCACATTGATGTTGCCGTTCACGTTGTTGAGAGAAGGCTTCGCTGAGCTGCCGTCTGGCAGATTTTCCGAGCCATCCAAAATCGCCGAAACTTTCTTGTCCAGCTCTTTGATTGAACCGTTCAGCGCTCCACTGGTTTGTCCTGAGAGCTTCTGCAATTGTTCGTGAACGGAACGCGCTTGCCGAACTGCCATCGAACTGCGCGTCATGTTTGAAGACAGGCGGGTCTCCAGGTGGAACTGCTCTTCGAGATCGGCAGGCGAGGCTTTCACACGCGGATCAATCTTGACTGCGAAGGTCGCCGTGTAGCTGCGGCCGTCCACCGTCAGGCGCGCGGTGTATCGAGCAGAATGATGTTGGGATTATCTGGGTTGATCCACAGGTTCTGGTAGTCATCCCCGCCGGGCGCCCCGCGGATGCCGGTCCACGTCTTGCAAACATAGACGCAGGCACGCAGCTCAAAGGAGCTGCAGGAGGCTGTGCAGGTCTTTTTCTCCTGCAATTCGGCTCGACGTGCACTCAACCTAGTGGGTGGGCGTTAAGTCGCACCCGGGTTCAGGCGCGCCACTGGCCCCGGGAGTTTGTGTCCCTCGTTGCTGTTCAGGAAACCAAAGGATTAAGGAAGGGATTGTTGATCTTTAGACCGGAAAAGCGGGTAAAGTCGCGATCGGCTGTAAGCAGCTCCGTGACTCCGTGTTCGAGACACAGAGCCACAATGTGCGCATCGTGAATCAAGTTGCCTGTCGCGCCGGATTGCCGCACGACTCGCTCGAGGATAGCCGGATGCGATCCGGTTTCAGCGAGCATGGAAAGGGAAGGAGACGCCAGAATACTATTCAGATCCTGTAGCGCAACCTCAATGCTCACCGGCGGATGGTAGACCTTTGAATGTGTAAGGATCCTCAGGAACTCGTAGGCGCAGGGCCAGGGAATGGCCCACGGAGCAGAACCCTGAGCCAATTCGATCAGCAGCTTGTTAGCGCGTGAGTGATGCAGGCTATTTTTGATCTCCGCATAAACCAGGACGTTGGTATCGACGGCCTTCATTCCCGGTCCATAGCCTCGAAGAGGCTATTACGGTCCAGAAGGTCGATTCCCGGCTGCAATTCTGCCTTCCATCCCTGGAGCTTCAGGTGGTAGCTCTGACGTGGAGGGGTGGCCAGACCGCGCCGAATCAACTCGTTGGCAACTGCCTGCAAACTACGTCCTTCGTCGGCAGCCTTCTTCTTCATTTGCCTGAGAAGATGATCGTCGAGCACTAATGTGGTGCGAGCCATACGTGAATATGCTATATCGACTGCATATTTGTGTCAATATGTCTGCCGCGTGTCTCGTGTGTCTCACGTGTCTGCCGCGGTCTTGCCCCGTTTGGGGTGAGAATGGTCGGCCCTATTAGACGATTTTCGGACTATCATATTCGCGCGATCTGATATCACCAACAATATGAGATTGGTGCTCGATACCAGCGCCGTCCTGGCGCCATGCGGAGTCTGACGGGCGCCTCGGCGACACTGTTGATGCAAGGCGCGCAAAGGCAAGGTGACGGTTGTTGGCGAATGTAGCGTTGGCGCTTGAATACGTTCTCATCGGCGCGAATTGAAAGCGCGTCTCCTGTACAGAAATCTCCTTACCAGAAGTCCTTTGTCGAGCTACCGACCTCGGCGTATGGGCCGTCGGTACCGATACGCTAATCTATGAAACCTGTGGACCTTTGGGGTAGGCTCGCAACGATCCCGGACCGTGAGCTCGGGAAATCGAAGACTCATCGTAAGGATTCCACCGCACTGGGATGGACAGGCCAACGCGTGCCCTAGATCAATCCGTATTAGACAGAGCCCCGACACGGCGGTTGTCGTCGAGCGCCTATTGCTTGAAGCCGTAACGAGCGAGAGTTAGGATTGGCGGCTGAACTTGTCTTGGCCAAATTGTTGAGTAGTTTCGGACGATTCAAGTGGCGGCGGGAGGAATATTTGTGGGCACGCGAGACGACAAACAAATCGAGGTTCCCTATAATCGCGATCTGAAGGCGTTGGAAGATGCCCTGGCGGCAGTGCGGCGGCCGGGCGATTTTTTTGTGCGTGGCGTACTGGAAACGCCAATGCCTCGCTTCGAAATCGAGGGCGTAGGCGTGATTTCCTTTCCTATACCGGATTCACAAATCCAGGACATCATCAAGCACGCAGAGCGCGCTCCCTACGGTCGCGGCGGTGAAACGATCCTGGATACTTCGGTTCGAAACGCTTGGCAGTTAGCACCCACAAAGGTCCGCATCGGGGGCAAATCGTGGGAGCGTTCATTTCAACACATCCTCGCGACCGTTACCGATGGACTCGGTTGCGCCGGAATGAATACGTCGGCCGAATTCTACAAGCTGCTCATTTATGAAGAGGGCGGTTTTTTCCTTCCGCATCGCGACACGGAAAAGACGGACGGCATGTTTGGCACATTGACAATCGTCCTTCCGTCGGTTCATTGCGGCGGCGAACTGGTCATCCGCCATACCGGGCGCGAAGTCACGGTGGACCTGAGCAACGCGGAAGCTTCCGAACTGACCTTTGCTGCTTTCTACGCAGACTGCGAGCACGCGATCAAACCGATCACGCAAGGCAGCCGTGTGTGCTTGACCTACAACCTCCTGCAGCGCAGAACCGGAAAGAAAAATAAACCGATTACAGCGCCTCTCTACGACCGAGAGGCGGGTCGAGCGGGGGCGACTCTGGAACAGACGTTCGAGAAACCTGAC
>QHYS01000234.1 GCA_003223325.1 Acidobacteriota bacterium
GCATTGTATTCCGCCTTCGAGAATGGCTTTTTCGGCATTTTGGTGTTCAAATCGCGGCAAGCTAAAATCGGCTGGAAGTCCTTATCGCAGAATCAATTGCCGTCCTCGAACCAGGAGTTAACCGGACAGCAGTGCTGCACGTCATACGCTGGGAAGATTAGGCGACACGTGGAAGTCGCCTCCGGGAGAATCGCTGGCCGGCAAAGTAATTGAAGTTCGCAGACCGTATGTTGGGCTAATTGGCACAATGTCTACCAATGCGCTATGTAGGCCACTATTCAAGATAGGCGACGACATACTGCGGCTGAGCGAAACGAACCTTGGGATGAAGTCCTGCCTGCGCCAGAGCTTGGGCGAGGGCTGGAGTGGGGGTGATGAGGGCGGTTTGCGGGGCGTTGGCAATAATCTCTTCGACTGAGACAAACTCCAGCGGGACGTATTTCTTGATGGTCCACCGCCCCTCAGAGGTGATGCATTCATATTGGGCCCGGTGTTTTGAGTAATACCACGTTTCCAGATACTCTATATCCCAGGATAAAACCACGTGCTGCTTGCCCTCGCGCAGGAGCGTGTCCTCAATCGCTAGGACCTGTCTCGTCCGTTCTTGATAGTCTCCACTATCTGACCGTATGTGGTCGATGCTCCTCAGCGTAAGTAGTTGCTGGGTGACGGCGTACCCGCCGAAAGCAAGCAAGAGAGCAGCGGATAGATACCTCCATTCACGGCAATACCGCCATAGCAGGCACGTCGCCCCTACAACCATGCCGGGTCCCGCACCGATAATGTACCGGTCGTGGAATACATGGGTTACTAGATGTCCTAGGAAATACGCCGCCAAAGGCACCACGAGAAACAGCCAGCTTACAAGTTCGCCCGCGCTCATGGAGGTTGCCAAATGATTGCGAGGCTTGCTAAAGATAACCACACCGACGGCGATGACCACCAGGGGAAGAATTGCATTTGGCAAGAACTCCCGGTATGCAGCTAGCAGTCTGGTCATGGACGGCGCCCATACAGGGCTGACGGAGTTCGCGAAGGCTCCCGACTTTGCGATTTGGGGATAGAGTGCTGCTAGCGAAACCATCACTCCCGCCGTCGCTGCCATCACCTTGTGGTGAAAGATCCTCCTTTGCGTCAGTGCCATGATTCCAAACGGCAGCAGGCACAGAACGAAGTAATAATGTATGGCCACGCCAATGAGGAAGACGGCGGCGAAAGCGGCGGCCGCGGTCTTACTCTCGGCTCTCGTGAAAACCCACAACCATAACGCGATTGCTGCGAACATCAAGTAAATGGCGTACGCGCGCGCTTCATAACCGTAATAAGTCAGAAACGGAGTGGCGAGAAGCGACATGGCGATCAATCCGTACAGGCCATCCGTCAGCCGCCGCGCCGTATCGAAGGTGACGAGGAGTGCAGCACCTAACGCGAGCGCCGAAGGAACGCGCAGGCCGATGTCGGCGTGGTGGAACATCTGGTCGAACGTGCGGGTAATCAGGAAATAAATTGGCGGCGTCTGTTCCTCGATTTCGGAAAGCGCCTTCCACATGACGCGCAAGTTCGGCAGCCGGGAAACCAGGGCCGTCAAGATCTCGTCAAACCAGAGATAACGATGCGCTGAAATGTATAGGCTGCTGACCACATAAAAACCCGCCAAGAGTAGCGCGAGCGACCAGTGCCACCTTGGGGCATGGAGCCTGTCTACAACACCGTATCCCTCTGAGTGCGCAGATCTCGTGTCCATGGCGAACCTCCTTATGATAATTCATGCACAGAGCAACCCGTGCGATCCTCTGAATACAAGGGAACCGCCACCGTGTTTCGTCTTTCCGTGCAAGCCGGACGTGTGATTGTTTATTCACGTCGGGCTTGATTCCGCGGTAACTTCTCTCTGGTAGACGAGCCCTCGTGGGGCTATAGTCCCTTCCGTGATGGGCCTATCGTTCAATGTGGTGAGGTGCCTGGTGAAGTTGGGTCGGAGAGTCCAATTTACAAAAGAGAGGTGCGTGATGCGATGCAGATTTGTGTTGAAAGCGGCGCTCGGGATTTTCGGGGTTTTAGTGGTTGCCCCCGCGCTTTGGGCGCAGGTTTCAAACGCCGGCCATGCACCGGAAACGCCGGCTCCTCAGGTTGTGCCGAGTCCTTGGCGAGGTGTGGGTAGCGTTGCGCCGTGTGTGCTCCCTTGGGGCGGCATATATGCGTGCCCTCCGGCTCCGGGAACGGTCGCGATTCGCGCCGGGCGAATGTTCGACAGCATAAACGGCACGATGTTGACCAAACAGGTCGTGCTTATTCAGGGTCAGCGAATCACTGACGTCGGGGCGGATGGCACGGTCACGATTCCCGCGGGAACTCGAGTGATTGACCTGAGCCAGGCGACGATCCTGCCTGGGTTCATCGACACGCATGACCACTTCATGACCGCGCGCGGGAAGATGACCGCGGACCAAGCCTTGCTCGTCGCCACCAAGAGATTGCGAGACGCCCTCGAGAACGGCTTTACGGCGTTGAAGGAAATGACCTCTCACGGCAACGGATACCAGGACGTCACACTGCGCGATATGATCAACCTGGGCGTTGTCATCGGCCCCAGGGTACAGGTATCGGGCCGTGGAATCGTTTGGGGAGGGCGCCCGAACGAAAAGCCGGATCCTGAACTACTGAACGCGATCGTTGTTCATAATGTCGAAGAGGCGCGAGCAGCCGTGCGCTTCGAAGTTGATCATGGTGTGGACCATATCAAGCTGTACCCGGTGGGTGGGTGGAAATTCTCACCCACGGGGGAGCTGCAATTCGAAATGACCTATCCGTTGGAGGTTATGCAGGCCTTGGATGATGAGGCGGAGCGCCTCGGCGTAAAGACAGGCTCACACGCCTATGGCGGCCAAGGATTACAAAATGCTATCGCCGCCGGCCGTGCGGGCGACTCCATCGAGCACGGACAGGGCTTGACGCCAGAGATGTGCAACGAAATGGCTCAAAAGGGGCTATTTTACAGTCCGACCATTCTCGAATACTCTCACCCCGCCATCGAGGACGCCGATGCCAAGAACACCGGCGGCAAGTATGACATCGTCCCCATTTTTAAGAAGAATGTCCGGATGTGTATCGCTACCAAGGGACTGGTAACCGTGTTGGGTAGCGGATCCCAAGGTGCCGCATGGGCCGAGGGCACCAACGCCCTCGAGTTTACTGCGCTGGTTAAGATTGGTGGCATGACTCCAGCAGGGGCCCTGCAGGCCGGAACCATCAATGCAGCCACGGAAATGCGCTGGCGGAGCGATATCGGATCGATTACCAAGGGTAAGTTCGCAGACCTTGTCGCCGTTTCTGGCGATCCGCTGGCCGATATCAGCGAGACCGAGCGAGTGAAGTTTGTGATGAAGGGCGGAGAGGTCTTCAGGAATGATTTTGCCCCGGGCACGATCGGCTCCATGACACTATCTGGGGATATTCGTTAAGGACCGCTTCGGAACCGGGCGGAAATCCCGATGCGATGCTCTTCTGATCATTCAGAAAGGACCAACCCAATGAGAGCCGTCATAGCCATGACCGTGGCGTTGGGCGCGTTGGCCCCGGCGCTGGCCGCTGCCCAAGTCTCCGGCGAAGCCGTCTATCAGCAGCGTTGCGCAGTCTGCCACGATTCGGGCAATCCCCGCGTTCCGCCGCGCAATGAGTTGAAGAAGCTCTCCGTCACCCGCATCCTTCGCACTCTGGACTTCGGAGAAATGCAAAATGTCGCCTCCAAGCTGCGACAGGATGAACGTGAAGCAGTAGCCTCGTATCTGGGTGTCCCCGGTGGCAGCGGCGAGGTTCCTGCCATAGCCTATTGCGCGGACCGTACGGTGACGCTAACAGGCAATAGCAAGACGGAGTGGAACGGATGGAGCCCCGCCCCCACCAACACGCGCTATCAGCCTGGCGATGCGGCCGGCCTCACCCTCAGCGGGATACCGCGGCTCAAGCTGAAGTGGGCCTATGGATTCGATGGCGACATCATCGCTTTCGCCCAGCCCACGGTTCTCCATGGCCATCTCTTCGTGGGAAGCGCTAGCGGCTTGGTGCAGGCCCTCGATGTCGAATCCGGATGCGTTCAATGGGTGTTTCAGGCAACGGGCCCGGTGCGCTCGGCCATCCTGGCCGTCCCTTTGGGAGACAAGCACGCTCTTCTGTTCGGCGATACCCTAGGCTGGTTTTACTCGGTCGAAGCGGAGACCGGTCACCTGCTGTGGAGGAAGCGTCCCGAACCGCACGAGGCCACTCGCTTGACCGGCGCTCCACTGGCCTATCAGGACACCCTATTCGTCCCCGTCGCTTCCTGGGAGGAAGCTCGCACCACTAACCCCGAGTATCCATGCTGCACTTTCCGCGGAAGCGTGGTGGCCCTGCGTATCAAGGACGGCACGGAGGTATGGAAAACGTACATGATCGCGCAAAAGGCCAAGCAGACGGACGAACACGAATGGGGACCCTCCGGCGCGGCAGTGTGGTCGACGCCGACTCTTGATACCAGGCGAGGCCTACTCTACGTTACCACTGGCGACAACTACTCCACGCTTGCCACTCCCCTGAGCGATGCCGTTCTGGCGCTCGAACTGGCCACCGGCCGGATCGTTTGGTCCAAGCAGACTACACTCGGCGACGTCTGGAACACCTTGTGCAGCACCCAGGGCGATTGCCCCGGACCCGACTACGATTATGGATCTTCGGCGATCCTCGAGAAGCGCGACAATGGTCGCGATGTTTTGCTCGCTGGGCAAAAGTCCGGAATCGTATATGCTCTTGACCCCGATCGCAAAGGTGCAATCTTGTGGCAGACGCGTGTTGGCCAGGGAGGTACGCTGGGAGGCGTGGAGTGGGGCATGGCCAGCGATGGCCAGCAAGTTTACGCGGCGACTTCCGATCTTGTCCGCAATCAATCCCCCAGCGCCGACCCCTTGAATCTAAACCCGCAGGTTGTCGATCCGAAGATCGGAGGCGGCCTAACGGCTCTGCGCATTGCCACCGGCGAAAAGGTCTGGTTCGCTCCGCCAATTCCTTGCGGCCCGGCTGCGAAACCCGGCTGTAGCCCTGCGCAGCCCCAGGCCGTGACCGCTATTCCGGGCGTGGTCTTTTCCGGCTCAATCGACGGCCACTTACGCGCCTATTCTGCCGAAAAAGGCAAAATCCTTTGGGATTTCGACACCGTGCGCGACTACCAAACCGTGAACGGTGTCCGAGCCACCGGTGGCTCACTCAATGGCCCTGGCGCGGTCGTAGTAGGCGGGATGCTGTTGGTCAATTCGGGATATGCGCGGCAGGGCACCATACCGGGGAACGTTCTTTTGGCCTTCTCAGTCGATGGCAAGTAGCGAACACGTATTTTCGGATGTGGCCCGCTCCGAAAGACAGTTTACGAAAAGCGCTGACGCTTAACGGAGGTTAGCTGTAACCCCCAATTCTTCGTTGTCTGTTCCGAAAATTCTGCACGGTGAAATTCACGTTGCCTACCGTCGCCAACGGCAAGGTGTATCTCGGAACCCGAGGCAATGACTCGACAGTGCTGGGAGAACTAGAAGTCTACGGCTTGCTGCCAAATTAAGCGGTTGACCTTACTCGGAATGTACGCTTTCGCATCGCCGATCGCCCCATCAACCGCATCGAAGAACTGCCACGCTAGAACTTGGCGGCAGAATCCTCCGAAACATCAACTTAGTGGAGCCATCAAGCTTTTTTCCGTGGCGCTAATCGGCGCTCCATACTGGAAAGGCGAAATGCGCAAAGCATATTCTGCCAGGATTTGTACTCGTAGCCCGAAGATGAGGATACCGGGCCATACCGATCACTCATTCCGGGTTGATCGGGATCAGTCGATCATAATGGCGCTGGACAT
>QHYS01000235.1 GCA_003223325.1 Acidobacteriota bacterium
AAATCCGCCCGACGAACAGCACGTGGAAGCTTCGCTGGAACGCCACAAGGAAAAGTTCGGACACGCCCCCAAACTCTACAGTGCCGACCGCGGCTTCCATAGTGAGCGGAACGAAAAGTCTGGCCAGAGGGAAGGCGTCCAGGTGGTGTGCATCCCGCAGCGCGGCGGAAAGAAAACGGAGCAGCGCACCGCCTACGAGAAGAGTCCGGATTTCAAAAAAGGGCAGCGCTTTCGAGCCGGCATCGAGGGGACCATCTCCGTCCTATTCCGCGGTCGGGGCATGAAGCGCTGCCGGGCCGAAGGGTCCGAGCGATTTAAAATCTGGGTCGGTGCCGCCGTGCTGGCCAACAACCTGATGAGAATTGCGGACCTGCTCGACGAACGATCTTTGCGCAAACGAAAAGCAGCGTAACGGTATCTTCCGAATTTTCTTCTCTCTCACCCCCGGTGGCCGACGTGTTTCTCCTTCCCTGTAGCGCCTTCCACACGATTCAAAACTCAACGATGGCTCACACTATCTGAGCGCCCCGGACTGCTGAAAATCCCTTGAAATCGTGGCGGTTTGGCTGGATTTTCACGAATTCGGGTGTTTTGCGACAGAAACTAGCTAGACGAACTTGCACCGCGCAATGGGTTAGCCTCCGCGCGGCCAGCACTGGTCGAGGTGAAGTGAAAGTGTGTTGCCATCGTTGAAATGCCGGGCCTGGCTATACAGCGGTCATGTTGCCGAACCGCCTTGTGGTCCGTTTGCTGTCCTTGATTTCTGAACACTGGCTGCCGACTACCGAGGGCGAACGTTCTGGAAATACGCGGCGGAAAGAGACGTGTAAGGGAATGATCAAGAAGGGCATGCGAAGCAGCGAGCCGCGAAGCTCAACGCTTCTACCCGGAAGCCGTGGATTTCATCTGCCGGGGTGTTTTCGCTCCCCGTCAGACGACTGGCTAAGGGCATCCTGTAGAGGGATCACGACCGGCTTATGATCGGCTTTGAAGAACACCAACGCCAGGTCACCGCTGTTTTCAATTTCCGCGCGGAATTCTCCAAATTGATTTGTGACTGTCCGGACGACGCGACCACACAGGTTGGCGAGAATGAGGCCGACGTTCTGTCCCACGATCTGCGGGTCTCGTAGACCCAGCAATTGTCCGGTGACGACGACGCGCTTATCCCCGGGCTGGACTTCGACATGCAAATCAATCTGAAAAGGATCCGCACGGTAGAGCATTTGCCTTGTTCCGCTGCCAGCCGACCGAAAACCTCCCACGGGCGCGTGGAGAAAACTATCGAAGACCAGCTCAACTGAGCTGCTTGCAGGCTGGCGCTTTAGGGCCAATTCCAACCCGGCAAATGCTGCCTTGGCGATTCTAACTGCGTCCTGCGGCGGCTGGTAGTTTGGTTCTGCGTCCGCACACTGCCGCGCTCGCTGCCACTGGGAAACCGCTTTCGCACAGCGCCCGCACTCTTTCAGGTGTCGTTCCATCGCTGTCTTCCGGGTTGTGGGGACCACCTGGTTCGCAAAGTCGATCTCGTCTTCCATCGTAAAGTGCTTCATTGTTTTCCCTCTACCTTGTAGAGCCGTCCGGAGGGGCTCTAGAACTAGCCCATGAGATAAGGGAATCGGGACTGTAGAAAAATATAGGCAGATGGTACGCTAACTAACGATTTTTATTTTCTATAGTTTAGCCGGCAAGTGCAGAAAGGCGACCGGCAAGGACCACACCTCTTCGCTCCCCTACCGACACGCCTTGACCAGCGGCATATCGTTCCACGCGGCCCAGTTTCTTCGCCGTTCCTTCGATCACCAATTCACCGGCTACCATTACCCGCCCTGTTACGTACATAAAGCTGTTCGACATTCCAAAGCACATATGGTTCCAGCACAGCGGGATGGAAGTTTCCAATCGTGCTCGTTGCTGCCACCAAAATGTCCGGACTCGCAAGAAAAATCATGGGTTGAAATGCCGCCAGAATCTCTTGCACACGGTCATAGAGCCTCTTCCGTCGTTCGTAGCTCGTCACACTTAGCTGCTCCTCCATTAAGCGGTCTATCTCACTTTCCCATGGCGTAGCCGGATGCGCCTGCGAAGGATTCCAGAGATGAGTGCCGCCGCTTGACAGCCAGACGTTCATGTCGCTGTTCGGGTCTGCATCGAAGCTCACCAGCCCAAGCACGCAGGCATCGTATTCCTTCGTCTGCATAATACGGTCAATCAAAGACCGAAATTCGAGTGGCACCACTTGAACCCGCATGCCCAATTGTTTCAAATCGTCTTGAATCAATGTCGACATCTTCGTACGGTCTGCGTTGGAGGAGCTCGTTAAGATCGAAAACTCCACAGGGGTTCCGTCCGCGTCGAGAAGCGCCGAATCGCCGCTAGCGCCGCTGGTCCACTTGAAGCCAGCTTCACGGAGGAGTTGGCGCGCATGGTCAAGCGAGCGCGGCTGATGCGCGATTTTCGTATCGACCCAACGCCGATTCCCGGGAGTGACCGGCCCCCAAAGCGCTGCACCGCGCCCTTGATAAACGAGGTGCACGATCGCGTCGCGGTCCACCGCGGCCGACACCGCCTGCCGGAACTTCACTTCGCGGAACCACCTCTGCTTCCTGGCCAATTCGGGCGGGGCTTTTCCGGTGAGGTCGTTCAAATTGAAGAATAGAAAATTATATTCGAGGCCGGGCCCCACATCCGCGAGCGTGTAACTCGCTTTTTGGCGGGACAAGACTGAAAAATTCTCTGCACCCAGCCCGCTAATCACGTCGGTGTCCCTCGATTGGAAGCGCAGGACTTGAGCATCAGCGCTGGGCACGAACAGAAAGACAAGCTCGTCCAGATACGGCAAGCGAAACCCTTTCGCATCCGTCTTCCAATAGTAGGGATTACGTTCAAGAACTAATCGCTGCCCTGCAACGTACTCCTTCAGCCGAAATGGTCCAAGCCCGGCCCACTGATCTACCGGCGTGGATAGCGCCCCGATGTGTTCCATCTTCCCCTCTTGATAGGGCTTCTCCAGCAAGTGCCGCGGCAGAATAGCCAAGCCGTCGAAGACTCTGTCTCCCACACCATAGGGCTTGGCAAACTCAAAGACCAGCGTATGGGTATCTAGCTTGTGGACGGTAATGGGCTTACCACCGACAATCAAGAGGTCGCGCTGCGGCGAGCGCACGCTCTCATCGAGGTAAACGCGAAAGGTGAACAAAACATCATCTGCGTCCAACGGCTGTCCATCCGAGAATCGCAACCCCTGTCGCAACGTTACCGTATATTGAAGGCCGTCAGACGAAACCTTCACAGACTTCGCCAGGGCGGCCTCGGTAAGTTGTGTTGCGCGGTTGATGTGAATAAGGTCGGCCTGCATCGCGGAGATAACTTCACGCGAAGGAGCGTCCGCGGAAAGCACAGGGTTAAGGGTTTTGGGCTCCGCTCGCAGGGAAACCACAAGACGGCCGCCGGGGCGTCCAATCTCGCCGGAAAGCGCCAGCAGGTCCTCTTTTGGAGCTCCCAGCTGGGGAGCAGCAATCACGATCTGGGCCGCGCCCCAGGCCACGGCAAGAAGCAAGCTCAAAGCCATCCAACAGTATCGTGACCGTGCTCTGTGGTTCCGCATCTGAAGCCCCTTTCTCACCTTACTTCTATTTGGACGGGGCCGTCCACTCTTGCAAAGCGCTCGCAAGGCCAAGGTAGCCCAGAAAGAAGGGCACCATTGCTACAGCGGGCAAGTACATCCACCAATATGAGACCAGAATGCTGTAATGCTGCAGATTGGCCAGGAGGTTCCCCCAACTCGCGAGAGGCTCGGGCACGCCAAGTCCCAGAAACGACAGAGTCATTTCTGCCAATACGTACTGCGGAATGAGAATCGCCGCCTGCGTTAGCAACACGCTCGAAGTCTGCGGAAGCACATGCCGCAGCAGCAGGTATCCCTCAGGAGCGCCGAAGCCACGCGCCGCTCGAACAAAGTCGCGCTCCTTGGCGCTTAAGACCACACCCCGAATCAGCCGTGCCGGACGCGCCCACCCGACCAACCCAATGACCATGACGATCAGAAGAAACGCCTCCAGCGGGCTAACTGCAAGAGGCAAGAACGCCCGCAACCCAAGTAACAGGTAGAGCCACGGCAGAGCCAGGAAGAGTTCCGTTAGGCGCATCAGAACTTCATCTTTCCAGCCTCCGTAATAACCCGCTGCCGTACCGATACCCAAGCCGAACAACAGAGTAATTCCGGACCCGAGCAAACCGGCCAATAAGGAAACCTGTCCACCGTAGAGAATCCTTGAAAGTTCATCGCGGCCATAACAGGTGCAGGCGGCACGGTACCAAGCCCAACAATCTGTAGCGAGGGCCACCAGCGAAAAACTTCAGGGGCATAGCACGCGCAAAGTCTTCGTCATACTGATCGACCGATCCACGCTCGCGGAGCGGGTAGAAGAACGGACGCATATGAAACCGACCCTGAGTGTCCCTAAAGTGCAACTTCATGGGTGGTGCATAGGGGCGCCCGCGATCCTGTTCGAGCGGATCGTAAGGTGCGAAAAAGCCTGCGCACGCGATAACGCCATGCAGGGCGCCCAGCGCGACGAGCCATTTAGCAAGCTGGCGGTGTTCGGTCATTTTGCGACCGGCTCCGCGCGGATCCTTGGATCGGCCCAATAAAGGAGCAGATCCGCGATGAGGTTCCCAATTACCAAAAAGAGCGTGGACAGCAGAACCCCGCCGATTACGACGTACAAGTCACGCGAGAGGATCGCTTCGACCAGAAGCGGACCGAGACCCGGCCAACTCATTACGACTTCGACCAGTAATGAACCGCTTAACAGAGAGCCAATACTGAAGCCAAACAAAGAGATCAACGGATTCGCCGCCGCGGGCAACGCGTATCGATAGAGAAGCCGGTGACGCGGAATGCCGTGGCCCCGAGCAGCTCGCAAAAACGGTGCATCCAGCACGCCAGTCATGGCGGCTCGCACATGCCTCACGAGCAACGGCAAAGCCGTCAACACCAACGCGAGAAGCGGCAACGTCATGTGCAGTACAAGATCTCGCAGCTTATTGATCGGCGAGAGGCTATTAAAATCGAGGGAGACCACGCCCCCCGTCGGGAACCATCCACTGCGCGCTGCGAACAAAAGCAAGCCGAGTGTCAGCGCGAGGTCAGGGAGGACAAGCAGCCCCGCCGTCATCCAGGAGACCAAAGAGTCCGGGAGACGTCCGAGGTACTCCGCGCTTCGCACCCCAAGAGGCAAGGCAAGACCCCAGGCTAACAAAGTAGCCGTTAGTGTCAGAAAGAGTGTGTTGCGGGCACGAACCAAAAGGAGCGGCCCAACGGGACTATTATAGGAAAACGAATAACCGAGATCCCCGTGCATCACAGAATTGAGCCATCTCACGTAACGCAAGGGGAGCGGCCGATCCAGCTGATATTGCGCACGCAGGGCTACCACCGTTTCGGGGGCGATCTGGGGATTCAAGCGCATCTCATCGAAGTAATCCCCAGGCGCGAGTGCTGCGAAAAGGTAGGTAAGGATCGACACTCCAAACAAAAGGAAGGCCGCGTGTGCCATTCGGCGCAACACAAAACGCATCAGCAAACTCCCGGTATGTTTAATGTGACGATCGATCCCGGCGTCGCTGCAACCAGGCAGCGTGTGGCTTCGTGTTGGGGCGATCCCAAGAGCTTCTCTGGAATGCCCTGCTCCACGATTCGGCCACGATCCATCACTGCGATTTCATCGGCAAAGTGCGCGGCCATCGCCAGATCGTGCGTGATAAAAAGGTATGTCAGCGCGAAGGACGATTGCAGCTCGAGCAGCAAATTGGCGATCTTCGCCTGCACAGAGCAATCCAGGGCCGACAACGCTTCATCCAAAATCAAGAGTTTCGGCTCGAGCGACAATGCACGTGCAATGGCCAGCCTTTGCCTCTGTCCGCCGCTGAACTCGCCAACTCTGCGGCCGGCCATCTCCATTGAGAGACCTACACGTTCCAGCAGCGCAACTCCCCACTCGCGCGTTTGACGCCTCTTCCAGATCCGCTGCAGAACCAGCGGCTCCGTGACTATTTCGAGCGCGGTAAACCGTGGATTGAGCGAGCTCGCGGGGTCTTGAAAAACGAGTTGGATTTGCGGACGCACTGCGCGCAGTTGCTTCTCGCAGAGGGCTGCAATGTTACGTCCTCCAAACCAAATCCTTCCCGAAGTCGGCCGCTCGAGACATGCCAGGCACAGGGCCAGAGTGCTCTTCCCCGAGCCTGATTCGCCAACCAGCGCGAGTGTGCTCCCCGGGGCGATGGCGAATGAGACTTCGTCGAGCGCAGGCACCACATGTCCGGAGTCTAGGCCCTTTCCGTCCCGATAATGTTTCCTAAGAGATTCGACCTGGATAAGGGGTTGCATACTTTCGCGCGACACAAAGGCTCAGCCGCCAAACTTGAAACATGAAACCACGTGTTCGTCGGCCGGCGACACCGGCAGCGGCTCGCGGGTCCTACAAGGCTCGAAGCGATCCTCACACCGGGGCTCGAATCGGCATCCCAAGGATAGCGTGTTGAGCTTGGGCGCGTCTCCGGCGATCACGGGCAGCTTTGTCTTTCGATTGACCACATTGGCCCCGCAAAGAGGGGGCGGCAAACACCGCAATAGGGCTTGCGTGTACGGGTGCAGAGAATGGGAGAGCACACTCTCAGTAGGGCCAATTTCTACGACGCGTCCCGCATAAAGGACGAGAACCCGATCAGCCAGGCCCACCAACAGCGATGGATTGTGTGTGATCAAAATGATTGCGACCCCGAACCCCCGCCTAAGACTTTCAAAAACCGTAAGAATTTCTCGTTGCGTTGCGGAGTCAACCGATGCCGTGGGCTCATCGGCAATCACAAGGGACGGACCACAAGCAATCGCTTGTGCGATCAGAACGCGCTGCCGCTGACCCCCACTCAATTGATGGGGATAGGAGAATGAAATCCTATTGGTTTCTGCGGGAAACAGGCCTTCGAGGACCTGCCGCAACCTTTCACGCCGGCTTTTCTTATCGAGGTATTCATGGGCGGCCAGGACCTCGCCCACTTGATCGCCGACGCGCATCGTCGGATGGAGTGCGACCCAAGGTTCCTGATTGATCAGCGCGATGCGTCTGCCGCGTATGCTCTCGAGCTCTCGAGGTGTCGCCTGAAGAAGGTCCCGCCCTTCGAATAGGATACTGCCTTGCTGGATTTCTCCATTTGCCGGAAGAAGACGTAGAAGACATGTGGCAAGGGTGCTCTTCCCGGATCCCGACTCCCCGAGCACCCCCAGGATTTCGCCAGGCCTAACGTCAAAACTAACATCTACAACAGCAGAAGAGGCGACGCGCGCGCGCGAAAAATACGCGACGTGAAGATTCCGCACCTCCAGGATAAACTCAATGTCGCCTGTCGTCATCGCCGATCCCTCGGATCCCCGGGGTGTGAGCCTATGGTCCTTAACCGATCAGCGCGGCTGAGCAAGTCTAAATGCGAGGAGGCATCGGTCAAATTCAGGAAACGATTGAAAAATGTGGTTTCCTCATCGCGTCGAATCGCCATGAACGAGGGGCTATGCGCGTTGGTCATGGTCTCTGTATGCAGGGCGGTTTCGGCCGGATTCAACAGGTGATTGAGAAACACGGTTTCCTCATCGCTCCCGGGTGGTCCAGCCCGAGGGCGAGACTGCTTCGGCATGGCTTCAGTGAAGAAGAAAGAGTCATCGACAACCAGACGGGCCCGCGTCCAACATAGGAAGACGCCAGTCTAGATAGACCCTACAGGTATGTCTGTACAATAGGGGACTTACCTTAGCGCTGCCGTGCTGGTGCAAGTCCTCCGCATTCCATATCGAAGGTTTGACGGTCGCCTAATTCCCTCGGAGCTGTCCCTTAGTGGGAATCGGACCAAAACCTCGCCGCATCAAAATTTTACCGGCTATTCATCAGGCTATGAGAACGAATTGGCTACATTTTCTCACCTGAGGCCAGCCATCTGAGATGTGGACACCGAGGAGGCGCGTCGTGTACCGAAACTTCTTCGCGGCATTGCCCACGGTCCTGCTACTGCTATCTTTCGGGGGCCCTTGCTGATGGAGATCTAGCGAACGTGAATCCGCATCATCATCGTGATGCAGGGAGTCCGTATCACAATGGAAACGGACGCTGCTGGCCGAAAGACCATCAATGCGTGGATGG
>QHYS01000023.1:0-9594 GCA_003223325.1 Acidobacteriota bacterium
AACCCCGATGAAGGAGTCTGGTCTCTAGCCAAGCGGGAACTCGCCAATAGCTGCCCCAAGGATGTCGATGAGTTGATGGAAGACATCATCCGTTCGATTAATGGTATCCGAAGTTCGCCAGCGAAACTGCGGGGCTGCATCCTGCAATCGCACCTTCCCCTTTTTTTGCGCTAGTTATTGCATTATTTAATGTGAGCTCAATAGCAACCTGCAACCTCGGTACTCTTGAGAGTTGCTGGTCTGCTATTCGAGACTGACACTACGCACAAATACTCTGGAGTCCAGGCCGGTACCCTTGCCGTGCGTGGTGCGCATTATGGCTATTGAAAACATAATCGCCAAGGAATCCAAAGGAGACGACACGAGTTCAAGTGTCACGGGGGCACAGAGATTTGGATCGTCTCGCTCCATTTCGATGCGGCATTGATTGCTTCAAAAAGCTCAAGATGTGTTTATTGCAGCAAAGGAGGCGAGCACGGTACCGGCTGGGGCATCAGACACGAAGACGCCTCTCGGACGCCTCCTGACGGGCCGAATAGCTCAAAGAGCCAAGTGTTCGGAGCAATCGCCATCTCATAGGATGGGCTCCCAACGCAACCCGAAACTCTCAGACGATTGGGTTCGACAAATCTTTTCGGATCATCCGCGGGTCCTGCGTAGCGGCAGTTCCGAGCCGCGTCTCAACAAAGAGAAGGGGAAGTTCACCCGGCAGTACGTGTCGCTGCGAATCCCAGAAGCGTCGTGAGAGAGGTCTACGAAGCTCTGCGAGCGAGCGGTAAGCTCGGGAGGGCTGCGTAGACAGGAACTACCCGGAGAGGTCCTTACCGCAGCATCTTTTCTATCGCTTGGCTGAATTGCATGGGCATGGTGAGTTTCGGGAGAGAGGCTTTCTTCGACGGCTCGGGGAAGGCGTCAGCGGATATTCTCGTTCTCGGCCTTTGTGAAGTGTGACGTTTTGCAGCAATCTAAACTGCGATGACCTTGACGGTGTTTCGAACGGGCTCGTTGAGGGTAGGCGTCACGGTGCTCGCCTCCATGACCCCATCCTACTTCTTTATTGCAAATTTATTGCAATCGTACTTCCGTACTTTGTAAGATACGTATTTTCATCGCGTTACCTCTAGATATCATAGTACAGGTGGAATTCGTAGGGGTGGGGGCGCATGCGGACGGGGTCCGCTTCGTTTTTGGTTTTGTATTGGATCCAGAGATCGATGAGCTCCGGCGTGAAGACGCCGCCCTTAGTCAGATACTTGTGGTCGTCTTCGAGAGCTTTGAGGGCTTCGTCGAGCGACCCGGGCATGGTGGGCACGTGCTTCATCTCTTCTTTGTCGAGCTCGAAGATGTCTTTATCGAGCGGCTTGCCAGGATCGATTTTATTTTCGATACCGTCGAGGCCGGCCATGAGCATGGCGGCGAAGGTCAGATAGACGTTGCATGAGGGATCGGGCGGACGGAACTCGAGCCGCTTGGTCTTCGGGTTCGGGGAATACATGGGAATGCGCACGGCCGCGGAACGATTGCGGCTGGAGTAGGCCAGGTTCACGGGGGCTTCGTAGCCAGGCACGAGGCGCTTGTAGGAGTTCGTGGTAGGCGCGGAAAACGCCGAGATGCTGCGCCCGTGTTTGAGCAGCCCGCCGGCGTAACACAGCGCGGTCTGCGAAAGACCGGCGTATTTATCTCCGGCGAAAAGTGGCTTGCTATCGTTCCAGAGCGACTGGTGGGTGTGCATTCCGGAGCCGTTGTCGCCAAAGAGTGGCTTGGGCATGAAGGTGACGCTCTTACCGTACTGCTGGGCCACACTCTTGATAATGTATTTGTACTTCATCATCTTGTCGGCGGCGTTGACCAGCGTGTCGTAGCGGAGATCGATCTCGGCTTGGCCGGCGGTGGCGACTTCGTGGTGGTGACACTCGACGTCCATGCCGGTCTCTTGCATGCGCGTGACCATTTCGGTGCGCAGATCCTGGAAGTGGTCGAGGGGCGGAGCAGGGAAGTAGCCTTCCTTGAACCGAGGGCGATAGCCCAGGTTGTTTTGCTCGCGGCCGGTGTTCCAGCGGCCTTCGTCCGAATCGATGAAGTAGAAGCTGTGCTGGGTATCGGAATCGAAGCGGATGCTATCGAAGATGAAAAACTCCGCTTCCGCCCCGAAGTAGGCCTTTTCTGCAATTCCAGTCTTGTGGAGATGAGCTTCGGCGAGTTGCGCGACGTGCCGAGGATCGCGCCCATAGGGCTCATTGGTGATGGGGTCCACGACGCTGCAGATCACCACCAGCGTGGGCGTATCGCGGAAGGGATCCATGAAGGCGGTGTTGGGGTCCGGCACCAGCAGCATGTCGGATTCGTGAATCGACTGCCAGCCGCGAATGGAGCTGCCGTCAAAACCGAAACCCTCTTGGAAGGAGCTTTCTTCCAATTCACTGATGGGATAGCTGACGTGCTGCCACAGACCGGGAAGATCAGTAAAGCGCAGGTCGAGGATTTTGGCGTTGTTCTTAGAGGCGAATTCCAAAACTTGTTTCGGGTCCATCCATTTCTCCTTAGACTTGATATGAATTTTCTACGGCTCCAGGTCGAAAACCTTCACCGGCGCCTGCAGGTCTTTCGGTCTCAGGGCAAACAGAAGCCTTCAGGCGAGGGCATTCGCTTTCCGTTGCGGTCTATCCGAGAAACATCAGCGTCTCCCATGAATCGCCTATAAGTAGCTCGTAAAATGAATGACCAGCTATAGCTACTCCCTCAAAGATCGAAATACAGGAAAAACTCGTACGGGACTGGGCGCAGGTTAACCGGCGCCAGTTCCCGTTGGCGCTTGTAGGTGAGCCAAGTCTCAATCACGTCCGGCGTGAAGACGTCGCCCGCCAGCAACCAACTGTGGTCCTTATCCAGAGCATCCAGCACCTCACCGAGCGAGCCTGGGGTGCTTTTGACCTTGGCGGCCTCTTCCGGCTCTAGTTCGTAGAGATCCTTATCAATGGGATGACCCGGATCAATTTTGTTCTTGATGCCGTCCAGACCCGCCATCAACTGAGCCGCGAAACAGAGGTAAGGATTGGAGGCGGGATCGGGGCAGCGGAATTCGATGCGCTTGGATTTTGAGCTCTTCGAATATACCGGGATGCGCACTGCGGCAGATCGGTTCCGTTGGGAATAGACCAGGTTCACGGGAGCCTCAAAGCCGGGCACCAGCCTCCGGTACGAATTGGTAGTGGGGGCGCAGAGACCCAACAGCGCTGGGGCGTGCCGCAACAGTCCCCCGATATAGTATTTGGCAGTCTGACTGATTTGCGCGTAGCCCTTCTCATCCCAAAAGACGTTCTTTTGTCCCTTCCAGAGGCTTTGGTGGGTGTGCATGCCGGAACCGTTGTCGCCGAAAATGGGTTTGGGCATGAAGGTGGCGGTCCTGCCGTGCCTCTTGCAGACATTGCGAATCACGTATTTGTAGAACATGACGTTATCGGCCATCTTGGTGAGGGAGGTGTAGCGCATGTCGATCTCGGCTTGTCCGGCCGTGCCTACCTCGTGGTGATGCACCTCAGCATGGACGCCAACTTCCTTGAGCTTGAGGACGATCTCGGAGCGTAAATCCTGGAAGGCGTCGGCTGGGGGTACCGGGAAATAGCCTTCTTTGTGTCGCAGCTTGTAGCCTAGATTGGGAGCGCCGGATTGGCCGGTGTTCCAGACGCCCTCTTCGGAATCAATGTAATAATACCCGCAGTGGGCCGTTTGATCGTAGCGGACTTCGTCAAAGATATAGAATTCCAGCTCCGGTCCCCAGTAGCTGACATCGGCAATCCCCGTGCTCTTCAGGTAGCTTTCAGCCTTCTGGGCAATATAGCGGGGGTCGCGGGTGTAACGCTGGCGAGTAACGGGGTCCAGCACGTTGCAGGTCAAACTGAGGGTGGGAATCTGGAGGACCGGATCGACATAAGCAGTTTCCGGATCAGCGACGAGTAACATGTCGCTCTCATGAATCAATTGAAATCCGCGTATGCTGGAGCCATCGAAGCCGATCCCTTCGTCAAACAGGTCCTCCTTCAGGTCCTCCACGGGAAGCGAGAAGTGCTGCCAGACCCCCGGCAGGTCCACAAATTTCAGATCTACGATTTTGACGTCCTTGGCCGCTTTTATTACCTCCGCTGGATTCTTGGGCATAAGTCTGCGCTCCTCAGTAAGGAATTTGTGTGTGAGATAGGGTCAACGCTTGGCAAGAAACCGCAGACAATAGCCCATGTCCAAGTGACCCGTCAAGAACTTGGTGGCGGCGGGGCGGCGGTCCTGCGCCCTTTGCTTTCTCTCCTTTGCTTTCCTCGTGCCTCTGCCGACAGTTCAGCGCGAAAACGTCAAATTCTCGGGCCTCAGTCAGGGCGACAAAATACCGGCACGTGGGGCGCAAGTAAAATGAAAGTTTTAAATGAGACGAATCAACGTTTTCGATATACGCGGCGTTGCGCCGGTCGTCAGCCGCAAAAGCAGATTGCTCGTCGTCCACGCCGCAAAAAAAACGGGCGCACAGGAGCTGGCCGGGGCGGGCGGATTCCTGGGAATGACAGCCTGCCGTTAGATCGTGTGGAGGTCAGTCGTAGTATTCCGAGCCGAGGTGGGTGATCAGGTCTTCGCCCATCATCCAGCGCAAAGTATTTTTCAGTTTCATGAGCTGGATGAATAAGTCATGCTCGGGATAGAGCTGCGGCGCACACATGGGCGATTTGAAATAGAAACTCAGCCATTCCTGGATGCCGTGCATGCCGGCGCGCTTCGCCAGATCGAGGAAGAGCACCAGATCGAGCACAATGGGCGCGGCGAGGATGGAATCGCGACAAAGGAAGTCGACCTTGATCTGCATGGGGTAGTTCAGCCATCCGAAGATATCGATATTGTCCCAGCCTTCCTTATTGTCGCCACGCGGAGGGTAATAGTTGATGCGGACCTTGTGGCACATATTGCCGTAGAGCTTTGGGTAGAGTTTGGGCTGGAGAATATATTCGAGAACGCCAAGCTTGGATTCCTCCTTGGTCTTGAAGGAGTCGGGATCCTCGAGGACTTCACCGTCGCGATTGCCCAGGATATTGGTGGAAAACCAGCCATTCAACCCAATCATGCGCGCTTTGAATCCGGGCGCGAGGATGGTTTTGAGCAAGGTCTGACCGGTCTTGAAGTCTTTGCCGCAGATGGGGACGTTGTGCTCGCGCGCTAGCTGCTGCATCGCGGGGATGTCTACCGTGAGATTGGGGGCGCCATTGCCGAAGGGCACGCCGGAAGTGATAGCCGCCCACGCGTACAGCATGGAAGGAGCGATGGCGGGGTGATTTTTCTTCATAGCCGCTTCGAACTTGGCGGGCGTGGAATGGACATCGTGCGGCGTAAGGAAAATTTCCGTCGAGCCGCACCAGATCAACACCAGACGCGCAGCCTTGGACTGTTTGCGGAAACGCGCGATGTCGTTTTTGATCTCCAGCGCCAGGTCGTATTTATTTTTGGCTTTCTTGACGTGCGGCCCGTCCAGGCGCTTGACGTAATTGCGGTCGAAGGCGGCCTTCATGGGTCGGATGGCGGTGAGAAATTTCTTGGCCTGCACGAGGTCTTCGGGCGAGAGCACGGCGGCGTTGGCGGCGGCATCATAAGCGGAATCCGGGAAGAGATCCCAGCCGCCGAAGGTGAGGTCGTCGAGCGAAGCGAGCGGGACGAATTCCTTGATCAACGGCGAACGGTGCTCGGTGCGCTTGCCTAGGCGGATGGTACCGAGCTGCGTAACAGATCCGATCGGCTGCGCGTTGTTCGTGCGGACTAGATCCACGCCGGCCATGAACGTGGTGGCCACCGCGCCCATGCCACAAGTGAGTACGCCGAGTCTTCCTTGTGGCGGTGCAATGGTCGTGGGCCGGCGCATGAATTCGTTTCCCCTTAGTCTTACGATCGTAATTGCCGCGAGAGATCGGCGGGCCACGCAAAGTGTCGCCGGGCCGGCGCTTCCCCCTGGAAGCGGCAGCGTGCGGGCAAAGCTGAATATGATGCGGAAAGCGCGACGGAATTGCAATGATTCGGGCGATTTTTGTTTGGCGCGCAGCGAAGACGTGTTTGCTTCACTGGCAAGGGCCGCAGGTGTGTAAAGACGACCATCCGGGAGCAAAAACGGAAATCCCGCGGTGCACGTCTGTATAGTCATAAGGTGTCTCGAGGATGAGAATCCTCGCCGGGATCACCAGGAGGAACAGAGATGCGAAACGTAGCGCGCGGCATGCGGTGGGCTCTGATGACGATGCTTTGCCTGGTGACGTGGTCCGCCGCCGGCCGGCAGAACGGCGCGGCGCGGGGCACCGGCTCCGGTGTCCAAGTGGACCAGAGCAGCATTGGCGGGACCGTGGTGAACGGCAATGGCCAGAAGCCGGAAGCCGGCGTTTGGGTGATCGCCGAAACGAAATCTCTGCCAGTGCCATTCCGGAAGATCGTCGTCACCGATGATCAGGGGCGGTTCCTGTTCCCCGATTTGCCAATCGGCGCCTATGAACTATGGGTGCGGGGCTACGGGCTGAAGGACTCCGAGCGCGTCAAAGCTTCCTGCGGCGATGACGTTAAGCTTCAGGTCTCGAGCGCCCGAAGCGCGCAAGAGGCGGCCAAGATTTATCCAGCCGCTTACTGGACTTCGTTGATTCATCCGCCCGCCAAGGAAGAACTTCCGCCGGTATATCACAGCCAGGAGCAGTGGCTTGCGGCGTTTCGGGCCGGCTGCAATCAGTGCCATCAGATCGGGATGGTGGCCATGCGCCGTTATACGGACCCGACGGTCTGGGACACCTTTATCCATCTCAACAGCGGCATGAATCAAGCGGCTGAAAGGCTGGGCAGAGATTTGCTCGAAAAGGCTCTGGCCGATTGGGCGACGCGCATCGAGGCCGGGGAAGTGCCTCCGGCGCCCCCGAGGCCAACGGGCATGGAGCGCAATTTTGTGGTGTCGCAATGGGATTGGGCAAACAAGGATTCCTTCATTCACGATGTGATTTCCACCGATAAGCGCAATCCAACGCTCTACGCGAATGGAAAGGTTTACGGGGCGGACCGCACCGGCGGTGGAATCGTGTGGATTCTCGATCCGCTAAAGAACACCGTGCAGGGGGTCCAGGTACAGCCGCGAATCGCAACCGGTTTGAGCGCGAAGTTGGATTATTACCATGGCAATGCTGGCGGCGATGAGGGCGTCGATCAGACGGCGCGGCAGTGGATGGCCAGCCCGCATAATCCCATGCTCGATGAGCACGGCAGGCTGTGGATGACCGAGCCCATTCGGCCGCCCGGCGTGGAAAATAATCCCAAATGGTCGGCGAGCACGGTGGCCATGGATACGAATGACCCGGCGGCGCTTGAACTGGCGGCCAAGGCCTTGGTTTCACGGAATCACGGGATGCAGCTCGGATACTACGATACGAAAACAAATAAATTTGTCGGCGTGGATACTTCCTATAACACCCATCACTTGCAATTCGACTGGCAAGGGCGGGTCTGGAGCGATGGCGATGTACTGGGGATGCTGGACACGACCAAGCTCGACATGAACAACGTGGAAGGAACCGAGGCGGCGGCTCAGAAGGCCTGGATGCGGGTGGATATGCAAAACAACAAAGTCGTTCCCACCACAGGCTACGCGGTGGCGATCAGCCCGATTGACGGCAAAGTGTGGGTGCCTGTTCCGCAGGTCGACGGGCCGCAAAACAAGATCTTTATGCTCGATCCAAAAACGCATCAATACGAAGACTACCTGCTGCCTCCGCCGCTACGTGTTCCGCACGGCATCGACTTCAGCACCGACGGCATGCTGTGGTTCTCGGCCGGAAGCGGATATCTCGGACAGCTCGATCCTAAGACCGATAAGTTCACTTCATGGGAGTTGCCGGGAGCGAAATTTACCGGCACCGGCAAGGAAACCGGCAGCACCGAATATCCTTATTTCCTCTGGGTCGATCAATTCGATACTCTCGGGCTCGGCAAGAACACGGTGGTTGTGACGGGAACGACTTCCGATTCCATGCTGATCTTCGATCCGAAAAAGGAGACCTTCATAACGTTCCGCATGCCCTATCCCATGCCCTTCTATACCCGCGGAGTGGATGGCCGAATTGACGACGCCAAGGCAGGCTGGAAGGGCCGCGGCCTCTGGATGACGTACAGTTCTTACTTGCCGAAATTCACGGAGACGAAGCTCGGCTCCGTGGATCACGTCCAGGTGCGCCCGAACCCTTTGGCGAAATAGCAGCGGGTAGGAACGGCGCCATCCAGGGGCCAGGCTCACGGGCGGGGAGCGGCGGCGGCTTTTTTCGAAGACGCGGCGCCGGGTTTGGGGCGCAGCGCGGTGAGCATTTGCTCGAGCGGCAGCGCGTTCAGTACGTCTTTTTTCTCGATCCAGCCTCGCCGGGCGATCTGCACGCCGTAACGCATCAGTTCGAGATTCTTGATGGAATGCGCGTCGGTGGAGATGACGACGGACACGCCGCGCTCCTTGGCCATGCGCAGATAAACGTCTTTCAAATCGAGGCGGTCAGGCGCGGCATTGCACTCCATGACGACTCCGCGGCGGCGGGCGGAGTCGAGGATGCGCTCCATGTCGTAGGCCATGGCGTCGCGCCGCAGCAGGATGCGTCCGGTGGGATGCCCGATGATTTGCACGTAGGGATTCTCGATGGCGGTAAGCATGCGCTCGGTGATCTCGGCGCGTTCGAGATTCATGAAGGAGTGGATGGAAGCGACGACGACATCGAGTTCGGCTAGGACCTCATCGGCCAGATCGAGGCGGCCATCCTTGAGAATATCGACCTCGACGCCCGCGAGAATACGAATGCCATCGACTTTGGCGGCGCGAATTTCGCGCGCGTGCTTGCGCGTGCGCACTTCGTCCATGCCGTTGGCGACGGTGACGGCTTTGCTGTGATCGGTGATGGCGACGTACTCATACCCCATTTTGCGCGCGGCCCGCGCCATTTCTTCGATGGAGTGACGGCCGTCGCTCTCGGTGGTGTGCATTTGCAGATCGCCGCGGAGGTCGGATTGCTCGATGAGCTAGGGTAGGCGATGCTGCTCGGCCGCTTCGATTTCCCCGCCGTTTTCGCGCAGTTCCGGCGGAATGAAGTCGAGCTTCAGCTTCGCGTAGACTTCTTCCTCAGTTGCGCCGCACACGCGGCGTTCTTCTTTCAGCGTAGCTAGCGCGTATTCATTCAGCGTGTAGCCCATCTTGATCGCGCGGCCCCGCAGCGACACGTTATGTTCCTTCGAACCGGTGAAATAGATCAGTGCCGCGCCGTAGCTTTCGGGATGCAGCAGGCGCACATCGACTTGCAATCCTTTGGCCACCCGAAAACTGACTTTGTTTTCTCCCCGAGCGAGCACTTGTTCGAGCTCTCCATAGCTGAGGATGTGTTCCTTGATGGCTTCAAGCTCCTTAGGCGTGGTTTCCGGCGCAAAGGTCAGCAGGAGGTCGAGGTCGCCGATAGTCTCTTTCGAGCGGCGCAGCGAACCTGCCGGCGTGATCGAGCCGATTGGTTGGCCATAACGCTGAATGTAAGCGATGAGCTTGGTGGCTTCGTGCTCGGCGGTGGGGATGAGGAA
>QHYS01000023.1:9802-10403 GCA_003223325.1 Acidobacteriota bacterium
CACGGATGTGCTCGGCCATGCGTTCGCCGACGCCGGGGAGCGCCTCGAGTTTTTCGGGATCGCGGGCGATGACTTCGATGGATTCGGTAAGGCTGGCGATCAGTTCGGCGGCTTTCTCATAGCTGCGATAACGGCCGATGATGGCGCCGTCGATCTCCAGCAGTTGCGCGGTCTCGCGCAGAACGCGCGCGACCTCCCGATTCTCCATGCAGTCCTCCACCTTCTAGAGAGAATTATGCGGCAAGTAGAAGGAAATTGCTCAAACGCCGAGACGGCAGTCCGAGCAGGCCAGTGACAATTGTAGTTCTGACCTGGGTCTTCTTTTCACCGCTTGCATGGCTACGCTAGTCTTACGGGCCACCTGCAACTTCGCCATGAAGCGTGGTCTGTTCTGATTATTCGATTGGAGTCCTCTCAGGGACGCAAGACACCAGCCCGGCGCGGAAGCGCTGGGAAGCGTAGCGAACAATCCTTCAAGCCCCCGTAGGGGCGCCACAGCTCTATTCGCCGAGCACGTAGGCGAAGACCAGGGGCGCCACGATCGAGGCGTCGGATTCGATGACGAATCGCGGGGTATTGCGGTCGAGCTTCCCCCAGGTGA
>QHYS01000023.1:10499-99786 GCA_003223325.1 Acidobacteriota bacterium
GCCGATGGATTGATCTTTGCTGGTCCGCCGGTACCAATCGATCAGCGTAGCCATCTGTTCGAGGCCCGACTTCACAACGTGAATATTGGAGACGTCGCCGCGCACCACACTGGCCACAAAGATGTTGCCCAGCGTGGAATCTTCCCAGCCCGGCGTGAAGATCGGCAAGTTTTTCTGGCAAGCGGCATACACCCAGGAGTCTTGGGGATCGATTTCGTAGAACTCGCGGATGTTGCAATTGCGGATGAGCTGATACATGTATTCGTAGGGGAAGTGACGGTGGCCTTCACGGTCGGCCTCCTGCCAGTACTTCAGCACCTGGCGCTCGATGCGGCGCATGGCTTCTTCCTCGGGAATGCATGTGTCGGTCACGCGATTCAGGCCGCGCTCGCGCAGGGCCAGCTCTTCATCATCGGTCAGATTGCGGTAACTGGGAACGCGGCGGTAATGATTGTGCGCGACGAGATTGAAAATATCTTCCTCGAGGTTGGCGCCCGTGGTGCAAATTGCGTGCACTTTATCCTGTCGGATCATCTCCGCGAGCGACAATCCAAGTTCCGCGGTGCTCATCGCGCCGGCCATGGCCAGCAGCATTTTTCCTCCCTGGTCCAAGTGGCGGCGATAGGCCTCGGCGGCATCGACTACGACGGCGGCATTGAAGTGCCGGAAGTGATGCTTGATGAACTCTGTCACGCTCATCTGCGCGTGCACGCTCATCTTCGCGGTTTGTGTTTTCAGTCAGTCACCTCCCAGGCTAATTTTCTTGAATCCTAGACCACCCGTGAGCGCGTTGCAAGCAACTATCGCGTTTTTTCATCGCCTCAACCTCCGCGCCCGGAAAATTCATTTCCAAAAGCGCGAATAAAAAAGAATCGCCCCGACAGATTTTGCGTCGTGCAGCGATCCGCGGCGGATCATTTTTTCCAGAGCGGCCAGCGAAAATTTTCTCGCACTGATGCGCTCGTCGTCTTCCGGCCGCGCACGGCCGCGTCGCAAGCCCGTAGCGACGAAGACCCACATGCGCT
Source organism: Acidobacteriota bacterium (assembly GCA_003223325.1). Lineage (GTDB taxonomy): Bacteria > Acidobacteriota > Terriglobia > Acidiferrales > UBA7541 > Palsa-189. The sequence goes on from QHYS01000023.1 coordinate 11,525, forward strand.
CGGTGACAAATCCCGGAGAGGGGAAGAGTTCCAAAATTTGTTTCATCTGGCGCGCAGTGTAGCCCGTTTCCTCGATGAGCTCGCGCCGCGCCGCCGCAGGCCGCGACTCGCCCGCTTCGAGGCGGCCGGCGACGAGCTCCCACAAAGAGGCGCCGAGTGCGTGCCGGTATTGCCGCACGAGCAGGATGCCACCGTCGGGAAATATGGGAAGAACGACGACGGAGCCGCGATGAACTACGATGTCGCGCGTCACTACAGTGCCGCCGGGCTCGCAGATGCGATCCTGACGTACGCTGAACACTTTGCCTTCATAGAGCGTCTTGGTGTGAAGAACTCGTGCGCGACGATTGGGCATGATGGCCAAACCTCAGCGAGGCCGCTCACCCAAGTTAAAACGCCGTGAGACGCGGGCTCAAGGAAATCCCTGCCTCAGGCTCATCGCTCGGGGCGGCGATCTCCGGTCTTAGGACTCCTGTGGATTCCACCGGAGTCCTAAAACCGAACCGGATCGGATTGCCGATTTTAAGGAGTGTAGGAAGGAAATGCCAGACGGTAAAGATCAGCTTCGCCCAGAGCGAATGCTCCGATCAGCCAGCCGCCGTCGTGGGGTCGCATCCAGGCAAGCTGAAACAGAAGTTGAGACGCTCCCGCGGGAAACAAAGTGCCGCCCGGCACGGCGCGCAGAACAAGCGCGGAATCGGTCTGCGGACGGGTGCGAAGCCGCAGGCAGCAGCCGGAGCGGCTGATGTTGACGGTAGAACAAAGCTCGACGAAAAACCTGCCGTTGAAGGCCAGACCGCACACGGCAAAGGTAAGTTCGGTAGAGGATCGTGGTTCGCGGCGAGTGGATCGGAAGGGTTCTGCCCCGGCCGCATGATCCGCTGCCTGATTAGCCGCCCGCGGCGGAAGGTTGGTTGCCCGTGCCGGACGAATCACCCCTGCCCTCCTGCCGTAACGTTCTTGATCGGTAAATAATCTAGGGCAAACTGGAGGCCGAAGTTGCACGAAAATTGTGCAAGTGGCGATCTCATTACGCCAGAGGGAGTTAGGAAAACCGGGTACCGAGGTACATTCCGTACTAGAAATACTGTAGCTATGAATTTTCTATGTGATACCCGCACTTTTGACTACCTCACCTAGCCAACGTAACAGAATGTGGCCAAGTCGTTTTTATCAGTCGCAAGAGGGCTATTTTCCGCCATTGCGGTGGCAACCTGTGCATGTGCGCCCCGGGCCTCGAATGCCCCCTTCGCTGCCGCCTTCACACTCGATTCCCGGGGCCGGTGGGAATGTGAAAAGAGGGGAGTTGGCCAGTTTCGGCATGCACCGTATACTCGTGTTGCGTCGAATTGTTGCTCGGTGCACGCCAGAGTGAATCGGGACTGCACATGAACACCTATATGGACACTTTGATCGTGGATGACGAGAAGCCCGCGCGAGACGAGCTCGCTTTTCTGCTGAAGAGCTTTCCGGAAGTAAGCGTGGTCGGGCAGGGAAAGAATGGGCTCGAGGCAGTGGCCCTGATCAAGGAGCACAATCCCGACCTGGTTTTTCTGGATGTGCAGATGCCCGGCTTAGATGGATTCGGAGTGATTCAGAGATTGATGGATCGCAAACTGCGCCTGCCGCACATTGTTTTCGCGACCGCTTACGAATCTTACGCGGTCCAGGCGTTCGAGGTGAATGCGGTCGACTACATTCTAAAGCCGTTCGATAAGCAGCGGCTAGCGCGGGCCTTGCAACGGGCCCGCCGCGTTCTGGGCGCGGAGCATATTCCGACGGAGAGGTTGGAGACGCTGATGAATCAGCTGGGCACGCGCAGCGGCCAGCCGGTCAAGCTGTTGGTGAAATCGCAGGGACGGCTCCTGCTGGTGGACGCGGCGGATATGGTGTGCGCCTCGATTGAAGACGGTACAATTACGATCTGCACACGCGATCTCGAAGGCACCTCGAATTACCGTACCATCGAAGAGTTGGCAGAGACGCTCGATGCCGAGCGCTTCTGGCGGCCGCACCGTTCGCATCTGGTGAATATCAACCATATTAAGGAAGTGCTCCCCTGGTTCAAATCGAGTTACATGCTGAAAATGGCGGATAAGCGGCAGTCGGAAGTTCCGGTGAGCCGCGCGCAGACCAAGCGCCTCCGCGAATTGCTGAAGATGTAACCGTCCCAAACGGCTATTCCAGCAAACAAGCACATGGATTTCTCCCTCACCGACGATCAGCGCATGATCCGGGAAAATGTGCGCCGCTTCATGGAAACCGAAGTGCGCCCGCTGATTCGGTGCTACGACCGCGAGGAAAAATTCGCCGGCGCTGAAATCCGGCGCCTCGGAGAACTCGGCTGCTGCGGGATGCTGATCCCGGAGGAGTGGGGCGGCGCCGGCCTGGATACAATTTCCTACGTGCTGATGCTCGAAGAGGTAGCGCGTGTGGATGCGTCCATAGCCGTGGCCCTGAGCGTGACCAATTCCGTGGTGGCTTGGCCGCTCTGGCGTCACGGCAACGATGCGCAGCGGCAGAAATATCTGCCGCAGCTTGCGCGCGGCGAAATTCTCGGCGCCTTTTGCTTGACCGAGTCCCAGGCTGGCTCCGACGCCGCCGCTATTGAAACGCGAGCAGTCCGCAGCGGCAAGACCTACCGGCTCAACGGCACCAAGAGCTGGGTGACCAACGGTGGCGAAAGCGGCATCTATCTGATTGTTGCGAAGACCGAGCCGGCGGCTGGGGCGCGAGGAGTAACCGCGTTTCTTGTCGAACCGGGCTTCTCCGGCTTTCGGGTGGGCCGCTACGAAGATAAAATGGGCCTGCGTTCTTCGCGCTCGGCGGAAATTCTTTTTGCCGATTGCCAAGTGCCGGAGGAAAATCGCCTGGGTGAGGAAGGTCAGGGATTGAAGATCGCCCTCGAAGCGCTCGACGGCGGCCGCGTGGGCATTGCCGCGCAGGCCGTGGGTCTCGCGCAGGGCGCGCTCGAAGCCGCCGCAAGTTACGCCCAACAGCGGCGCGCCTTCGGCAAAACCATCGGCGAATTTCAGGCCATCCAGTTTATGCTCGCGGATATGCACACGGAGATCGAAGCGGCTCGGTTGCTCGTCTGGCAGGCGGCCCATATGCGAGACACCGCGCGCGACGCGGGGTCGAGCCGCCTCGGTGCTTTTGCTTCGCGCGCGAAACTTTTCGCCGCCGAGATGGCCAATCGCGTGGCCTATAAGGCCGTGCAAATTCACGGCAGCGTGGGTTACTCGCGCGAGAGCGACGTCGAGCGCATGTATCGCGACGCGCGCGTGCTCTCGATCTACGAAGGCACCAGCGAAATTCAACGCATGATCATTGCTCGGGACTTGCTGGCCGCAGGTCGCGCTCGTAGCAGTGAGCAATCCCACACCAGAGGGGCTCATTAGGGTGCCGCCAGGGGCAGAGAACGCTCGGGAGAAACGCAAACGCGTCCTGAGCGGCATGCGTCCCACCGGGCGGCTGCACATCGGCCATTATTTCGGCGCGCTCCAGAATTGGAGAAGCCTGCAAGACGACCCCCACTACGAATGCTTTTACTTCATCGCCGATTGGCACGCCCTGACCACCGATTACGCCGATACTTCTTTCGTCGCGCAGAACACCATCGAAATTGCCACCGATTGGCTGGCAGCGGGACTTGATCCCGAAAAAAGCACGCTATTCGTGCAGTCGGCAGTTCCCGAGCATGCCGAACTGAATCTGCTGCTCACCATGATTACTCCGCTCGGTTGGCTTGAGCGCGTGCCCACATACAAAGAAGCGCTCGAAAACATCACCAACAAAGATCTGCATACATACGGTTTCCTCGGCTATCCGGTGTTGCAGACGGCGGATATCGTCATGTACGGTGAACCCGACGTGGAGCTGGTCGTACCTGTGGGCGAAGACCAGAAATCTCACGTCGAGCTCGGCCGCGAAATCGTGCGGCGGTTTAACACGTACTATGGACTCGAGATGAACCGCGAAGCTTTGTGTGAAGGGGAGAATGCTGCGAAGGTCGTCAATCGCTTGGGTTTTAGGATTCCAGAGCGTCGTGGCGAGCCACGCAATCAATTTCTGTCCGAGTACGAGGAAAACCTTCGTGTGGCAGCGCTTGAGATGGGAGTTGAGAATTTCATGAGCCAATTGGCGGATCTCGGAAGCTATTTTTCCTTTGAGAAGAAGCTACGGGAGCCGGAGACGATGCTTACGCATACGCCGCGGATTCCCGGGCTCGATGGGCGCAAAATGTCCAAGAGCTATGGCAACGCCATCATGCTCAGCGAATCCGACGAGGACATTCGCAAAAAAACCAAGGTGATGGTCACCGATCCGGCGCGCAAGCGCCGGCAGGATCCCGGCAATCCGGATGTTTGTCCCGTCTTCGATTGGCACAAACTGTTTTCGCCGAACGACGTTCAGGCATGGTCGGCGCACGGCTGCCGCACGGCAGGGATCGGCTGCATCGAGTGCAAGGCGGCGATGGCGGAGAATCTAATCAAGTGGATTCAGCCCGTGCGGCAGCGCCGACAGGATTATGAGCAGCAGCCGCAGCAAGTGCTGGAATATCTGGACACGGGCTCGAAGCGCGCACGCATGGTCGCGCAGCAGACCATGGACCGCGTCCGCGAAGCCGTCTTTCACTGGGATGGGAAGCGCGCCGAGATTCGCGCTGCAAGGCGGGAAGCGAAGAATGCTCCGGCGGGACGCTGATCTAGCGTTTACCCGAACGGGTAAAACCAAAACGTTGTCATTCCGAGGAGTCTGCCTTGGGCGCACCACGAGGAATCTGCTTTTGCTTTGAGAGCGCAGTTTGGCACATTGGCGATGACCTAGGCGGGGGATAACGGTGGCCACTCCCTACAAAATTCATCTCGATACCTACGATGGCCCGCTCGACCTGCTGCTGGATTTGATCCGCAAGCAGGAGATGGACATTCACAATATTCCCATCGCCAAGATCACGGGCCAGTATCTGGAATATTTGCACCAGCTCGAACAGCTCGATATCGATGTCTCCGCCGATTTCATCTACATGGCCGCGACGCTGATCCTGATCAAGTCCAAGATGCTTTTGCCGGCCGATCCGCTGACGGGTCCTGAAGAGCAGGCAGACCCGCGCTCCGAGTTGGTTCATCGCCTCGTGGAGCACGAACAATTCAAGAGCGCGGCGCAATTGCTTTATCAGAAGCAGCAACTCGAGGCGCACGTCTGGTCGAAGCCGGATCGTTCGCTGTACGAAGGCGAGGACCTGCAGGGAGAGTTGCTGGTCTCGCTGGTGGATCTGGTGCGCGTCTTCCAGCACGTGCTGGAGCGCCGCAAGGAAGTCGCGAAAATTGAGCTACAGCACGATCCCTTTACCGTGGAGCAGATGATGCAAGTGCTGCGCGCGCAATTGTTGGCCTCGGAAGAGGGTATAGAGCTGGTGACGGTTTTCGAGTCCTGCACGTCGCGCTCGGCCATGATCTGTGCACTGCTGGCTGTGCTGGAATTGGTGCGGCTGCAGGCCATCGTGCTGGCGCAGACGGAAATTTTTGGTGCGATTTCCGTGCGCAAGCATAAGATGTTTGATGTCGTCTTTGCCGGCGGCGCCTCGGAGGCCCCGGCAGATGGGTCGCGTAGTGTCGACGAGCAATATTCATGATCATGACGACTCTTTTGACGCGCCAAAGCTCCTGATCGACGATGGCTTTCGCGCCGGAGCCGGGGTTAGCAACACTCATGACAATGACCTCAACCGAATTAAAGAGCGCGCTCGAAGCCATCATCTATGCAGCCGACGAGCCGGCCACCCTCGAACAGCTCGCGAGCGTTTTGGGCGAAGAGAAACACATCGTGCGCGCGGTGCTCGATGAGCTGGTGGCGAGCTACGCGACCGACGAGCGTGGCGTGGAGATTCGCGCGGTTGCGGGCGGCTATCGCGTTTACACCAAGCCGCAACACCACGATCTGGTGCGCAGGTTCATCAAGAGCCTGCGACCGCCGCTGCGGCTGACCATGCCGGCGCTCGAGACGCTCGCGGTCATCGCTTACAAGCAGCCCGTGACGCAGCCGGAAATTCAGGAGATTCGCGGCGTAAATTGCGCTGGCGTGATCGAAACTTTGCTGGAGAAGCGCCTGATCACCACGGCGGGTCGCAAACCGGTGATGGGCCGGCCGATTCTTTATCGCACGTCGAAGGATTTTCTGATGCGCTTCGGGCTCGGCGATATCGACGAGTTGCCGAGCCTCAAAGAGTTCGAGGCGCTGGCCCGCGAAGCGCTGGGCACGGATGACGGCATCGCCGTGGAGGCGGAGACGTCCGAAGCCGGCGAAGCGCCGCCACCAGCCGCGGCGCGCGATTCCGAATCGTGCGCCCCCAATGCGGATGCGGAAGTCGCCGGGAAGAATCCCGGCGAGCCTGCCGGCCGGGCGGCCAACTAGCCCGGGTCCCCAACGCGCACCGTTGTTGCGCGCGTTGGGTGGGAAGCGGGCCGCGCCGGGTTCACAGTACGTTTCGGCGGCGCTCAAAAGTGCCCCGTTTGCAAGCGTTGTCATTTTGGGCGCAGTGGCCGCAAGCCTGGCTTTCGAACCGCTCTCGGTCCGCGCGGCCCCGAAGCGGAAATCCCTCCGCTTCGTCCGGGCCCACCCGGAGAGATTCTTGGTCGTCCCGCAAAGTTCGCGGGACTCCTCAGAGTGACAGAAACCACGAGGTAGGCGGCAAAATCGCATGCTCGAACGGCTGCAAAAAATTATCGCGCGCGCAGGTATCGCCTCGCGACGCCATGCTGAGGAATTGATCCGCAGCGGGCAGGTGCGCGTCAACGGCGTGGTCGTCAGCGAACTGGGTGCGAAGGCTGATCCCGAGCGCGATCGCGTCGAAGCTGCCGGGCGCATCGCCGAACGGCCCCCGGAGCCAAGCTATTTGGCGCTGCACAAGCCGGTTCACGTCGTTTCCACCATGTCCGATCCCGAGGGACGAGCGACCTTGCGGCACCTCCTGCGCGGCCTCGCTGGCGGAATCTTTCCCGTGGGACGACTTGACTATGCGGCTTCGGGATTGATGCTGCTCACGAGCGACGGCGAGCTTGCCGACCGCATCTTCCGAAATTCCGCGCGGCTGCCGCAGACTTATTGGCTGAAGGTGGCGGGCCGGTTGACCGACGACCAGACGCAAGAGGTTCGGCGCGAAGCGCGTGTGCGCTTGCGCCGGCTGCGCTCTCCGGGTGCCGCGGGTTCCGAGCCTGCAAATCCCTGGTATGAAGCGGAACTGACCGGCGCGCGGCGAGACTTGCTGCGGCGCGCTCTTTTCGCGCTGGGCCATCCCGTCGAAAAGATGAAGCGCGTGAAGCTGGGGCCGCTCAAGTTGGGCAATTTGGCAGAGGGCCACTATCGCCGTCTCGAGCCGCGCGAAGTTAAGCAATTGCGTAGATTCGTCGAACAGCCGAAAGGCGCTATGCCAGCGCGGCGAGAGAAACGCACGAACCGTAATGCGCTTCGTCAAGCCAAAAAGTCGAGGCGTTCGACGCGATGACCATTGCAAGCGAGGCGCTCCGGCCGTTCGATCAGCAGATCAAAGACCTTCTGCGCAGCGCGCACACGATCGCGGTGCTAGGCCTGTCCTCGAGTCGTTTCCGGGCGAGCTACAGCGTATCGCAATACATGCAGTCCGCGGGTTATCGTATCATTCCGGTGAACCCAAACGAGCAGCAAGTGCTGGGCGAAAAAGCGTACGCGCGGCTGGAGGATGTCCCGGAAAAAATTGATGTCGTTGACGTCTTTCGGAGATCGGAATTTGTGCCAGAAATTGTGGACTCCGCGATCCGCGTCGGCGCCCGCGCGATTTGGATGCAGGAAGGCGTCACCGATGAAGCCGCGGCGCAACGCGCGCGCGAGGCCGGACTCTTCGTCGTAATGGACACCTGCATCCTGAAACAGCACCGCCGGCTAATGCGCTAGCGCCCGAATCTTTTCTTCTTCGCGGAATCCGGCTCCCACTCAGAGCGAGCGGGCAAAGCGGAACGAAGATCAGCCCGCTTGGGCTTTTGCCGCTAGCTCGTAAGCGCCTTCCCAGCTAACTTCGACCTCCCTAGGTATTCTCATCCAGGGACTTCTGAATGCCTGTAACCTCGGCAATGCTGACGGAATGACTGGGCTGGTCCGGAAGCACAACTGTGCGCGGTGCCCCAATTAGGGACTGCCAAGAATCTGTCTTCTTGCTCTGGTTGGTTGAAGGAAAACCCAAGAGGTTTCTTCGCGCGACTTTATCACCAAAGGGAAAGCGCCCTGCGGGCGGCGTTCTCAGAATGACACGTATCGTTGAGGATGGGGCGCCAAAAGCTTACGGTCTTTCCGCCCCCGAAGTGCGGCGAGATTTGATTCCGCGAATTTGTTCCATGCGCGCGCGCAAGCGCTGCTCGAGGCCTTCGTCACCGGGTTGGTAATACCGGCGGCCAGCAAGGCTGGGCGGCAGGCATTCCATATCGGCTACTTTGTCGGGAACGTCGTGGGCGTACTCGTAGCCGCGGCCGTAACCTTCGTGGCGCATCAGGCCGGTGACAGCGTTACGCAGATGCAGAGGCACAGGCTCGGATGCGGTGGTCTGCAAATCCTTTTGCGCCTCGCCGTAACCGGTATAAAGCGCATTCGACTTGGGAGCGAGCGCCAGATAGACGGCAGCTTGCGCCAGCGCCAGATTCCCTTCGGGCATGCCCACAAAATCCGCGGCTTGCATCGCAGCAACGGCAATTCCCAACGCGGCCGGATCGGCAAGGCCGATATCCTCGCTGGCCATGCGCACCAGGCGGCGTGCGACGTACAGCGGATCTTCGCCAGATTCGAGCATGCGCGCGAGCCAGTAGAGCGCTGCATCGGCATCGGAATTTCGCACCGATTTGTGCAGAACTGAGATCAGGTTGTAGTGCTCTTCGCCGGATTTATCGTAGAGCAGAAATTTGCGCTGCAGCGCGGCGGAAAGAAGCTCCTCGCTAAGCACGCGCGCGCCCTTGGTGCCGGGTTCCGCGGCGCGCACCAGGGCTTCAAGCGTGTTGTGCGCCGCGCGGGCGTCGCCATTGGCAAACGTGGCGATGCGTTCGAGGACGCCGTCAGGCGCCTCGATCTTTTCGGCGCCGTAACCGCGTTCCTTATCGGAGAGCGCGCGGCGCAGCAACCCGATGAGTTCTCGATTCGACAGAGCCAGCAAAGTGTAGACGCGAGTCCGCGAGAGCAGCGGCGCGATGACCTCAAACGAGGGATTCTCCGTGGTGGCGCCGATGAAGATGATGTTTCCCACCTCGACGTGCGGAAGAAAGGCGTCCTGCTGAGCCTTGTTGAATCGATGCACTTCGTCTACAAAGACAATTGTGCGGCGGCCCGTGCGGCGCGTATGCTCCGCAGCGGCCATGACGTCTTTGATCTCGCGGATGCCGCTGAGCACAGCGCTGAAGGAGACAAATTCGGAATGCGTGCGGCGCGCGATGAGCCGCGCCAGCGTGGTCTTGCCGCAGCCGGGCGGGCCCCAAAGGATCATCGAGCCAAGATCGTCGGTTTCGATGGCCACCCGCAGTGGCTTACCGGGTCCGAGCAGCGCCTGCTGTCCGGCAAACTCCTCGAGCGAGCGTGGGCGCATGCGTTCGGCGAGCGGCGCGCTGGCCGCGGCGACGTTCGCTTCCACTTTGGCGAAAAGGCTCATGGCAGGCTTGCTCATCGGGTTCTCGTTATCTTAAGGATAACCGTTCCGTAGCGATCCCGCTCAATTGTGGCACAGGCAGTCATGCCGGTGCGCATTGGCTGGGGCTGGAAACGCACAGCCAGGAATGGCTGTGCCCCTGTCAACCCAGGCCGCGCTGGCGGGCGGCCTCATATAAGAGGATGCTGCCAGCGACGCCTGCGTTCAGCGATTCGCGTGGCGAATCTTCCCGCTGCGTCTGCGTCGCGTCGGCATCCAGTGCTCGCGGCGTATGCGGAATTCGCACAATGGCGTCGGCCGAACGCACCAGGGCCGTGGGCAAGCCCGCGCCCTCATTGCCAACCAGCAGGGCAGCGGGCGCACGCCAATCGATTTCCCACGGATTGAACGGCCTGGTGGCGGCTCCGTCTAAACCGCCATCGAAAACGTCCTCCGGGCAGGCAGCATAGATGCGCACTCCCGCAACCTTCAGTTGCGCGAGAAGCACGGGCGCGGAGATTCCGCGCACAATCGGCACGCGCAATGCAGAACCGGCCGAGGCACGCAGTGCCTTCGGCGCGTACGGGTTGGCGGTGCCGATGGCGCCCGCGGCGCATGCGGCGATTCCGGAGGCACCAAAGGCCTCGGCGGTGCGCACCAAAGTCCCGACGTTTCCGGGGTCCTGCACGCCGGCCAGCAGCAATACCAAGGGAATTCCGGTAAGGAGATCGTCGAAGGTTCCCGCGCGCGGACGCACCAGCGCAGCGATGCCTTGCGGCGTTTCGGTTCCGCTGGCAGACGCAAACAGGCGATCGCTGGTGCGGAGCAGGCGCGCTCCGGCGGGAATCCAGGGCCCGAGCCGCGAGATGTGTTGCGCGCCCGTCTCGCTGAAAAGCACGGCGAGGACCTCGACGCCGGAACGCAAAGCTGTCTCCACAAGACGCGCCCCTTCGACACCGGCGGTTTCTTCGAATTCAAAGCGATGCGGAAAGATTTCGCCAGAAAGACCGACGCGAAAACGCTTCAGCCAGCGATTCTCGCGGCTCTCGATGGATTCGGAGACTCGTGGCGGCGCCGCGCGGCCGGGACGCATTTCGGCCCTGCGCATCATGGAGCGAGAGTAACAAACGCATATGCACCGGTAAAGGCGCCACAACTATTTGACCCAGCCGAGTACGAAAAGAGTTACCTTCGGCTCTGGAGACGTGTGCGGATTTGGCGGAGGGGTAGCCAACAATTGCGTCTGAGCCCGGGTTTTGTGCGCATAAGACGAGACCCGACGCGCTCACAAACATGGCGCCGTTGGTTTCATTGGTCTGTCGCCTGATGGGCAAGGTAGCGTGGCCCAGTTGGGAGGGCAATGTGACGGTGATAGTGCGCGAGTTAAGGCTAACTAACTACCAGCCACGAAGTCCGGAGGAGGAATTACGAGAACAGGCGCGAGCGAAGCCCTGTCCAGGCCAAATGGCCAGCGGGCGAATCGACCAGCCCTTTTAGGCCAAAAATCAGGGCAATGAGCAGGCAGTGGAGTTCAGCGCGAATAGCCTTCGGCGAAAACTCATTCCACAAGGCAATGCGCCGGAGTCCATCGAAGTGCGGGAACCACCGGGGCACTTCCCTCAGATAGCGCTCATAGGGCCCGCCATAGAGTTCCAGAAGCCAGCCCTCTTCGTAGCGGACGACCGCCGAATAGACAGCGAAGCACCAGAGCAAGATGAAAGGCGCCAGCCAGGGGAGCCGCGCGAAAAACGTCGCGCTGGCGCAGACGGCCGCGTTACCAATGTAAAGAGGATTGCGTACGAGTTGGTAAGGCCCGCCGGTGGTCAATTCCAGCGGCAGCTTCAGCCGATGGTGAATGTAGGACTGCGCCCAGATCCGCAGGGCCACGCCGGCGAATAGCAACGCGAGGCCAGCGCCCCAAGTCAGGGCGGTGTTGCTGACCTCGCCGCGCCTCCAGAAGAGCACCAAAAGCAACGGAAAGTGCGTGAGCACTCCGCGATGCCGGAAGACCCATTTCCCGGAGAGCATGGGCCCAGTTTAGATCAGCGGCAAGGAGCATACGAAAAGAAAAAGACGGAGATTTCGTTTCCATCAAGAATCGGGCTTGGGCATGTGAGATGCGCGAGGCGCAGAACGGGAAAACTTATTCTCTGTCGAGCAGGAGTTTCAGTTTAGGGATCAAGTCGGTGCCAACGCAGGATTTGCTTACAAAACCATGCGCGCCCAGCAGGCGAACGGCGGTTTCGGCCTCAGGCGTGCACTCCTGCACGGTCAAGAAAAGAATTTTTGTGGAAGGGGCTATGCGGCGTATTTCGAAGGCGGTCTGGATGCCGTTCATCTCCGGCATATTGATATCGAGGAGCACCAGGTCGGGGTCTAGCGCCTTGACCTGATCGACGGCCTGTCGGCCGTGTTCCGCCTCGCCACAGACGGGCAGGGCGTGCGTCTTGAGGAGTTCGCGCACGGTGTTCCGCGCGATGGAATGGTCGTCGACAACTAGGATTCCAGCCGTAAGTTACCTCCAAAAAATGAGTGAATTACCCTGTTATCATAGCGCTGGCTATGGTGCTCCGAGCGACCATCTCAATTCTATACTGGGATACCTGTATGGTGTTCAAACTTGAACATCTTGCGTAGGTCTTAGAGGGTACGGCTGGCATGGCACAAGGATGAAGCGCGTTTCTGGGCCAGGATGGTCATCACTGCGGCGACGGAGTCCCTACGGCCTGGTCTACGGCGTGCCAAAGTTACCGCCCAGATCAGTGATCGCCCGTGCGCAGAAGAGGCGCTGTGTTCCAGGGTAACTGTCCCACTGATAACAACCCGGGACCGTTACCTGCGAATGCGGCCAAAGCCCCCGAACCTCGGGCCGAACCCCCAGACTCCTACGCCCCAGCCAATGTAGGGACCAAAATAGGGCCCCGGATAGCAGTCCCAGCCCCACGGGCCGCAGTATCCGTAATAATAAGGAGGCGGGTAGCCGGGCCGTGCACCGCGACGGCGAGGCGGATTGGCGTAGGCATCCTGGTCCTTATAATCACTCTGAGTGACCGGCTGGAACGCCACTTGGCCTTTTTCAGTGGAGATGGCCAGCGGCGCCGCAAGGCGGAAGCTTAGCAACATTTCCGGAGAAACCACGGTGGGCCGCCCGCGTGTATACAGAACGGCGGCCACGCCGGCTGTTGCTCCTAAGCCCGCGCCGATCGCAGCGCCTTGTCCGCCGCCAATAGCCGCTCCGATGATCGTGCCGAGGACGGTGGTGGTACCCACCGTGGCCACGTTACGTTCCGCAGAACCCGGCGGGGCAGGCGAGGGTGCGGCCTGCTGCATTTGTGTGCTTACGGGAAGCTGCTCTCCATCCACCAGCGAGAGTTCGGTAATCTCTAATCCCAGCCGGGAAACGCCTTTGCCTTCGCTGGCCTTTTGCGCCACGTCCACGCGGCCGATCACGCTTTGGCCTCGCCGCGCTACCACCCAGCCGTGCACAACGAGTGGCTGATCCAGAACTGCGCTAAAAGTGTCGCCGACATGATTCCGGTCGCTCGAGAGCCACTGGCTGAGACGCACCGGGATCATCGTGCCTGCCGGCAACGTCAGCGTCGTCGGCAGAGTTGAGATGGATTGCGCCGGTGCGGCATCGCCTGCCCGCTGCTGGTTCTGTTGCCGCGCCGGCAGGCTGGAGACCGCGGCCGGGGGTGAACTCTGATTATGCCCGGCCCAGGCCGGCGGAGCCACCGCACCAAACGCCAGCAGGAAAACGCCAAACGCTCTCACGCGCATCACCTTTTCACCCATAGGCTCCTCTCATACAGCGCTACCCTAACGATGATTGTTCGCCTGTTCGGAGTTGCCTGTAGGGAGTGGAGAGAGAAGAGAACTTCACCACTGTGGCGAGACTGGCCGGGTCGTCATTTTTCTCTGGCCACTTTGCGGTAGTAGCGACTAGGAATTGCGCCCGCCATCGCCGCCATCAGTATCGCGCCTACCAGGGCTTCGGCCGGCGGATGCTCCAGGACATCGAGCAGCAGATAAGCCATGCCCAGATAGACCGCTTCCATCACCGCGAGGCGGCAAATGGTTGTGCGCCACGACTGCGCACGAGGCCGCAGAACCACAAGCAGCAGCACAATCACTGCGGCTGCAAACAGCAGCGGTATCCATTCTGGGGACATGACCTCTTTCCTTGGTGGATCCTTTATCAGTTATCAGTTCTTGCGAGTCTTAGGTGCTGCACACGCTCCACCACCATCGCACCTACGGTATTTTGCCTATTGAAGAGCCTAGCACGCGTTTAGTATTTGACCGTGGGTTCGTATCACGGTCACGCACGAATCCGGCGAGAGCCCCACCAAAACGGGAAACGTGCTCGATTGAACAAAAGAAAAAGGGCCTCATTCAGACCCACGAGCGGCGCCCGCGAAGGAGGCGAACGTCCACGCCTTCTCTTCGTCGACGACGAAGAAAATATTCGCCTGACGCTGCCGCTTCTGCTGGAACACCATGGATTCGATGTGACCACCGTGGCTGGGGTAGCCGATGCGCCGTCAGTTTTGACGTTCTGCTGGCGGACCTGAATATCCATCGCGAGGGCGACGGCTTTCTGGTCCTCACGGCCATGCGCCGCGCTCAGCCACGCTGCAGTAATTTCATCCTCACCGGCTATCCCGGCCTGGAGAATGCCATTCGCGCCATCCAGTATCAAGTGGACGACTACTTCACTAAGCCCGCGGACGTCGAGGAGCTTGTCTCCAAGATCAAGGCTCGGCTTACCGCCCCTGCCAGGAAGCCGGTCAGGCTCGCTGTTGTGCTCATGGAGCACGAATGCGAGATCACCGCGAAGATTCTCGAAGCCATCAAGCATGACGCCATTCTCCGGAAGGCGCCTATCGACGATCGAAGGCGCGTCGATCATCTGCCCTCGATCTTCCAGGTCGTTATTGCGCGCGTCATGAACGAAGGATGCCCGCTTACTCCGCGCGATTTGCAATTTGCCGCGCGTCACGGAAGGCGGCGCAAGAAAAACGGCTATACGCCCACGATGCTCGTGCGCGAATTCCAGGTCATCGGAGAAACCCTCTACGATATGCTCGGCAGCGATATCCTGCCGCTCGGAGTCGTGGAACTCACTTCGGATCTGAAATTATTGATCCAGAGCTTGAACACATTCACGCTCGTATCTTTTGATGCCTACTCTCGCGCAAAATGAGCATCCGATCAAGAATGTTCATCCCGTCTTCGGCGAAGTCATCAAATGAGCTTTCGCCGTGGAAAAAAGTTCAATGCAAGCCAGGGCTCTCTCAGGAACCCGCGCTCCTTTGACAAAGTCTGAAGGAACAGCCCTAACAGAAATAACCCGCAGCCGTACGATGAGCGAAATTCCAGCTGCGATTCTCTGCATCGATGACGAAGAAAGGAAAAGTCGATCTCTGGCGGCCTAACTAAAGGTGAGGGTGACAATTACTGATGGCTGTGGTGCACCTGTTGAGTAACCGCCTGAAAGCCTGAGACCCGCTAATGTGTGGTTACCAGCCTCTCAATGGTGGAGATGAGAACGCGCGCGGGAGACGACTTGGGAACCAGGGCTTCGACGCCCAGCAACTTCGCCGCCGTGAAGGCTTCCGGCGAATCGTTGACGGTGAAGAATACGATCTTCGCGTAAGGCGCCATCCGCCGGATGGCGTAAGCCGCCTGCACTCCATCCATTTCCGGCATCCCGATATCCAGAAGGACGATATCGGGCTCGAGCGAGCGCACTTTTTCGAGGGCTTGCTTGCCGTTCTCCGCTTCCCCACAAACCACCGCCCTGTTCCTGCCCATGTCGTCAACAACGGCGCGTGCCGTTCTCCGCGCGGCCGGATGATCGTCTACAAGCAAGATTCGGGCGGGTATGTGCAAATCTGAATCCCATAAGGGGCGGAAGGGGGCTACCCATAGGGCGGGGCGCCTGGGAAGGCGGGGCTTTTTCGTCCCACTCGTAAGAATGAGCGTGACGATCGGTCCATACAATAGGGAACATACCCTAGAGTCGCTAGCTGGCCTTACGACTGTGGATTCGGCCCGCCTATTTCCTCAGTCGCGTTGTGGACAACCACAAACCGACCATTCCACTCGGGTTTTTCTTTTTGGTAGGTCCTCTCGGGTGTACTCGCTCATCTCTTACAGGGCTGACGTGGGGCCGCGTAAGGCATGCCAGGTATTGCCGCGTTCGCCAATCCAAAGTTAACTGGCTTGAGGTGTGAACCAGCGCCACGGCGAGGATGAGCCCATGGGTATCCGCGCAAACCATCCCCATTCTCGTGAAGCAAGGGCTCCCAACGAACACTACCTCAAGGGTGTTTCGCGTTTGGTTAATCCGCCAAGTGAAGACGCCGAAATAGTCTCGGGGGAAGAAGACCCTGGGGAGCGCGATTACCTGGGCCGCCTGCTTCGCGTCGCCGATGAAGCCCTCAGCCGGTTCAAGCGGCGAGTTTACGAGCGCACGCGTCGCGTCCACTGAAACACTGCCAGGCACGACTCGACCCACAGTTTCCGCCGAAACGCGCACCGCGCGCCACAGTGACTCTTCCTTTTTCCTTCAGGCTGCTAGAATGTTGTGGCAGGAGGAACTCACATGGCTACGCTGCCGTCCTGGGGCGAAAGTCACCAAGAGGATGAACCTTCGTCCGTGACAAAGTCCGCCGGCTCTCTCGAACCGACATTCCAGCGGACGGCAAGAATATGGTGGGCCTGGGTCTGGCGCTCCGTGCTTTTCGGCGGGGCCGCGGGCCTTTTCGGCAGCGTCATTTTGAGTCTTAGCGGCATCCTGGACCATCTTTCGGAAAGGGCCGGACAGTACCTGAGCGCCGCAATTGGCATAGCGCTAGCCGTACCCGTGGGCATCTGGGTGTTCCAGATGGTCCTCGAAAAGGATTTCGGCGAATTTCGAATTCGCTTGGTCCCCAAGGCGCCGCCCTCCGCGTCTTCCTCACCATCTTTCGATCAATCGAGCTGACGGCGCGTAGCAGCCGGTCGACTTCGGAAAGGGAGGCGCGGGGCATGGCTGCGTTTTGCCGGCGGATCAGAATGCAAAGCGCGGCCCCTAACGCATACAGCGCGGCCAGGCGCTCGACGCTTTGCCCGGCAATGCGATTGTAGTTGGTGGTCATCTCTGTGTGGTGGGATTGTAGATTCAGGTATGAGCAAGTTGCAGCAGCGTGCTCCACGGCGCGCCCTGTTCGGGTCGAGGTGAGCCAAGCGTCCTCTAACTAGGCAAGGGCTTCGCCCTTGATATCCCTGCGGGATATGGAAGTCAGGAGTCCGAAGCCAGAATGGCAGACGCATAGGCGTTGAGCAAGCGGCTGACTTCTTCCAGTGAAGTTGTGAGGCTGCTCGTGTCGCCGTATCCAAGGTCGCCTTGGGGCCTGCCTCCCCAAGATCTCAACATAGCGTTTTCGCCCAGACAGCTCTTAAGGAGCCGCCCATATGAAGCGCGTTCTGTTTCTGCTGTTACTGTTATCTCTGGCCCCCACGGTCCATGCCCAATCATTCAAGATTGCTGAACTCTTTGGATTTTCGTGTCCCAATGGCCTTTGCCCCGACGGCAGCCAGCCCCACGTCCTGATCCAGAGTTCGGACGGCAATTTCTATGGCGTCGCAGAACCGACAATTTTTAAGCTCACCGCCACCGGCCAGGTGACTGTGCTATACACGTTTCAGCAAGACAAGAACACTGGCTTGTACGATCAAGGCCACCTCCCCGTTGCTCTGGTCGAAGGTAGCGATGGGCTTCTGTACGGCCTCAACTCGTATGGCGGCCCCAACCCCGACAGTTCAGGAAACCTTTTCCAGATCAGTAAGATGGGAACCGGCTTCCAGGTTCTGCAAACGTTCTGCACCAGTTGCACGGCGGGCTCGTTTCCAAACAACCTCACGGCGGGGAGCGATGGAATTATGTACGGGACTACTGAAGCGGGTGGATTTATTTCGTCAACAGTCTGCCAAAATCTTGGCTGCGGCGTCGTATTCCGCGTGACGCCTCCCGGAACATGCACTGTTCTACATGCTTTAGATGGTACGAAAGAAGCAAACTATCCCCTCGGCGTGATTCTGGCGTCGGATGGAACCTTGTATGGAACGACGGGCAATTCCAATCCCGGGACGGTTTTCCGCGTCAGTCCAACCAATGGTCAGTTCAAGACCATTTACAGCTTCCCGAGCAGCGTATTTCCCGTAAACAGGCTCACTCAATACTCCAACGGCACCCTCTACGGAGTGTCGCGCTCCTCCGTCGCTCGAAGCTTCAGCCTTTTCTCCAGCACGCTGACGGGCTCTGTTAAGAATCTGGCGGCGCTCCCGATCCCCTTCGTCAGGGGGCAAGACGTCGGTCCACTATTGCAGGCGACCGATGGCAATTTGTGGACCACCGCCATCTATAACATTACGGGATATGTGAATAATTTTGGTACGGTCTTCGCGGTAAGCAGCGGCGGCGCTGCGGTGCACCAGTTGCCGCTCAGCGGAACGAATGGCGCTAACCCTCTGGCTGGCGTGATCCAGGCCACCGACGGCACGCTTTACGGAACCGCGAGTGCCCAGGGCACGGATGCACATGGCAATCCGGCCTTTGGCACGGTCCTCACTATCGCCGGCCTTCCGGCCAAATGACGGCAGCGTCTACTTGCCTTCTTCGCTGAGCGTCATACCACCAGGATGCCGACGCTCAGCGCGCTTTTTCTCGCAGGAAAGCAAAGGGAGTTTCTTCGCGCGATTTCACAAAGATGGGAAAGCACCCTCAGGCTCTTTCGCGCGTGGCGTTCAGAATGACACTTGAGATCAGACGCGCGCGAGTGGAGGATGTAGAATGAACCCAGGGCGAGCCGGCCATGCGCATTCTCCTGGTGGAAGACGATCCGCGAATCGCTAATTTCGTGGCCAAGGGGCTGCGCGAGCAGGCCTATGCCGTGGACGTGGCCGCGACCGGCGAGGATGCGCTGTATCAGGCCTCCATCAACACCTACGATCTCGCCATTCTCGACGTGATGATTCCCGCGCCGGATGGCTTCGAGGTTTGCCGGCGCTTGCGCAAGTCCGGCTTGCTCCTTCCCATCCTGATGCTCACCGCGCGCGATGCCACCGACGACCGCGTGCATGGCCTCGATACCGGCGCAGACGACTATCTCACCAAGCCCTTCGAATTTCGGGAGCTGCTGGCGCGGCTGCGCGCGCTCTTGCGTCGTTCGGGCGAATTGCGGCCGCATCGGATAGCGGTCGAGGATCTGGTGCTGGACACCGCGGCGCAGGCGGCGGCGCGCGGCGGAAGGCAGATTCCGCTGACGACGAAAGAGTACGCGCTGCTCGAATATCTGGCTCGCAATGCGGGCCGTGTGGTCGGGCGCGAAGAAATTTCCGAGCATGTGTGGGACGAGACCTTCGACCCATTCACCAATACCATCGAAGTGTACGTAAATCGATTGCGGCGCAAAATTGATGAGCGCGCGGCCAAGCCGCTGATTCACACGCGGCGCGGCGCCGGATACATGCTGGGCTCGCCGGAGACTAACAGCGCAACGGCAGCTGGCGCTGCGCGAGATGAGGCAGAAGCTGGCGGCGCTGAGCGCGGCTCGGGCTGGCGCAGCGAATCGCGCAAAAGAACGGCAACGACCTCCGCGAATCCGGCAGCGATTCGGCGCGGGGCAGGGAAGAAGCAT
Source organism: Acidobacteriota bacterium (assembly GCA_003223325.1). Classification (GTDB taxonomy): domain Bacteria; phylum Acidobacteriota; class Terriglobia; order Acidiferrales; family UBA7541; genus Palsa-189. Next base: position 30,851 of record QHYS01000023.1, read on the forward strand.
GTTTGATTCGGTACGCGTTCGTCTGACGCTATGGTACACGGGCGTGCTCGCGCTCGTGTTGGTGTGCCTCTCCGCGGGGACGTATTGGCTGGTCGAGCGCACCGCCGAGCAGCGCACGTTTATTTCGCTGGCGGAAATTTCCCAGGGCTTCCTCACCACGCTGCAATCGGAATACAAAGACCAGCTCAAAGAAAGAACGGGACTCGAGGCTCTGCACGCTGCGGCGCAGGAATCCGTGGACGAGTTTCGGCTGCGTGATCATCGCTTTGCCGTGCTCGATTCCGCTGGCAACGTCCTGGCGGAAAACCAGGCGCTGCCTGCACCACGCGAACCGGCCGGAGCCGCTTCGCAGCGGGAAATCCCAGGCGCAGTTCTGCGCAATCTGGTCGCGGGTACCGCCGGAGCGCCGCGCCGGTTGCAAGACCTCACGTTGGGAGACGAGCATTTTCGCGCGCGCGTCCTGGAGGCCGAAGTGGGCGGCTCGTGGATCAACATCGTGACCCTGCAGTCGATCGAAGGCGAGCGCTTCCTGCTCGAGGACATTCGTGAAACGCTGCTCTGGGTGATTCCCATTACGCTTGCGATCGCGAGCGCTGGCGGCTATTTTCTGGCGCGCAAGAGCCTTGCTCCAGTGGTGGCCATGAGCGAAAAAGCTGCGCTCATGGGCGCGCAGAACCTGCACGAGCGCCTGCCGGTTCTGAACCCGCGCGATGAACTCGGCTATCTCGCGAGCACGTTCAACGGCCTGCTCGAACGGCTGAATCATTCCTTCGAGCAGCAGCGGCGATTCATGGCCGACGCGTCGCACGAGCTGCGTTCGCCCGTTTCCATTATTCGCGGCGAAGCGGAAGTGGCGCTTTCTCAGGTGCGTTCGCCGGAGGAATATCGAGAATCGCTGGCCATCGCACTCGATGAAGCGCGTCGGCTCTCGCAGATCGTGGACGATCTCTTCACGCTGGCCCGCGCCGATGCGGGCGAATATCCATTGCGTCCGCGCGATTTTTATCTCGAGGAACTCGCCGCCGATTGTGTTCACGCGGCGCGTAGCATGGCTGCGGCGCACGGTATCACGCTCACCTACGAGCCCGATGGCGAGATGCCCATCCACGCTGACGAAGCGCTGGTTCGGCGACTCGCCATGAATCTGCTCGATAACGCCATCAAGTACACGCCCGAGGGTGGGAAGATCAACGTCGCCTGCCAGCGTCGAGGCGCAGATTACTCGCTGATGGTGCGGGATAGCGGACCCGGCATTCCCGTCGAGGCGCAGCAGAAGATTTTCGAGCGATTCTTTCGCCTCGATCCGGCCCGCACGCATTCGGGCCGCGAGAATTCCGGCGCGCCCGAGACGGCTGCGTCCGCGACGGCGGGGGCCGGGCTGGGGCTGGCCATCGCCCGCTGGATTACCGAGGCGCATCACGGCCGGCTGACGCTTGTGCGGTCGGATGCTTCCGGCAGTGTCTTTGCGGCGTATCTACCCGCAAACGGCGCTGCAGGCGAGGAGCCGGAAGCTGCGCTTGCGAAGCACGAACGCACGGCTGAACGCACGGGGACCTAAGTCCGTCCAATCTGTCGCTTGCGTTATATTCTTGGCCAATCGCCAAGACTTGACTCGTGTCCCCTCGCTGTTAATCCTACGTTTATCTGGAATTCTGCACTCTCGCCCCCAGATCCCTCGAACTAGATCGAGAGGCTAGGCTCATGGCTTTCCTAACAAGCGTGGCGAGACGAATGCAAAACGTACTGGTGTTGGCCGTGGCCGGTGCCGCTCGAGCGCAGTGGCTCAACATCCCCCTTTCCGGAAACACCTCGGACGCAAGATGGCAAACCTAACCTATTGGCACCGACTCCAAGAGCGCCAGATGGGAAGCCGGAGCTCTCCGGCATCTGGCACGCCGATAGCTACCGTTACGTCGGTAATCTCGCCGGCGAAGGCATCGACGTTCCCATGCGTCCATCGGCCGCAGCCCTTTACAAGCAGCGCCAGAACAGGTGGGGCGCAGATAACCCGCAGTTGCACTGCCTGCCGCATAGCGTGCCGGATGCCATGCTGGTTTCGGACATCCCGTTCAAGATCATCCAGACGCTGCGGGAAACCGTGGTGCTCTACGAGGAATTCAATCAGCATCGGCAAATTTTCACTGACGGCCGCACGCTGCCGGAAGACCCCAATCCCTCGTGGTTCGGGTATTCGGTCGGGAAATGGGAAGGTGGCACATTTGTGGTAGAAGTGGCCGGCTTCAAAGAAGGTAGCTGGCTGGATAACGGTGGTCACCCGCATACGGAGGCGTTGCACATCACCGAACGCTACCGACGTCCCAATTTCGGAAGTTTGGATCTGGACGTTACGGTGAATGATCCCGGCGCATATCTTAAGCCATGGAACGCTGCGACGATTCATTTCAAATTGCTTCCGGACACCGAGCTCATCGAACATCTGCGTGAAACGAAAGAGACGCGGAACACTTACAAATAAGCAGCGATAAGTAGTGGGAATCCAGGTCGACTCTCGCAGGGTGGTAAAGCGTCAATTTATCTGAATAGGAGAGGTTGAGCGATGAAAACAACATTGGCGGTTTGCGTTGCTGCTATCGGGTTGCTTTGGAGTGCAGGGCCAGCGTTCGCACACCATGCGTTTACGGCGGAATTCGACGCCTCCAAACCGATCAAGATGACGGGCACGGTCACGAAATTCGAGTGGACCAATCCTCACGCCTGGTTTTACATCGATGTCAAAAACGACGCTGGTACAGTGACGAATTGGGGATTCGAGATGAACAGTCCCAACACGCTCTTGAGGAATGGCTGGAGGCGGAACTCGCTGAAACCTGGCGACGTCAGCACCGTAGAAGCCTTTGGCGCCAGAGACGGGAGCCACATTGGAAACGCAAAAGCCGTCACTCTGGCCAGCACCGGTCAGAAATTGTTTGCGGCCCCAAATCAGGGACAGGGACAATAAGGCTTGCATGTCCATCAATCGCCCGAAGAACTCGAAGGGCTGCGCGCCGCAGGCCACATTGTGCGCCGCATGATCGAGGCAATCAAGCAACGCGTTCGTCCCGGCGTCACCACCCGCGAGCTCGATCAGGCTGGCGCCCGCGTGATGCGCCGGCACGGCGCGCGACCCGCGCCGTCCCTGGTTTATGGCTTTCCCGGAGCCAGCGGTATCAGCGTGAGTGAGGAGGCCGTGCATGGCGTTCCGAGCGGCCGCGCGCTTTGCGACGGCGACCTGGTAAAGCTGGATGTGACGGTGGAAAAAGATGGCGTCATGGCCGATGCCGCGGAGACTATCGCCGTGGGGCATGCGCCGCCGGAACTCTTGAGTTTGATTGCCTGCGCCGAACGCGCCTTCGCGAAAGCTGCGAGCGTTGCGCGCGCCGGAACTTGCGTGCGAGAGATCGGCCGCGCAGTGGAGCGGGAAGTCTGGTCGAGTCATTTCTCCGTGGTTCGCGAGCTGGGCGGCCACGGTATGGGCCGCACAATTCATGAAGAGCCGAGCGCGCCCAATTTCGACGATCCTGCCGCGCACCAGATTTTGACTGCGGGCCTCGTGATCATGATCGAGCCCATTATCGCCGTTGGTTCCGGCAGCGTCGTTTTGGGGCACGACGGCTGGACCCTGCGCACAGCGGACCGTCGCCACTCAGCGCATTACGAGCACACGCTGGTCGTCACCGATCGCGAGCCGATCCTGCTCACCGCGTAGAAGTAAACCTCGCATCATCTGTAGATTCCGGTAAATTGCGCGACGAACCCGTAGGAACTTGCCCGCTTCGTCGCGCCTATTAATCGTGCGTTTATCTCCGGCTCTGTATTCTCGCCTCAGATGGAAGGCAAACTGGCTGACGCTCCGATGGGGCTGACTGCAGGAGCGGCCCTCAAACCGAGAGCGTCAGCCCAAAAAAGGAGAGAGTCCATGAAACGAGCCAAGATTTTCGCTGCATTAATTTATGCGATGCTGGTGATGGGAACGATGACCTTTGTGCATTTCCCCGAATTGCAGGCGGACCAAGCGCAGGCTAAAATTGGGCCCGAACAGGCGCGCACAACGGCGCTGCGGGCGGTCCCCGGGACGGTCCAGGCTGCCGAACTCGAAACCGAGCATGGCCGGCTGGTGTATTCGTACGAGATCGTGCGTCCGGGACATCGCGGCATCACAGAAGTAAACGTGAGCGCGATGGACGGCTCGATTGTGAATATGCATCGCGCTCACGCTGCGAAAGGCCGACGGACGGAGCAATGCCAAAACATCAGTTCCCGCAACTCATCGGAACCTACTGTAAGGGCAGGACTTTGTTAAGCGACGAAAGCTCCGAGAGATGGCTCGCAAAAACTCGCTCGGGACGCCGATCCTTGCCGGATCGGCGTTTTCGCCGCCCTCGGCTGCCGCTGGAGCCGTGAGGCCGTGAGGCGGCCATATTGCAGCGTGCGCAGAGCCGGGAGTATGCTGCGGGCGCACCAAGGGGGGCCGATGCCAAAGTATCTGATCGAGCGTGAGATTCCGGGAGCCGGGCAGATGTCGCCGCAACAGCTTCAAGCCGTTGCTGAGAAATCGTGCTCAGTGCTGCGCAACCTGGGCCCGCAAATCCAATGGGTACACAGCTATGTTACCGACAACAAGATCTATTGCGTGTACATCGCGCCGAACGAGCAGATGGTGCGGGAGCACGCTCGTCAGGGCGGCTTCCCCGCCAATCGCGTGTCGCGGATCGATTCGGTGATCGATCCGACCACGTCGGAGAAAACTTAGCAAACAAGCAATCTCCGCGCCCTCGTAATGCTTTAGCCGCCCCATAGAGTTGTGTCGGCCTGCGTCTGCACAATGGCATGATACCAAGGAGGAGGCACATGATCGTGGTGCGGGACGTCTTCCAGATCGAGCCCGAAAAGATGAAGCAAGCCAAAGACGAAATCAAGCAGCACCGGCAGCTCACCGCGCCGCTGGGTTATCGCCTGGCACGCGTGATGACAGACCTGAGCGGCGACTTCTACACGCTTGTGTTTGAAAGCGAATTTGCCAGCCTGGCCGACTACGAAAAGGCACTCAAGAACATCTTGGCCGATAAAGGCTGGCAAGCGTCCTATGGGCGATTGCGCAAGATGATTCGTAGCGGTCGGCGCGAAATCTATACCGTCGTGGATTAAAGTAAAAAGTACCGGCGTGGTTTGGAGAAATCGCCGTGGTCGTAGACGTATCATGCGGACGGCGAGTGGGCCCTTCCCCATGGAGACCACCTATGAGTGGGAATCCGTGGACGCGAGGAGTACGCGGAGGATGCTGCGGTATCGGAGGAATCCCGCGGGCTTTTCGCGGCTGGCAGCTCCATTCATGGAATTTGCCATGCGCCGGGCAAACCGCAAGGACTTGGCGCGATTGAAGGGCATTCTGGAAACGCCGGGGCGATAGCGAATGACGGGGAAAAAGCTGACCTTTGCGATTGTGGGCGCGGGCATCGGCGGGCTAACCGCCGCGTCCACGCTGCACCGCATCGGCATCGACGCGCAGGTCTACGAGCAGGCGGCGCGATTCGCGCGCGTGGGCGCGGGCATTCAGATGATGCCCAATTCCATGAAGGTGCTGCGCAAGATCGGTGTCGAAGAACGCATGCGCCGCACGGCCTTCCAGCCTTATTCGCACCTCAACCGCGAATGGGATACCGGCGAAATCATGCGCGAGCTGCCCATGCCGGAAAGCCTCTTCGGCGCGCCCTACCTCTGCATGCACCGCGCCGACCTGCACGACGCGCTCGTTTCGGTTCTGCCACCGGAGATTTTCCATCTGGACAAGAAACTTGCTGGGCTCGAGCACCGCGGCGCGGGCCGCGTGACACTTGTTTTTGCCGACGGCACGCGCGCCGAGGCCGACGCCGTCATCGGCGCCGACGGCGTGCATTCATTGGTACGCGAGATCATCGTGGGACCCGATGAGCCGCTGCACAAGGGACGCATCGCCTATCGCGCGGTCTTCTCCTCGGCGCTACTTAGCGGCTTCGATATCGGGCGTTCGCGGACGAAGTGGTGGGGAATCGACCGCCACATTGTGATCTACTACGTCACCGCGGCGCGCAGCGAGCTTTATTTCGTCACCAGCGTGCCGGAGCCGGCTGGCTGGGTGACGCGGGAATCGTGGTCGGCCACCGGAGATGTGCGGGAATTGCGCAAGGCCTACGAAGGCTTTCATCCCGACGTGACGCGCGTGCTCGAAGCCTGCCCGGATTGCCACAAATGGGCCATCCTCGAACGCGAGCCGCTCCCGCGCTGGAGCAGCGGACGCGTGGTGTTGCTGGGCGACGCCTGCCATCCCATGACGCCGTATATGGCGCAGGGTGGGGCGACGGCCATCGAAGACGCGGCGATTCTGGCGCGCTGCCTTGAAGAAGTGGAAGGCGACGATATCGAGGGCGCTTTCCGACGCTATGAAGCGCACCGCAAGCCGCGCACTTCACGCATTCAGGCCATTTCCAGCGCCAATACATGGATGAAGGGCGGCAACGACGACACCACTTGGCTCTACGGCTACGACGCCTGGAATGTCCCGCTCACGCCGGCCGAACCCGTGACCGCATAAGGCCAAGGCGCTTCGACGTATGCCGGCTTCCCGGCACACGCCTCTTGAACGCGAGCGCTCGCGCGGTATAACGCGGTAAAAGAAGTTACGTTTGCTGGCGTGGAATCACGCGGCGATGAGTGGCAGTAGGAAATCCTGCAGCCGGGCGCTGTCGCTCAGAGACAGTCCGTCGAATTGAATCCCCATTTGGTCTTCGCTCACCGTCCGCATCACTGACCCGTAGCCCACGATTGGCGCTAGCGGAGCCAAAAACAAATTGATCTTCACCGACGATCCGCAGGGGAAGACACGCCGCGCGCGAACCAACGCGCCGTTGAGGCTCAGGTCGATGGTTGCGGCCTCAACCTCGTGGTCGCCGCTCTTGACTAGCGCCTTCACCTTCACCACCACGCGCCGGAAACGGCGGATCTCGTTTTCGATAGCTCCTTGCGTAACCCGCACCAGGCGCAGCAGGCGCGCCCGATCGATCGGCTTATAGACTACGAAGCTGGCCCCGGCCGCAAATCCCTCCGTCAGAAAGCCTGCATATTTTGGGGTGGTGATCATGACGATGGGAGTTCTGTTGTTATATCCGGAGCCGCGAATTTTTCGCGTGAGGTCGATTCCGTCAGAGACAGGTGAACTGGAATCGACGAAAACAACGTCGAACTTCCGCGCACGAACGTAATCGGCTGCTTCCGGTCCCCGCGCCAGCGTCACCGAATCCAGCCCCTCGGATTTTAGGACCTCCTGGAGGATCTCGCCCATGGGCGGCTCGCCATCCACAATCAGGGCGGATTTCATCGGCTTGCTCCGCCGCCGATAAGCAGGCGAACGCTCGTGGCACTGACTTTAGCAACGGGGCCGCCGCGCTGCGGCGTCGTGGCCTCATAGTAATGAAACTCCACCCCCACGCCGTACATGCCAGGCTCGCTACCCGCCTCCACGTGCACGACGTGCCCGGTGATGCGCCATTCCGGAACGCGCCAGCCGGTGATCATTTCCGGCATGCGCAGACGCACCTCCAAGACGGCGCCAATGCGCGGCGGGGCGTCCGTTTCCATGCGCACGCCGCGCGAGGAGACGTCCAGCGTCTCGGCGGCACACTCGGGTTCAGAGGATTTGGCTAACTGAAAATGCAGCGGAATGGCGATGCGGAAACGCGGTGCGGCGCGACGATCGCATGCTTGCATGGACAAAATCCCCCCCTGTATGGGCATCCGGAAGGGGTACAGCGTTCACCTGCCCGCGAGAACAGGTACTAATAGTACCATGACTGTCTGCAAGGGCTAACACAATTTTGTACGGTCGTAGTATCCAAGGCGTCATTAGCGATAGGACGGCCCGATTGGCACGATTTGAGGTGCCAGGCCACAGTGGTGCGCTAGCCAGCGGGCATTCGCTAGGGTCGATGTCATGCGGCAAAGGCGCCGATATCCTTGCCGCGTAAGATAAAAGTAAGTACTCTCGTATGTAAATTCTAGAGTTGAGAGAGGAAGAGCCGATGAGTACTGCAACCGAGGCGCTCAAGAAAGTTCGTGTTTCGATGATGAATGCCATTCACGATCTCCCCGTACTCGTGGCTCGGGATGAGGGCTTTTTCAGAGATGAGGGGCTGGATGTGGAGATTCTCAAGACGCCCGGCACGGCTCAGCGGCGAGCCGATCATCAGGCTCTGCGAGACAATATTTTTCAGCGCACCATGGAGTCCCTCTACGATAAAGGCGCCTGCGATCAGTTTCGCATGTGCGAATGGGGAGTGATGAAGCGCGCGGTCGAATCCAATGTGACTCCCGGGCACCGCCCAGCCAAGATCGTGGCGTTGGGCTCCGCGATGTCCACCTTCGCCATTGTGTCCGATCATCGATTGGGCATTTACGAACCGGAGCAATTGAAGAACAAAGCCGTGGCCGTCAGCCCTTACAACGGCTCGCATTTCACCATGTTGAAGATGCTCGATGGATTCTTGAAGCGCGAACAGATCAAGTGGACGAACGCCGGAACTCACGAGGAGCGGCTGGAGGCTTTGAGCAAAGGCCAGGTCGAGGCCGTCAGTTTGATGGAGCCCTGGATCAGCGTGGCCGAGAAGCGCGGGCACACCGTGCTCGTCGAGTCCCACTCGACAAGGAGCGAAGCCGCCGGGGATGAGCTGGATGGCCCAACGCTGCGAAGGATGTTCGATGCCGAGGCCCAGGCCGCTGAGGTGATCCGAAAGAATCCCGCGAAGTATGCACATTACCTGCTCGACGAGGCTGGTGGCGAACTCGAACCCGGCGATCTCAAGCTGTCGCGCATACTCAATGCTCCGCCGCAGCCTTACACGCGGGAACGGTTCGACCACACTTACCAGTGGACGCTCGGATGGGGTTTGACGGAACCTGGCGCCACCTACGAGAACACAGTCGACAATCGCGCCTGGGCGTAGAGCCGCTGGCGCGAAGAGAACGCAAATAGAATCAACCCTGAGAGGGCGCGGCTGTCACGCTCGCCGAACTCAAATCATTTTGTATGGCCTGCTCTACGGACCGACCAAGTGCTCGAGGTCTTGGTTATTCTCGTTGCAAATCCATTCCTGAACATCTTCGCCCGGCGCCAAATCCGTGATGGTTTTTATCGTCCAAGGCTTCGCAAAGGTTCCCGGATCGTCAAAGGTGATTTCGCTCTCCAGGTGCCCGAGATCGAGCCGGCGGAGCCGCGTCGTGAGGTGAAGCATTTCCGTGTGCGGCGTAACCATCGAGGGTATGTCCGCAAGCCAGCTCTTGTCGTTAAAACCTATGGTATCCACTACGAGCGTGTCACCGTCCCACACGCCGACGGAATGTCCGGTCCACGTCGGGTCCATATCTTTCGGGTGGGCTCGCCCATCCAGAAAAATCTGGCGATAACCGGGGACATCCTGTTCCTGAATGATCACCACAAGTCCCGGCTTCTGAATCACCTGATTCACGCCGAAGCGGGCGAATAGCGTGGTGGAGTCGGGCAGACAACGTCCGCGAGGTATCTCTTTCGCGTTGTTGGCGGCGCGCTCTTTCATTAAAGCCGCTGCCCAGGGCAGCACGACGGGCGCTCCGCCATCGATGATCCTGGGATTCCACCAGACCCCTGAAAAGTCCGGCTTGCCCTCGGGCGTACGCGGCGTCGGCCCTTTCGGCGTGGTGTGTGTAGCGTTGAGGCCGGCGAAGTAGCCGCGATCTTCGCCCAGCGTATTCAACGATGCATCCACGACGTGGATATCCAGGCGTGCTCTTTGTCCCTCCCGGACCTCGACGGTTTGCGCGCGGAACCTCAGCCCGAGCTGAGGAATAGAAACTTCGTAGCTGCCTGCCGGCAGCCGCTCGAATGCATAGGCGCCCGCCGCCGAACTCCTGGCCTTGAACGTGGCGCCGCTTTTCAGGTCTTTGGCTTGAAGTCCTGCACCGGAAACCACGGCACCGTCCTGGTCCGTAACTATGCCTGCAATAAGCCCTCCTTTGTCTTGTGCCCGCGCCATGAGGGCAATCAGCAAGCAAGTGACCAGTGATAGCAGTCGCATCGCCGCTTCTCTATGGTGATGAGTCGCCTTGCGCAGTGCGGCGTCTCCTGTCCCAGTCCTCTTCTCGCAGCTTAAAAGTTTCATGATATGGGCGAGCACCTGCCGGCAGGGAAGTGGCTACCGCTGCGAGTCTACACCGACGCGCACCGCAGTCAACGGCGAACAATCCTATCGCACAGGGCGATCACTTCCTCAGCATCATCGTGCCCGTGATCATGGCGTCAACTGCCCCTCGGCATAACCGGCCTTGTGTTTGCGTTTCGCTTGAGATAACTTCTTAACCCGCCCGAAGGTTGCCCCCAAAGCGGAGAACAGTTTCGAGTCTCGCAACGTAGAGGAGACGCACATGGCAACGGTATTCAAATGTGGTCGGATCGTGCTGCCAGCAACCTGTCTCGCCCTTCTATTCGCCATTGGAGCTGCCGTCTGGCCGCAGTCGCAAACATTCAGCTTCACGGTGGCCGGACAATCGATGATTCGCTCCGATTTCCGTGTTCACACGCCCAATGAGGTCACGACGATATCGCCTTTACTCAAGGGCGACGTGATCTTTACGAACTTCGAAGCGACGGTCGTGGAGAAAGGTCAGTCGCTCCAGGACGGGAGGTTCCTCTCCCCACCCGAAGCGCTCGACGCGCTGAAGGCCTTAGGCTTCAATCTGCTAGCTCTGTCCGATAATCATTCGTTTGATCTGAAGGTTTCGGGCATTCAGAACACGCTTCGCGAAGTGAAAAGCCGCAACATCGTTCATGCTGGGATCGGGAACAACCTGGAAGAAGCGACCGCGCCGGGTTATCTCAAGACGCAGAAAGGCACGGTGGCCCTCGTAGCGATGGCATCAGGCCTGATTGCGGAGGGAGGATCGGCCACAACAACTCGGCCCGGCGTGAATGAGTTGCGCATCGAAGCCGGGGGCAAGCCGAACGAATCCACGACTCTGCTCCCTGCCGAGCCCGGGAACGAGCCGAACACCGAGGACAAACAGCGCATTCTTGGGAGCATCCGGGAGGCCCGCCAACATGCAGACTTCGTTGTCGTCTATGAACACAACCACGTCTTCCTGAATCGGCCCTTTGGGGCACTCTTCGGCGAAGAGCTGCCGGAGCGGTTAGCTCCAGCGGATTGGCTCAAGAAGTGGACGCACGAAGAAATTGATGCCGGCGCGGATATCATCGTGATGCACGGCGCGCCGCTCATCCACGGCGTGGAGATCTATCGTAACCGGCCGATCTTTTACGATCTGGGCAACTTCATCTTTAATGTGCCGCCGACAAATGTACAGCTTGACGAACCCATCAACTGGGAAAGCGTGGTTGCGCATGTCGAGTTCCAGGGGAAAAATCTGCAATCGGTTGCGTTCCAGCCCATCGCGATGAATAAGATTGGCCAGGGCGAGCCCGACCTGCATGACGAGCACACCAATAACCTCTTCCTCCAGACTCGCGGCTTGCCAAAGCCCGCGACCGGTGATCAAGCACGTTATATCCTTGAGCGGCTGGCGGACGCTTCACGGCCTTTCGGCACAAAACTCGAGGTGAAGGGCGATACCGCGGAGATCAATCTGAGGGGTCGCAGTTAAGTCGGACTTGGCATGCCTGGCATTGGCATTTTTGCCTGTGTAGTTGCTGTCATCCCGAGCGAGTCCGTCTCCGGGCGAGTCGGAATCTCTCCTGAGCTTGCGGGTAATTTTGCGTGCGGCTCCCTAAACACCAGTAAATCTCCAGCTTCAGCGAAATCATTGGACTAAAGGCCACGAATGAGGAACGCTTACAGCCAAGAGAACTCTCGGGAGGCATTCCATGACTCGATTGGGTTTTTACCTGCGTGCAGGAGCGTTTTTTCTCGTCGGGGTTGCGGTCGGCACGCTCCTCATGCAGCGGACTGCCGCGCAAGAGAAGAGCGCGAATAATGGGCTCAAGCTGCTCGTGGTGGGAATTGCGGTCAAGGATTATCCAGAATCGCAAAATTTCTACGAGAAGATGATGGGCTTCAAGACCGCTTTCAAGTTCAGCCCAGACGGCAAGCGGACTACGACCTATTACCAGATAGGTCGTGACTCCTTCCTGGAAATGCAGTCGGCCAGCCCCGAGATGCCTGAGGGTTTGTCCCACGTCCACCTGTTGACGGATAACCTGAACGGCACCGTGGCGCGGCTTCAGCGGGCCGGCATGCCATCGTCGGCGCGCACCGCGACAACGCCCGGCACGGTCACGGAAATTGGCATGGTTCAGCCAGCGAATGTAAGGAGCGCGAACGTCTTCGATCCCAACGGCATTCGCATCGAACTAAACGAATGGCTTCCCGATTCACTCACAAAGAAAGCCGCAGAATCCTGGAAGTGACCAGCATGGTCATCCCGAACCAATCCGACTGGGGCGGATGAGTGAGGGATCTCTCCTGAGGTCTTGCACTTAGGGAAGATCAGGCCGTGGGGTCTTCTCCCTTTCGGGTTCGGATATCGGCACGCGCCAGATGTCGTTATTTCCTTCTACACAGCAAATTCCGATCTGGTTGGCTTGCAGCGTGCCCAATTGGCCGATCCAAACCACGCGGAAGCGCGCCTTCCGCCAGCCGCGCTTCACCTGGACGATTTCACCGGGCCCCGTCAGATAACCTACGCCGTCCAACCGCGCGCCGCTCTTCCCGACATCGATCGTGTGCGCACTCTGCACGAACGGATTGCCGTTGCGATCTATTCCCCGCACCCAAACTTGAATCGTTTGGGCCATGCGAGCTTTGCGCGGATTGGTTCTCCAGAATCCCGGGGCGGAGCGCTTAAACGCGAGGCCCGCCTTGGTTTTGCCCCCCGCTTCTTGCTGGACAAAGGCTACGCGGCATTCTTGCTCCTCGCGGGTGTTCTTGTTAACAACAAAGAGTGCGTCCCCCACCTCCACTCTCGCCGACAGGGTGACGAGCCCACCGCTGCCATTCACCTGGAGCGTCTGAGTGTCTTCGTGGAACGCCCCCCGATTTTTGGACCAACCGTAAACCACCACGGCCATTCGCAAAGACGCGCGCTTGCTGGATCGTTGCTCCTGCCTTGATTTGCTTTTTTGTGCCGGGTTTGCCCGGGGCTCCGGATCGAGAGGAGGCCATTGCTCACTTGCTTCTAGAGGCATCTCTCGCTGCACGCCATGGAGCGAGCACTCAAAATCCCAGGGTGTCCGAAGAATCTGCTCGAGCGTTTCCTCGCGGTTTTGAAGGATTACCCAGGAATCTTCGTCCCGATGGGGACATCGCAGCCGAACGGCATAATTCTTCGTCACGATACGTCCTCGCGCCTCCGTCAAAAGAGACCCTGCGGCTCCACTAATCGCCGGCCGGCCGCCTTGGCAGAGAAATCTTTGGTCCCGTGCTCGGTCCTGGGATCGGTTGAACCGGTTGGCCAAGTGACTTCGAGCCCGGTCCCTCGCAAGAGCAAAATCTTCGAGTGTTTGACGACACGAATGGCGAGTAAATTACTCTCTCCCTGGTGCAGTTCCGCCAACCCTTGCTTTTCCGCCCGCAAGGAGTTGTCGGCCTTGTAGAGGGCCACGCTCAGATGGTGTTGCCCCGGGAAAAGTGTGCACTCCGCGCGGAACGGTTCTTCTGTTGCCTCGGCCACGGAAGCCAGAGGCGTACTGAAGATCAATTGATGGTCGGCAAACACGGCCAGTGTCCCATCGCTGGATTGAGCGGAGATCTCGATGGTCATGGGTATGCCGGCGGTCTTGGCGGAGGAAGCCCGCTGGTCTGGCAATTCAGCAGCACGGTTTGATGGAGGCGCGGCTTCTGGGCTTGCCTCTGCGACGGTAGGATGCGTTTCAAGAGCCTCTAACCGTCTTTTCATCGCCCACGCAGACTTCGATCGAGCTGGCTGGCGATGAACTGGCAACGGCGCCCGTGCTGTCATTTCCGAAGACGGCGACGAAATATCTTGTGCCTCGCGCCAGAAGGGCAGATCGGCAGGCAGCGTAGGAGCTGGGTACATCGCAACCGGTGCCGGCGGCAGCCGAAGGTTATTTCTATAGTAGCCTACTGCGATCGGCGAGAACAGAGCGAGGAGCAGCAAACCCGCTGCCCCTGCGTAGCCCAGGGCCGTTCTTATGGGTCGATTTCTGGTTGGTCCGCGGCGCGGCAAAACCAGTGGCTCGCGGGCCACAGCTTCGAGCTGCGTCGACAATATCTCCCCGTTCGCATACCGATCCTCGGGATTCCTGGCGAGACACCGCGTAACAATCCCGTCGAATGCGCGCGGAAGCAGGGGATTGACCTTGGTCGGCGGCGCGATCTTAGCCTTCAGAATCTGTGCGCAGACCGCTTGCACCGAATCGCTTTGGAAGGGCCGTTGCCCTGTAGCCAACTGGTAGAGGATGATTCCGAGCGAGAAGAGATCCGATCTGCCATCGGTTGGCTTACCTTCAATCTGTTCTGGCGAGAGGTATGCCGGAGTCCCACGGAGACCCCCGTTTTGTGAGATTTGGGCGGAAAAGCGCGCGATGCCAAAATCGGTCAGCATGACGCGCCCGTCCTGGTTGATCATGATGTTTGCCGGCTTAACGTCGCCATGGATGATGCCCTGTTCGTGGGCATAAGCAAGGGCGCGCGCTAGAGCTGCCCCCCAGCCGCAGGCTTGCTGGGGCTCGGTTTTTCGGGCCGCCATGTGTTGTTCCAGAGTCTCGCCGACGACGTATTCCATCACTAGGTAGGGTGCGCCAGTGATTTCGTCGATGCCGACGTCGTGCAGTTTCACGATGCGGGGATGGGAAAGTTGGCCCACGATGCGGGCCTCGGCCATGAAGCGCTCTCGCCACGCCGGGTCGTTTAGGCCAGACTGAAGGGTTTTGATGGCCACGATGCGGCCGATCAGCGTGTCTCGCGCTTTGAAAACCGTGCTACTGGCCCCCCGGCCTATGGCTTCCAAAATCTCGTAGCGTCCTAGCTGCATGCCAGATTTCCCCTTGCCTCCGGCCTGATTTTTGGAGAAGTTCGACGATAAAGCCTGCCATTGTTGCTGGGAATGGTCCTCTGGTTTGAATCGCAGGTACACTCGTACCGTCTCGAAGCTGCTGAACAATCGATGCTTAGCAGCTAGGATCTCACATACTCTGTGGTCGTGGCAAAATTCGAGAAGGGCGGCTCACCGCCCTACCACGGCGGCCTTGTCCCCTGCGACTGCACTCGTCATTTTGTTGCGCCCGATCAGCAGCATGGTCAGAGCTGCTGCCGCAGCCAGCGCCACCAGTGGCAACAGCGCCAGCGAAAATCTGCCGGTCACATCCTTGGTAAATCCCATCAGGTATATCGTCCCGAACCCAGCAAGGTTGCTGACGGCATTTATCTGCGCCAGTCCGGCCGCCGCTGTGCTCGCCGACAGCCACTCGGTCGACACCGCCCACGCCGGTCCCTTGCCCGCATAAATGCCGATGACGGCTAGGCACAGGATCACGAGGGTCGCGAATAACGACTCGAACAGGAACGCTGCCCCAAGGCTGAATGACGTCAGTATGAGCGGCAACGCGGCGTGCCAAATCCGCTCGCCACGCTGGTCTGATCGCTTCCCCCACCAAACCATGATCACCGAAGCCAGGGCAAAAGGGATGGAATTGAGCAGCCCGGTCTGCAGGTTGGTGAGGCCGTAGGATTGGATAATCTGCGGCTGCCACAGCTGGAGCCCACTGCTCACGGCCGTGCTCCCCGCCAGAACCATACTGAGCGCGAGAACATGCTTGTTCCACAATAACTGCCAAAGACTCAGACGCCCTACCGGCCGCTCTCCCGGCGTCTCGGCGTCAAGCTGGCTCATCAGCCAGCTTTGCTCATTGGTGTCGAGCCATTTCGCATCGCTGGGCCGGTCGCTCAGCACGACCAGGCACGCCAACCCCAAGACAACCGCAGGAGCGGCCTCCAGGATGAACATCCACTGCCATCCGCGGAGCCCGAGCCATCCGATTTCAAGCAAAGCCGCCGAGATCGGCGATCCCAGGAAACTCGAGACCGGGATGGCCACCGTAAACATTCCGATGATTCGCGCCCGGTACTTGGCCGGAAACCAATAACTCAGGTAGAGAATCACTCCCGGGAAGAACCCAGCCTCCGCCGCGCCCAGTAGCAGGCGCATGGCGTAGAACGAGTGGGGACCCTTGACTAGGGCCATTCCTCCGGCAAGAAATCCCCAGGTGATCATGATTCGCGCGATCCAGCGCCGCGCGCCGACCTTTTCGAGGAGCAGGTTGCTGGGCACCTCGCAAAAGAAATACGATACGAAAAAAAGTCCGCCCCCAAGCCCAAATACCGTCGCCGAGAGGCGCAGGTCGCTGACCATCTGCAGTGCCGCGAATCCCAGATTGACTCGGTCCACAAAGGAAATGAAATAACAGGTCATCAAGAAGGGCAAAATGCGCAGGGCAACCAGCCGCATCGTCCGCGCTTCCAGTGTCTTTCTCTCAGATGGATCGCTCGTGGGAGTCACGCTAGGGGCTCATGGTGCGCTTCGGCCGGTCGCATCGGCCCTTCCTATCTGATTGACCGGCGGCTCGCCATTCGCTAGAGCATTGACGGCGCTCGCGTCCGGATTCTACATTCTTTTGCCGGATTCTACTTTCTTCTGAATGTTTCTTAACAATTCCATTCAGTCGCCACGCCATTCATCGCTAGGAGGATAAGTGGACTCTTGCCCGGCGCCCGATGCCAACACGAAAGTTCCGCGATTCCGCATGCCTCTATTGGCCTGCGACGCACATTGTCATGTGTTCGGTCCTGCCGCGAAATTTCCTTACGCTCCCAACCGCGCCTATACGCCCCCCGATGCCCCCAAGGAGCGCCTGACGGCCCTGCACAAAATTCTCGGCATGGAGCGATGCGTGATTGTTCAGGCGAGCTGTCATGGCACGGACAACCGCGCGATGCTCGATGCCATTGCCACTAGCGGCGGTCGTTGTCGCGGGATCGCCATTGTTGATGAGACGTTCACCGAGCGAGATTACGCTGGTTTGCAGGAAGGTGGGATCCGGGGCGTGCGCTTCAATTTCGTCAAGCACCTGGGCGGCATGCCCGATATGAATGCCTTTCGCCGTGTTCTCGAGCGCATTCAGCCGCTCGGATGGCATCTGGTCGTGCACCTGGACGCCGGCGATATCGCCGAGCTTTCCGGAATTTTCCGCAAGCTTTCGCTCCCATTTATCATCGACCACATGGGGCGCGTCAAAGCCAGTGCGGGCCTCGAACAAGAGCCGTTTCGCGCGCTCCTCGAGCTGATGAAGCTCGAGAACTGCTGGGTCAAGGTTTGTGGCTCCGAGCGCGTCTCGGCAACGGGTCCCCCTTTCCTGGACGCGATCCCCTTTGCCCAGGCGCTGGTCAACGCCGCTCCCGGTCGCGTGCTGTGGGGCACCGACTGGCCTCACCCAAACGTCGGCCGCCACATGCCCAACGACGGAGATCTGGTCGATCTCCTGCCACTGATCGCACCCAGCGAGGAACTCCGGGAAAAGCTTTTGGTCAAAAACCCGGCGACCCTGTACGATTTTAACCGCTGATGCCGTCTTCTTGTGGTCGCAAGCGAGGAGGGAAGAACGTATGTCCTATCAGGATCTTCGGCAATATCTACAGGTTTTGGAAAAGAAAGGACTCCTTTGCCACATCACCGCCGAAGTTGACAAGGATTGGGAAATCAGCGCGGTTTGCCGGCATACGTTTCGCACGATCCCCGAGCAACGCCGTCCCGCGCTGATGTTCGACAGAGTCAAGGGCAGCGCCATGCCGTTCGTGGTCGGAATCCTCGGGGGTTCGCGGCGGATTTACGCCACGGCCTTAGAAACCGACCTCCATGGCGTCTGGGAAAAGTGGGAGCGCGGCAAGAACCTGGTGCCACCTCGGCTCGTGAAAGGCGGGCCCTGTCAGGACGTTGTTCACATGGGAGACGAAGCCAATATCGAAACGCTGCCTGCCGCGGTCTGGACGGTGGGGCAGGACCCCGGCCCCTACCACACCTCTCCGTTTGTCATCTCCCGCGATCCCGAAACTCGCATCCCCAACGTGGGCGTTTATCGCGTGCAAGTGAAAGGGCCCCGCAAAACGGGACTCATGATTTATCCACCGCGCAACATGAACCAGCACATCCGAAAAAATGAATTGCGGGGTTGCGCCACCGAGGCGGCCATCGTCTTCGGTACAGATCCTGTAATCGGCCTGACCGCCGTGAGTCCCTTTCCCTACGGCGTGGACGAATTGGCGGCAGCAGGAGGTATCCGCGGGGAGCCCGTCGATGTAGTCCGCTGCCTTACCGTGGATCTTGAGGTTCCCGCCACGGCGGAAATCGTGGTGGAAGGCAAGGTTCCATTTCAGGCCCGGGAACAAGAAGGACCCTTTGGCGAATATGCCGGCTACATGGGAGAAGGCGGAATCCATCCGGTGTTCGAGGTCAACTGCATCACGCACCGGCGCAACCCGATCTATCAGGCTTTTATGAGCCAGATGCCTCCCAGCGAGTCCAGCTGCATCAAGAGCTTTGGGCGCGAGATGGAAGTTCGACGCCACCTGAAGAATAATCTCGGCCTGCCCGTACACGATGTCTGCATCACCGAAAGCAGCGGCGCCACGGCCATCCTGTTGATCTCCATGCGCAAGCACAATCGCTTTCAGCCGCTTAAGGCCATGATGGGTGCGTGGTCACTGGCGATCGGTGTCGGTAAGATCACGATCGTGGTTGACGAAGACATCGACATCCGCGATCCCTTTCAGGTCGAGTGGGCGCTCAGCTTTCGCATGCAGCCGGCTGAAGATATCCACATCGTGAGAAACACAGACCCCATGGCGCTCGATCCTTCACAACCTCTGAAAGACGGAAAAAAGCTGCCTCCCACCGAACAGGTGAGTTCCAAGATCGGTATCGACGCGACCCGTAAATTCCCATATCCCGCTCCCGCTGCGCCGCCCCAGGAGCATTTGGATAGAGTCGCTGCGAATTGGGCACACTACGGCATTCGCGAAGTTCCTCAGCCCCGAACAGAAACTTGAAGACTAATGAACCTAGAGATGCAGCGGCAAGCGGGCGAGCGCTTTGGCTTTGGCCTCGGACGCTCGCCGCGGAGTGCTCCGCGCGTGCCCTGAAATCCCGTTGCCGATAATACCGTTCTGGGGAGTTGGCAAGACGTGAGTCGTGTAATTGCTACTGGTTAGCAACACCCGCCGGCATGACCACGCAACAGGCCGCGAGAAGTCCCCAGCGGCCCGCAAAATCAGCGCTGTAATGGATCCAACTGGAAGGAAACGGAAGTGATCGGTAAGGTTTCTCGGCTACAAGAGAGAATGCGAGGCGAGGCCGCAGAATTAGGGTATTACGGCGGTCGCTTGGTTCGAGTAGACGCTCTCCATGATGTTGGAATCGAGCGCGGTCACAACGTAATAATATGTTTGCCCGGACGAGACGGAACTATCCGTGAAAGTGGTGCCTGCGTCGAGCGAAGAATTGAGTTTCGTATACGGCCCGCCCGCAACCGAGCTGCGGTACACGTTGTAGCCTGAGACGACGGACGCACTCGCTGTCCACGTCAGGGCCGCAGAGTGTGTCACAACGCCTGTGCCTGAAAGCGGAATCGTTAATGTGGAATTCAAAGCAGTGCTAGAGATCGTCACGCTTCCGGTCGCGCTGCCAGAAGCCGCGGGGGCAAATATTAGATCCATTGTTGTAGAACCTCCCGGACTGAGAATGAGTCCGGTCGAGATGCCATTCTCAGTGAAGCCCGTCCCAGAGGTCGTGACATTGGAGATGGAGACATTGGAGCCGCCAGTGTTCGTCAGCGTCACGGATTGCGCGCTGCTGCTGCCGAGGTCGACGTTCCCGAAACTCACGCTCGAAGTGCTGGAGCTTAGCTGACCAGGCGTCGTGACCGTGAGTGTAGCAGCGTTGCTGGTCACGCTGCCGGCCGAGTTGCGGACCACAGCCGTAAACTGCGCGCCATTGTCGGAAGCCGCTTCAGCCGGAGTGGTATAACTCGAGGAAGTCGCCCCGCTGATGGCTCCGCCGTTCTTCTGCCATTGATAATTCAGGGGAGCAGTCCCGGAAGCGCTGACCGAGAACTTCGCTGTTTGCCCGGCAGTAATCGTTTGGCTCGCCGGTTGGCTGGTGATGGAAGGCGCGATGGGATCCGGATTGACGGTGAGTGTGGCAGAGTTACTCGTGACGTTCCCAGCGGAGTTGCTGACTACGACGGCAAATTGCGCTCCACTATCGGAAGCAATCTCAGCTGGAGTCGGGTAGTTCGGCGAAGTTGCACCGCCAATAGCGATTCCATTCTTCTCCCACTGATACCTGAGCGGGGAGGTTCCGTTGGCAACGACCGAGAAGGTCGCCGACTGGCCGACAAATGTCGTCTGGCCTGCGGGCTGCGTAGTGATCGACGGCGCGACAGGTGCGGCACTGACGGTCAGTATACCAGCGTTGCTGATGATGTTCCCGGCGGCGTTACTGACCACGACGGTAAATTGCGCTCCATTATCGGAGGCAATCTCAGCTGGAGTCGTATAGTTGGACGAAGTCGCGCCGATGATGGCCGTGCCATTCTTGCGCCACTGATAGATCAAAGGAGCAGTACCGGAAGCAGTCACCGAGAAGGTCACCGTTTGTCCGATAAGCACCGACTGGCTGACGGGCTGGTTCGTAATTGCCGGCGCGACTGCCACACCCGTTCCAGCCATCTGGATCGTGAGCGGCGAGCTCAACTGCGCGCTCAGAATCGAGGCGCTTCCCGAGACAGTCCCCGTGGCCATGGGTGCGAAGCCGGCTGTAAACGTAAAGGTGTTGCCTGGCGATAAACTTAGCGGAAGGGATGCTCCCCCGATGCTAAAGCCCGCGCCAGTCGCGGTCACCTGGGAGATAGTGACCGCTAAGCTGCCGGAATTCGTTACGCTCAGGCTCTGATTGCTGGTGGACCCGACCGCAACGCTCCCAAAAGTCATGGCCGCCGGGCTCACGCTGAGTGCCCCAGAAGGCGTTTTATTGGAATTCGTTGTTGTGGAATTGCTTTTAGCACTGGTTATACCGGTGCATCCTGTCAGCATCGAGGCTCCCGACGCAACAGTCAGAGAAAGGAATATTAAGAATGATTTGTGCCTGACCGATTTGGTGAGGTCTCGGAGAGACCAGCCGCGCGATTTAGTGCGCGGGCAAACATTTCGCAAGTCGCTTTCGATCACAAGTGCTCCGTAGGGGCCTGATGCAGTGAGCTCGGAGGGGGGGCCGCCGCAGAGGAGATTAGGCGGGCGTCTAAGGGGGCTCTACTGGTGGCGGGTCTAGATTGCGTACACCTGTCACGACACGATAAGTACAGGGTCGCCGGCGTAGCAGCGGACTACATCAGCGTCTTCACGGGTCCATAGGTACAGGTCCGTTGAGTAACATCGTAAAGGGCGTTGTCATTGCGCGGCGCCATTGCTATAAGGATCGCCCGCCCGAAGGAAGCGTAGAGTTCCTGCACCGAGCGATCGCCCTTCATGTGCAAGGCCACCCGCACATTTCCCGCGCCGTCCTTGAGGAGGAAGCCTTGGGCCTCGACGCTTTTAACCGTAGCAGATTGAGATGCTGCCATGCGGAAGTGCTGGATTGCGCAGCGAATCGATCCTAAACCAGAGTAGCGAAATCAGGGAATAAAATAGCCGCCCTTGGCCAGAATGGCATAATCGCGTCCCTTCTTCCCAAACGACGATGCCAGCCGGACCTCCAGTTTGTGTGGTTTGCCCTCGGCTCCATTGGCTGATGTGTAGTAACCCAGAGTGTAACGGGTCTTGATGCGCTCGATCAGTGCGCGGAAGACGGAATCGAGCGACGCCATGTTCTGCACGTCGAAGATCTCCCCGCCGGTCTCTTCCGTCACTTTGTGAATGTCCACTAGGCCCTTGATCAGCCCCCCGGCGAAGCGCACCGCCGGCGGGTTGTTCCCGGGCACCTTCAAATTGTAGAGCGTCGCGTCTGCTGCGATCATTTCTGTGACGATATCCCGTGTGCCTTCTCCGCCGGCATCCGTGCCGACGTCGTCGCTGATCAGAATGACCACCCGCCGGCCCTGCGGCGCCGTCGCCAGGAAATACTTGGCGGCGTCGAAGATGCCGTCATTGATATTTGTGGCGCCGCCCGTCCGGAGTGTGCCGATCTGCTCGGCAATCTTGGCCTTGTCTTTGGTAAAGGGAGTGCTCAATTGGGCTTCTGTAGAAAACGTAAACAGCGCCACTTCGTCTTCGCTCTTGAGAGCTGCCAGAGCCGACGTCGCGGCATCGCGCAAGGGGCCCAGGAACGGTCCGATCGAATCACTCAGATCGAGCACCAGCGCCACATTGAGAGGAAATTCGTCGCGGCTAAAAACAGCCAGTTTTTGAACGGCGCCATCTTCGCGAACCTCGAAGTCATCTTTTCTCAGATCGCCCATGATCTGCCCGGCTTTGTTTTTCACCGTTGAGTCAATCATGACCAGATTTACATCGACGCGAATGGCATCTTGGCCTTGGTCCTGCGCTCCAGCGCAAGCGGTTGGAACCCCAGCTAAGGCGCTTGGAAAAAGACCAGGAATTGGCAGAACGCACCCGAGCACTGCGATAAACAAGACAACAAGCCTTCGTAAACCTCGTGTGCGTCGCAGTGATCGAGCCATTTCCATGGTGGTTTCTGCTCTGGCCAACGACAACATCCTCTGCCTCAGAAGGTTTTTCCGTCCGACTGGGAGGTTATTCTGGAAGCGCACCGCGGATATAGCAAGAGGGCTAGCGCCCGCAGAAGGGCGTGGAATGTCGTCCTGGTTTTGTTTCATAATCTTACGGTACGATTGCTCATTGAGGCGATTGACAATATGCGCGCTCGTTCACGTCGTATTACTGCTTGCTTGTTATTTTGCCTCGCCGTTTCGCTGCCTGCCATCGTTCACGCACAGTCCTCCGCACAGGTGCCCGCGCTGCTGCGTATCGAGCCGTTGCCGTCTCCCGCCGGGGCAAACAGCTCTGAGCCCCAACTCACCTCGCAGGGCGGCCACGTCATTTTGAGCTGGCTCGAAGTCAGCGGAGAGCGCGCGATCCTGAAATTCGCTGAGCGCACAGCGTCGGGCTGGTCCAATGCGCAGACCGTTGCCTCCGGGACTCACTTCTTTGTCAACTCCTTCGATGTCCCGTCGGTGCACGCGCTCTCGGATGGAGCGCTCGCGGCGCATTGGGAGGAAAGACTGGGAGCGGATGAGGATTCCGACGCCTCGAAGGTGATGCTGTCATGGTCCAAAGACCAGGGTCACACGTGGTCTCGCCCGGTGACTCCGCACCACGACGGCACCAACACCGAGCACGGATTTGCGTCGCTATTCGAGGCTCCCGAGGCCGGCCTCGGTCTGGTGTGGATCGACGCCCGCGCCACAAATCCTGACACCGAGTCCGGAGACATGAGTCTCCGCGCGTCGGTGTATGATGCTGCCGGCAAGCAGCTTCACGAAATGGTGGTGAATTCGCGCGTGTGCGAGTGCTGTTCGACTTCCGCGGCGGAAACAGCCGAAGGCGTGATTGTGGCCTTCCGAAACCGCAGTGCCACAGAAGTGCGGGATATTTATGTGACGCGCTTTGCCCATGGCCGCTGGAGTGCGCCGGCCATCGTCCATGCCGACGGCTGGACGATCGATGCCTGCCCGATCAACGGCCCCTCGATCAGCGCCCGAGGGCGCGACGTCGCCGTCGCCTGGTTCATGGCCAAGAACGACCAGGGCCGCGCGTTTGTCGCCTTTTCGCATGACGCCGGCCGCACCTTCGGTGCGCCCGTTCGCGTCGATGACGCCGGTTCGCTCGGCCGCCTCGGTGTCCAATTACTCGATGACGCATCAGCCGCGGTCATTTGGATCGAAAAGTCGAGCCAGCACTCCCAATTGCGGGTGCGCATCATTAAACCGGCGGGAACGCGGTCCAACCCCGTGACCATCGCCGATACCGAGGGTAGCCGGTATCCGCGCGTCGTGCGCGATCGCGACGAGCTTCTGTTTTCCTGGACGGACACCGACAAGGGCTCGTCCCAGGTGCGCACCTCCCGCGCCCGCCTCGTCTCCCAGGCTGTTGCTGGCATCGCGCGCTAGCAACGCCCGCAGAGCATCGCGGGCGTGCGCAGCAGGGAACTGCGCAAACCGCCGCAACTGTTTATTTTGAGCCAGTGGCAAGAGAGCCAAAATAGCGCTTGCCCATCAAGCTTCATCTCAATCTCGTGCGCTTATCGTCCCGCCAAACGCCAATGAAAGGTCCCGCCAGCTCATGCCGGACCCTCACCGTCGGGCGCCAGATGCGAATGAAGATGCGAATCATGATGATGGCTTGCGTGCCTCTCGTCGCGTTCCTGTGTGTCCACGTTCATGCGCAAACGCTGACCGCGCGCCTCGACGCCCTGCTGGACGACTGGAAACAAAAGGACGCGCCGGGAATGGCCGCCGTGCTCATCCGCAACGGGCGGATCGAGTACCGCAGGGTTTTCGGGCTCGCTGATCTCCATGCCCGCACCCCCATCACGCCTAACACGCAATTCCTTCTGGCCTCCATTACAAAACAGTTCACGGCCATGGCCATCATGATCCTTAGCGAACGGCATAAGTTGCAATTCGACGATACCCTCGCCAAGTTTTGCCCGGAGTTTCCCGACTATGCCAAGACCATCACCATCCGCCACTTGCTGAACCACACTGCGGGCCTCACCCAATACCAGGAGCTTCTGGTCGGTAAGCCCGACGAGAACTACTTTCGGTCCTCGAAGAGTCCGCCCGCGGCCCACGAATTTACCGCCTCGGAAGCACTTCAAGTCCTCAGCCGCCAGCAGAAACTACGCTTTCCCCCAGGCGAAAAGTTTGAATATAGCGATTCGGCTTACGTCGTGCTCGGCCAGATTATCGAGCGCGTTACCGGCGAGCGTTACGCCGAGTTTCTGAAGGAGACGATCTTCGATCCCCTCGAAATGCGCGGCACGTTCGTCGTTGACGAGCGCAAGCAAAAGGTGCCCCGCCTCGCGTTAGGGTACGCGAGACGCAACGGCCTTTGGCAAGACATTACCTACAGCCCTGAAAACTCCATCTATGGTGAGGACGGCATCTATAGCACGGTCAATGACCTCTACAAGTGGGACCAGGCCCTGTACACCGAACGTCTGGTCAGCCGCTCCACACTCGAGATGGCCTTTACTCCCGGCCGCACCAACGATGGCAAAGAAATTACCACGGACATATTGCCGCGCCCGAACTCTTACGGATTTGGTTGGTTCATCAGCTCGTTACACGGCGAAAAAGATGTGGAGCACAGTGGAGGCTGGTCGGGCTATGCCACGCACATTCTGCGCGTGCCCAGCCGCCGGGTCACGATAATTGTCCTTACGAACTCATCGAATGGCGACGTGCCCGAGATCGCCCAGCAAATGGTCGAAATCGCCCCACGTTGACGGCCCTTCACTTCGTGTCCTCTGTGCCTCCGCGACCACGACAGGCCGGCCGCTGCCGGTCGGCCTGTCGTGAAATACCCGCGTGTTACCTGATTGTGTAGCTGTACGGGAAGGCCGTCAGCTCTGGAGATTGGCGGCGCCTATTTAAAGTCCCGCCAAAGTGCCTCTGGCAGTAGAATTTTAGAATGCAGGCGGACATCGACTTCACTTCCGGACACTTGGGTTTGCCGATCACGGCCGGGATCTCGCTGCTGTTTTTCGTTTGGGCCTTTGCGGCACCGGGCCTCGCGCGCCTTGTGCCGAATGGGAGCAGGCGCCGGCTCGAGGCGAACCGTAGGAACGCTGTGCTCGCGTTTGCCACGTCGCACATGGTGCATCTCGGATTTATTCTGGCTTTCACGGCAACGATGACTGGGGCGCAATTCATTCAAACCCACATGTGGGTGGTCGCCATTGTAGGAGGGGCAGGCTTCGTTTTGATCTACACCCTGGCCTGGAAGGCCTTTCGCAAGAAGAGCACCATGGCGGGGGACTCTCGCTTCGAGGTTTTTGCTTACTATTATGTTTGGTCTATCTTCGCACTGGGCTATGTGGCGGGCGCGTTCAGGGCGCGATTTTATGTTGCCCTAGCTTTTGTTGTGTTTGCTGCGCTGCTGCTGCGATCACCGGAAGACGGCAGTCACGAAAGCTCGCCGGCGTATAACCTGACTAGAGTCTGGCCTGCCTTGGGCTGAGCGCCATCCGGACCCGCAAGGCGGGTCTCCAGCGCGTGCAGCGCGCGCCGCTCTTGCGCGTGTTGGGGTGGAAGACGTGCTAGAATGCGCGCAATCGGGCTCGATTCATTCCGGAGGCGAAAGATGAAAAAGCGCACTGGCATCGCGTGGAACACCATATTTGTGCTCGCCGGCGGAGTCCTTTGTATCGGACTGCTCGCCAGCGGACTGAGCTTATTTTTTGGCGGATCGCTCGCGCACGCGCAAAAGGCGCGGGGCGCATCATCGCAAAGCCGTGTGGGCGGCGAGGATGAGACCGGCCCCTACGATGTAGCTACCGGCTGGCCGCAGCCGCTCGGTCACCCAGGATGGATCTGGGGCTCGCAGGGCGGCGTGTTCGCCGAGACTCCCGATCGCATTTACATCGCCAACCGCGGCGAGCTTCCCATTCCCGAAAAAGCGCCGGAAGGCTACACCGGAGGCTACGGCGCCTTCGGACAACCGGCTACGCAAGGCAAGCCGCGAATGCAGCACTGCATTCTTGTAGTGGACGGCAACGGCAAGCTGCTAGAGGACTGGACGCAATGGGATCATCTCTTCGAGGGCAAAACACGTCTGGGTAGTGGACGACATGGTGCAGCAAGTCTTTGAGTTCACGCATGATGGCAAGCAGCTTGTGCTGACACTCGGTGAGCGCCTGAAGCAAGGGGAAGATGACAAGCACTTCGGCCGGCCGACGGACATTGCCTGGCTACCCGACGGCACTTTCTTTATCACCGACGGTTATGTCAATACGCGTGTGGAGAAGTTCGATAAGAATGGCAAATACTTGATGACTTGGGGCACGAAAGGGAAGGGGCCGGGACAGTTCGACCTGCCGCACTCGATCGATATTGATGCGCAGCGCCGCGTCTACGTCGCCGATCGTTCCAATAGCCGCATCCAGATCTTCGACCAAAACGGCAAATATCTGAGCGAGTGGGACAATATCCGCCAGCCCTATCACATCATGATTACCGCCGACCAGCACCTGTGGGTGGCCGACGGCGTCACCAACAAATTCCTCAAATATGATCTGAATGGCCACCTGCTGTATTCGTGGGGCACGTACGGCTCGTTCCCGGGCGCGTTCTGGGGCGTGCATCAATTTTCGGTCGATTCTGCAGGTAATCTCTACGCGGCGGAAACCTTCGGCGGGCGCACGCAGAAGTTCACGCCGAAGCCGGGCACCGATGCGGCGACTTTGATCGGGCAGCCGGTGAAGATTACGCAGATTTCTTCGCGGTAACGAGGAAATCGAGGAGAGATTCTTCGGGTGAACCGCCCGCTCGGGAATGACAACGCGCAGTCGCGCTAATCAGGGATTGTCGCGCGGGCTTGACGGGGAGGCGGCGGGAGTAGCCCGCGTATTTTGCAATCTCTGCTGGACCTGGTCCCGCTGCTGACGGACCTGCGGGGCGAATCGGCCATTCGGCGCCAGCTTCAGGTAGTTGTTCAAGTCGTCGAGCAAAGCGGGAGCATTCCCCAATTGGATGTGAACGTCGGCCATGAGCAGAGCCAGCAGAGCATTATCAGGCTCCAGCTTCACGGCGGCTTGAGCATATTGTTCGGCCTCATTGGCGCGCTTGAGACCAAGCAGAGCCTGGGCCAGCTCCGATTGCGCATGCCAGGACTTGGGATCCAGCTCCACCGCTTTGCGCGCCAGCGGTTCCGCGTCGGCGAAGCGTCTCGCGCTCGAGAAGAGCGCCGCTAACAAGAAGAGTGCGTCGGGGTAATGTTCCTCGCTGAGATCCATGGATTTGCGCAGGGCCTTTTCGGATTGGGCAGCGTCTTTGTTCCTCATATAGGCCAAGCCCATCTGCGCATAAGCCTCGTAATAGTCCGGGTAGACTTGGATCGCGCGCTGGAATTGCTTGATGCTTGCTGGATAATCGGACTTTTGGTAGAGGAGGCTCATGGCCTTGCTCATGGCGTCACGCGCTTTCTGGGGAATAGAAAGCTGGCGCACGGAGACGGTGGGGCCGCCCTCAGCCCCGGCTCCTGGTCCCATTCTTCTGAGCCCAACCATTATTCCGAGGATGGGGCCGTCGATCTCGAGATGTTCGCGGTCGTCGTCGTAGCCCGGCTCCTCAAAGACGAGCTCATAGCTTCCGGGCCGGATGTTATTGAACTGAAAATTCCCGTTGCCGCTGGTGAACGCGGTGGCCAAGACACCTCCGGTAAGCCCCTGCAGGTCCACGCGAACGCCATCGATTCGGACATGAGATTGGGCATCCGCGACCACGCCGCTGATACTGAACGAGCGGGCACGGGTGGTTGTGCCCAGACTGCTGTCCATGTCTGGAAATGAGGACGGAGATGGGACCGAACGTCTCTGCGCCTCAAGAGGCGGGCAAAAGATAAAGACGGCAACAAGGAGAGGTTTGCTAAGAGAAAAGAGCAGCCCTGAAACTCGGCGCATCATTCACCCGTCGGACTGGCTAGCAAGGAGTTTACTCTCGGTAGAGTCTTCGATCAATTGGAGAAGCCTCCGAGGTTTGTAAAAAAGTACGTAGCCGCCGCAGGGCCCGCGGCGGTGTTGCTTCGCCGTAATCGTTTGATTTTTGTGCACCACAGCGCAGCGTTCGGCCGTTTGGCAGTGCCGCGGTCGCCGCGGTCTTGCTGGGAATCGCGCGGCTGTGATACTTTGCTAAACTACAGAGAAGCAGGCGCTTCGGACGGGGTCGCCAATCCAACGTACGCAGAATCGGCGCGTGTCGGGACCCCGAGTCCGAGACTGCAGAGGCATACATAACCTTGCCGGCTGAGCTGCTGAAAGTTTCAGCGGGAGCCCCGGATAGCACCGCCATTCATTATGCCGCCGAGTTCATCAAACGCGGCCGCGTGGTAGCTGTGCCTACAGACACATTCTACGGCCTGGCCGCCGATCCTTTCAATTTGGCGGCCGTTGAGGAAATTTATCGCGTGAAAGGACGGCCGGAAAACCGCGCCCTTCCGATCCTGGTGAGTTCGATCGAGCAAGCGGCCATCCTGACTCGCGATCTGCCGCTCAATTTCCTGAGACTGGCGAACAAACTCTGGCCCGGCGCATTGACCATCGTGGTGGAGGCGTCGCACAGCCTTCCGCTCAAAGTCACGGCAAACAAAGGCCGCGTGGCATTGCGCTGGCCGAACTCGCGCGTGGCCTGCGCCGTCATCGAGCAAGTGGGCTCGCCGATTACGGGGACCAGCGCCAATATCTCCGGCTTTCCCTCTTGCTCGAATGCGCAGGAACTCATCAAACAACTTGGGGAGCGCTTACCTCTGATCCTGGATGGTGGGGATACGGGCGCCACGGTTTCGTCAACCATCGTGAGTTTGGACGGCGACGACTGGACCGTTGTTCGCGAAGGCCAAATATCCGAGGAAGAGATCGCGAAGGCGCTTGCGGATTCCGATTCCGAGGCGGCGCTCGAGGGTATCTAGCGCATGGCAGCCGCAGGCTTCGGCTCAAAGCAAGAACGCAATCGGCTGGCGCAATTCTATGCGGTGCTGTCGGACGGCGAATTGCAGCAACTCGCTCGCGAGGGCGGATCGCTCACCGCAGAGGCCAGGACAGCGCTTGCTGTGGAGATGTCGCGTCGCAAAATGCCGATCGAATCATCGGCGGAAACCGAAGATTCGATCGCACGGGGCGGGCGCGCGGAGCTGAGGGACCTGCTGACCATTCGGCAATTCCGCGATTTGCCGGAAGCACTGCTGGCCAAAAGCGTCCTCGAATCGGCCGGCATCGAATGCTTTTTGGGCGATGACAACCTCATCCGCATGGATTGGCTGTGGTCTAACCTGCTTGGCGGAATCAAGCTGCGCGTGCGGCAAGAGGACGCCCTGGTGGCGTCGCGTTTGCTTGAAGGTGGCGGAGCGTCCCAATCCAACTCGGAAAACCCCGTCAAATAATCTTCGCTCCGGCTCGTCGCAACTACAGTCTGGGTACTACCCGTTGTTACCTAGACCTTTCCCGCCGTTAACCTGTGTCATCGCTACAGCGTTATAAGCAATGAAGAGAACAAACCGAGGAGCCCGAGCGACGCGAGGCGCGCGGTGGCTCGGAAACCGGTTTTGCCCGGCGCACAAGGAGAGAAATATGATCGGAGCGATGATTTTTGCCAAAGCGATGCCACTCTTGCAGGCCGTGTCGCCTGAGCTGCAACAAGCCATTCAAGAGGAAGTGCAGCAGGAGCTCAGGCGGGGACGATTCCGGTACGCTGGCCCACCCTGGAATGGTCCGGGTATAGTCGGCGCGCTCATCCCCATCGCATTTTTCGCCATGATTGTGCTCATTATTTTTGTGATCGCGCGGCGCAGGCAAGCAGCGCTGCAGGCGCGCGCCGAGTTTCAGAAGCAGATCCTCGACAAATTCAGCTCAGGGAAAGGCGAGGTGCAGGATACCGCGCGCTGGATGCGGGCGCTGGCGCCAACGCCACTGTCGGCAGAATCACAAAACGAACTGCCGGACCCACGGATTCTGTGGCTGCGCGCCCAGTTGTCCCAGAGGCGGGCCGCAGCCGAACGCGTGCAGAAGATTGTGCAGTGGGTGGAGGTAGCGTGTGTCACGGCGGCTTGCCTGGGCCTGGGCATTTGGCTGGCGTGGAGTTGGAACGGAATCGGCGGTGAAATCGCCGATGGTTTGGGTTGGGCCCTATTTGATGCCTGGCCGGCGTTGTGGAGCAATCTCTACGCGTACGGCCCGGTGAACGCGCCAATTCTGTTCTCCTCGGCGCTGGCGGCGATTTCTCTGCTGGCGATTGCTGTTGCGTATCCTTTGCTGGTGCGGAAATAAAGAGAGACGCTTCGGGTGTACAGCGTAACCCGCGGCCGCACCACTCAAGGACAGGCATCCTAGGCCGCGATGCGACGGCGCGACTTCAAGTCTTCGGTGCGGGGGAGGGAGGCACGAAGGAGCCGCAGCGGCCCTGCATGCCGGCGCGGAATTTGTCGCGTTCCTCCGGCGTCATTTGCGCCCATCGCTCCATCATGCGGCCGCGCCAATGCATGCCTCGGCGCCAGGGGCCGAGGAATCCGCCCAGGAGCAACCTGCCAAGCACTAGCAGGCCCAAGGCTTGCCAAAAGCTGATCAGGTGCAGCCCAAACACCGCAGGCATGAGCCAATTCCACAATTGCATGACCACGAAGCTCAGCACCAGGGCCGCTACGATCGCAAACAAAATGAATCTTGCTGCTCGTGCAACTCGATTTCCTCTCATTTTTGGGCCTCACTCTCCTAGAAATTCGTCACGAATCGCCTGCAGCCTGTGGCGCAGGTAAACGACGGCATGGTGCTTGCGCAGCACCATGGCGTTTACGCTCACGCGAGCCTCGGCGGCCAGTTCCTTGAAGCTGCGGCCTTCGAGCTCGTGCCCGACGAAGGCGCCGCGCTGCTCCGGAGGCAATTCGTCGAGCGCGTCCTCAATTTCGTCGAGGAGCACGCTGCCCGTGTAGGCCGCTTCCGGCCCGGCATCGGGCGACGGCAGCAGGTCCTCGAGGCGCGCCATCGCACCGTCTGCTTCTGTTCGCGCCTCAGGCAGCGGTTCCGGCTTTTTCTTGCGGAAGAAGTCGGTGATGCGGTTGCGCGCTACGCGAAACAGCCAAGCGCCCGCCTCTTCCACGGGATCGAAAAGCCGATAGGCGGCGACGAGCTCGTAGAAGACTTCTTGCAGAATGTCTTCCGCTTCGCCTGGGTCCGGCACGCGCCGGCGAATGAAATTGGCTAGCCGGGCCCGATAGCGGGAGGAGGCTTCGAGGATGCGCCGGTCGTCTTCGCGTACGTCTCTGTGCGCGACGGCTGCGGCGGCGATGCCGCTGCCCACCACGCCGCGCACAAAAGCGGCCTGCGCTGAGGACCCTGGACCGCTGCGGTTCGCAAAAGATAAGGAAGCTACTTTCACGTTGTTTCTCGCGCTCGAAGCTTGCCTCACCGTAGCCGCTACAAACGCTCCTAAAAGTGTAGACGAACGAGCGGCGCAAATATTTCCGCATTGTGATCAGATTCTTCGCGCGGTAATTTCGATATTAGCAAATTGCGGGGCACCGAAGTTTGATTGCGGTGTCTAACCTGCCAGAGCACGCCGCGGCGAACTCGTATAGACATTTGTCAGGCGGCGAAAGTCACCGGCGGATGAGCTCTTCGGCACGAGGACGAATCGAACCGGCTTTGGCCGGGGATGAAGGCACGATCATGTTTAGCGAGCTCGTAGAATCGATTACGCGTCCGAGCGATAAGAGAAAAAGATGGGCGCTGGTGGTCTCGGCCACGGCGCAACCAGTCTGCCTTCTGATTCTCATAGTGATTCCGCTCATTTATACGCAGGCATTGCCGAAGGCGATCCTCAATACAGTGTTGGTCGCTCTCCAGGGAACTTCTTCGCAGCCCCCCGCGCAGGCGCCGCTTCCGAAGCCAGGCCCTCGCTCGGTGCGGCTGTTCGCTCATAGCGTGCTGATCGGGCCGGGGCACATTCCTCCTCACGTCAATGTCATCGAAGAGCCCCCCTTGCCGCCCGAGGCCCCGGCGGGTCCAGGACCAATCAACAGCAATTCGGATTTTGATCTCCTGAAGGTCGTGCCCAATTCGGCGGAGACGGTGCCCCGGCCGGCAGCTCCGCCGAGAGCGCTCGAGCGCGTGCCCGTGATAAGCACGATCGAAGCGGCAAAGCTGATCTCGCCGAATTCAGCCCCTCTATCCGCCACTTGCGATTCAGGCCCGCATACAAGGCAATGTAGTCCTGCACGCCATCATCGGCAGAGAAGGCGCGGTCAGCGAACTCCAGGTTCTATCGGGTCATCCACTGCTGGTGAACTCCGCGCTCGATGCCGTTCGGCAATGGCGCTATAGCGCGACGCTGTTGAAGGGGCAGGCTGTGGAGGTGGAGACAACGATCACGGTCAGCTTTGTCTTAGGGCAGTAGTTACCTCGGCTGGGAGTGCGGCGGCGCCGTTGGTGGTAAAGTCGCGGCGCGATCTTGTACCCCCAAGCAGCCAAAGTGCATCTGCATGCTTGGGTGATTGCCTCCCCAACGCTCGCGACGTTTTTTACCGCGCGAATGCTCGCGCTCGAGAGGCGCGCGCTGAGGACTCGGGGTTGCGGGTAAATACAACGGGTAGCCGAGCAGGTATGCAAGGAGGACTCGGATGGGCGAAGTCGTTTACGTTTCGCGGAGCCGGATCGAACGAAAGCAGGGGCCGCTGCGTCTGGCCCAGATTCCTGGCGAGGCGCAGCCGGTGGCCTTCAGCGTGCACGGCGCGATCGCCGAGCACTATAAGGTTGACCCCGCCAAGCTGCAGGGCTCGCACGCTTCCACCATTGATTACGCAATCGCCGCCACGGCCGGTTGAATGGTGGGAACCTTCGGGGGCGCGCTGGAGGCGCGTCAAATCGATGCCAGCAATGGCAAGCTCGTGGGCGAAGTGACCGGCGAAGTCGAGACCGAGGAGGGCGTACTGGTGATCCGGCGCATTCACGTTGTGATGAAGCTGGCGGCGCCAGAAAGCTCACGCGCGACGATTGAACGCGTACACGGAATGTACGCTATGCGCTGCCCGCTCTACCGCACGTTGCACAAGGCGATTCAGCTCAGCTCTTCGGTGGAACTGGTAGGCCGCTAAGCGACCCCGCAGTCACTGGTTGGTGACGACTTGTGTGCAGTCTCACTGGGACGACGTGGACTGCAAATGACGGCGGGCTTAGCATGCAGTATGCAAATCCTCTGGCCCGAGATTCGGCACTATTCTCGCCACATTGCGGTCGTTCCCGTCCTTCTCGGAATTGTGGTGACGATTGTAACGCGCCGCACTTTCTGGCTGGAGATGGGCGCGGTTTGGTTCCTTGGCGTGATCGCCGTGGAGACAGCCACCGAGACGTTTATTTCGGTGCGGCGTAGATTGCCACCACGGCGCCGGCGCGGAGCACTCGTCGAGTTCCTGCAAACCGGGGGATACTCGCTGGCCGCCGCCAGCATGGCCGCTTACTTTGCACACGTGTTCTGGACCCCCTATCGCCCGAGCTGGCTGATGGGTCTCGTTTTCGTCGGTATTGTCATGTGCTTCACCTCCGGATTGGTTTACAAGGGGCGGTCGCGAAAGAGCAGACCGAAACACAACTAGCGCCTTCGACTACACCGGCAGACGGCCGCATTGAGGCGCGTTTATACGCACCGATTATTCGTGCGTGGGAGATTCGAGCGGCTCTTTATCTGAAGTAGCTTCGTAGCTGATAGCCTGATCAGAGAGCGCCAGGCGAAGAGCCTCGACGTGTGGGGCGCATTGCCGGAGTTGCTTGACGTGGTCGATGGCCTCCTCCAATTTCCAGCCTAAGCACGTATGCAGATAGCCGATGGCCACGGTAGGCGCGCGGCCGATGCCCGCCGTGCAATGCAGATATACGGTATGGCCTTCGGCGAGTAATTGGCTCAGGGTCTGGATGCAATTGCAGAGCTTGGCGCGAAGTTCGAGCTGTTCCTCGATCATCGGAGCGCGGCGAAGCACGATCGGGCAGGTCCGGTAGTGCGCTTCAAGGGGCGGCCAATCCAAATTGACCGCGCGCATGTCGTCGTCGGTATGGATATTGAGTACGGCGGTGGCGCCTGTTTCCCGCCGGAGGCGCTCGATATCGTTAACGGTTCGAGGATGGGATCCGATAAAGAGCCGCGGAAGGATCTGCGCGTAGGTCAGTTTCTCGCCGGGGAATCGACACATATTGCTTGCAAATGCAGGTTACCACGGATTCTGGCGGCCCGCTGGTCGCTTCGCCCATGCCGTAAGCGCTAGCGGGGCGGGGGGTAGCAGACTTTGCCGAGGATGGCGGCGCGGCGGGCGCCCGTGGCGCTGGGCAAATTCGAGGGGCGGCCGTGCACGGTTTCGTCGGCCAGCAGGGCGAAAATGAAGGCTTCCTTGGCATCGCCCGGCAGACCCAGGGCTTCGGTCGTCACGACTTCGATGCCGCCGAGAGCGGTGGAGAGCTGCGCCAGCACCAAGGGATTGCGCGCGCCGCCGCCCGAGACGATCAGCTGCGCGAGCGGCGTGCGAGACAAAACCCAGCGATTCAGGGCATCGGCGATGGAGAGCGCGGTCAGCACAGTGGCGGTGCGGACCAGATCTCCGGGACGAGCGCGGTGGCGCCGGCCCCAAGCCAGAATTTTCTCGACGTAAGTCTTCCCGTATTGTTCGCGTCCGGCGCTTTTGGGCGGAGGTTGCCGGAAATAGGGTTCGGCGAGCAGTGTATTGAGCAACGCCGGCAGCAGATGGCCGCGCGAGGCCATCTGCGCTTCGGCGTCGAAGCTGCGCCGGTTTGACGTGGCGTGGCGCACGAGCGCGTCGATGACCATGTTCCCCGGGCCGGTATCGAAGGCGATGACCGAGCTCGGCGATGCGCCTTTGGGAATAACCGTAATGTTGGCGATTCCGCCGATATTCAGGACGGCGCGCCCC
This sequence comes from Acidobacteriota bacterium, assembly GCA_003223325.1. GTDB lineage: Bacteria > Acidobacteriota > Terriglobia > Acidiferrales > UBA7541 > Palsa-189. Next base: position 66,511 of record QHYS01000023.1, read on the forward strand.
CGGCGGGCATCGCGATAGAGCAGATAATCGATCCAGGGCACGAGCGGCGCACCTTGGCCGCCGACGGCCATATCGGCGGGACGAAAATCGCCGACCGTGGTTACGCCGGTGATGGCGGCGATCAAGGCCGGTTCGCCGATTTGCAAAGTGGAGGCGACCTTGTCGCCAAAAAAACGGCTGGGCCGACCCTGGTGAAAAATTGTCTGGCCGTGCGATCCGATGACGCTGAGCCGGCGCGGGCGGATGCGAAATTTCTCGCAGGCGCGCAGCACGGCGTCACCGAATAGGCGCCCGAGGCGGAAATTCAACTGGCTGATTTCACCCGGCCAGACGCGCGCGCCCTCGGCAATGCGCAGCACCTCAGCGCGCACTGCGGCAGGGAAAGGTAAAGTGACGAAATTCTTGAGACAGGCGTGTGCGGCGTTGTCTCTGATGGAGGAGGCGATGCGCACCAGCGCGACGTCGATGCCGTCGAGGGAAGTGCCAGACATCAGGCCGAGCGCGAGCCGCGAGCCGCCGGGCGCTTGCCTCATGAGATTTGCTTTTTCAGTTGGGCCAGCAGATTCAGAGCGTCGATCGGACGTAAATGGTCGAGATCGGCGGCGCGCAGCGCCTCGAGCACTTCGCGGGCAATAGGTGTAAACAGCGCTTGCTGCTCGCCGACACCGTTTGAGGGCGGCAGCCCGGGCGTGAGTTTTTCGCTCAACTGCCGCTCGCTCTGTTCGTGCCGCCGGAGGACTTCGCGGGCGCGCGCGATGACCGCCGGCGGAAGCCCCGCCAGGCGCGCGACTTCGATGCCGTAGCTCTTGTCCGCGCTGCCCTCTTCCACGCGCCGCAGGAAGACGATCTCGTTGGGCATCTCCTCGACCGAGACGTGCACGTTCTTCACGCCCGAAAGCAAATCGGCGAGTTCGGTCAATTCGTGATAATGCGTGGCGAAGAGAGTCCGCGCGCGGGTGTGCGACTGCAGGTATTCGACCACGGCCCAAGCAATGGAAAGGCCGTCGAACGTGGCCGTGCCGCGGCCGACTTCGTCGAGCAAAACGAGGCTATGCGGTGTGGCCAGATGCAAGATGGCGGCGACTTCGCTCATTTCGACTAAGAACGTCGACCGGCCGCGCGCCAGATTGTCGGACGCGCCGATGCGCGTGAAGACGCGATCGGTGATGGGCAGACGCGCCTGCTCGGCGGGCACAAACGAGCCCATCTGCGCCAACAAGACAATTAGCGCGGCTTGACGCAGGTAGGTGGACTTGCCGCCCATATTCGGGCCGGTGATCAGGAGAATCTGGTGTGAGGCGGAGTTGAGGAAGAGCGCGTTGGGCACAAACCGCTCGCCCTGCTGTTCGAGCAGGTGCTCGATGACCGGATGTCGGCCGGCAAGAATGAGCAACTCGCCGTTATCGGTGAATTCGGGCCGGACGTAGCGCCGCGTGGCGGCTACCACGGCGAAGGCGCCCAGCACGTCCAGCTGCGCGATGGCGGCCGCGGTGCGGCGCAATCGCGGCGACTGCTGGGCCACCCAGGCGCGGACCTCGGCGAACAGCCGCCGTTCGATCTCCCCAATTCGCTCGTCGGCGGCGAGGACTTTGCTCTCGTATTCTTTTAGTTCGGGTGTGGTGAAGCGCTCGGCATTGACGAGCGTCTGCTTTCGCTCGAAATCGGGAGGGACCAGATGCAGGTTGGGCTTGGAGATCTCAATATAAAAGCCGAAGACCTGGTTATAGCGAATCTTCAGTGAGCCGATTCCGGTACGCTTGCGCTCGCGCTCTTCCGTAGCTGCGATCACCTGGCGGCTGCTTTTGCTGAGATCGCGCAGGCCGTCGAGTTCGGCATCGAATCCGCGGCGGATGACGCCGGGATCGGATGCAAGTGCGGGAGGATCTTCGGCGATAGCTTCGTCGAGGCGCAGCTGGACGTCGGCTAGCTCGTCCATTTCGGCGTGCAGGGCCGCCAGGCGCGCGGCCGTGCAATTCACCAGATAGCGGCGGAGCAGGGGAATGCGCGCGATCGATTGGCGCAGCGCGACGAGGTCGCGCGGGCCGGCGAGGCCGAGTGTGGCGCGGCTGGCGAGACGCTCGAGATCCTGTATGCCGCGCAAATTCTGGCGAATCTCTTCGCGCAGCATGGTCTGCGATTTCAGTTCGGCGACGGAGTCGAGGCGGGCTTCGATCTCTGGCCGGGAAAGCTCCGGGCGCAGAATCCAGGCGCGGAGCAAGCGCGCGCCCATGACGGTGACAGTCTGGTCGATGGCGCCGAATAGCGATGCATCCGGGTGCCGGCCGCGCGAGTCTTCCTCCGCATTTAGGGGTGCGAGTAACTCGAGATTGCGCACCGTGACCGGGTCAAGCCCCAGCGAATCCTGCTGCTCGTAATAGCGGACGGTATCGAGGTGAGTCAAGGCGGTGGCGGAACCGCCATCCGGCTTGGCGGAAGTCTCGCGAAGGTAATATAGGAGCGCTCCGGCAGCGCAAATGGCCTGAGGATGCGCGGCCAAGCCGAAGCCTTCGAGACCGGCAACGCCGAATTGTTCGCTGAGCAGGCGCTGGCCGTAGCCGGGGCGAAAGATCCATTCTTCCAGGCGGGTTTCGGCGCCTTCCTGCGCGGGATTTGCCGAGCCCTCGGGCCGCCGGGGGCCGGGGAGCGCGAAAAGGCCCGCCTGCCGAGGCAAAAGGAGTTCGCGCGGGCGCAGCAACTCCAATTCGTCACGTAGTTTCTGCTCCGCATCAGGCCCGGCAAACTCGGTGGCCCGAAATTCGCCGGTGGAAAGATCGAGATAGGCCAAGCCGATAGGCACGCCTGCATTGCCGCGAGCCACCGCGGCCAAAAAGCTATTTTCCTTGGGTTCCAGGACATTCAGGTCGGTGGCGGTGCCGGGGGTGATGACGCGCACCACTTCCCGCCGCACCAGGCGCTTGCCGGGGCCGGGCTGCTCCATCTGATCACAGATGGCGATCTTGTAACCGGCGCGCAACAGCCGGGCGACGTAAGTTTCGGCGGCATGAAAGGGGACGCCGCACATGGGAATGGGCTCGCCGCGCTCGCGATTGCGAGAGGTGAGAGTAATTTGCAGTTCCTTCGAGGCCACCAGGGCGTCTTCGTAGAAGAGTTCGTAGAAATCGCCCAGACGAAACAAGAGCAGCGCGTGGGGATAGCGCTTCTTGATCGCTTGATACTGCCGCATCAGCGGCGTCGAGGCTTCCATCATGCGGGGCCCACGAGGCGGACTATACTAGCCGACGATGCGCTCGGCGAGCAAAACAGGTTTGAGGAAATCCGGCCGCGGTCCTCGCAAAAGAGCAAAGACGGAGATCGAGATTAAGGTGCGCGTCCCCGACGTGCCCGGGCTCCAGGGGCAGTTCGGTCCACGTACAAGCTGCCCGGAATGAACGGTCTCAAGCTGGTCCTGGACGAAACGCCGATCGGCCTTTTTGTGGAGCTCGAAGGAGGACGCGGAGAGATCAACCGCGCGGCCCGACTGTCCCGACTGTTGGGTTTCAGTGCCTCGGACTAATCAATAAGAGCTACGCCGCGCTCTTTATGGAGGAGCGCGGCCTGTATCGTCCGGGGTCCCACAATGAACCCATCCCGTCTTGTGGCCTGCCGGATATGCTCTTTCCCCGCTCGCAATGACTTCAGCCCAGCCTTTTGCGAAACAATTCCGATGAAAATTTCGTAATTTCGGCACTCTTTTCTTGACAAAGTGTGCGACTGCATTTACTAGATCATTGAGGACAAAACTCTTTGCAATGAGCTATTCGTTGGACCAGGAGCCCTTGCCAAGGCGTCGCGCCCCAGACGCGGCGAACGTTTTGCGGGCCAGCGGTAAGGCGCCAAGGCCCTCTCGTATGGCAGGCAGTCGTCCTTGGGGTAGGAGCACGAACGCTGACTAGGGAATACCGGCCCCTTCGGGCTGACCCGTGGTCGGGCGCTCCCCCCGGCCACGGGTTTTTTGTTTTTGGGCCGCACCGATGATTTTTTCGGAGGGGCCTTGCCTACACCAAAGCCGTGAAGGGCAGGGCATCGTCTAAGGCGTAGAGGGAAGCGAGGTGATGGGGCATGCTTCACGCGACGGAAGTGCTGGGCGGGGAGGCCTACGACGCCCAAGGTAACTTCGTCGGGCGGGTGTCGGAGTTATTTATCGAGCCCGCCGACCAGCCCAATCGAGTGGCGCGTTACCTGCTGGGCCGGGGCAAATACCTGCCGCTATTGGCGCGGCACGACCAGATTTCCTCGGTGGCTCCGGGGGTAATCAAGCTCAACGTCGAGGAAAAGGAATTGGAGCATTTCCATCCCAACGAGGCGTGGCTGGCGGTGCGCAAGGATTTGCTGGATCAGCAGATCATCGATACCCGCGGCCGCAAGGTGGTGCGCGTGAACGACGTCGATCTGGCCGAGCAGCGCACCAACGGCACGGTCGAGTTGCGGGTCACCGACGTGGATATAGGCCTCACAGGAGCGACGCGCCGGCTGCTGCAAGGCTTGGCTTCGCCGATGCTGATTCGGCGTATCCAGGAGAGACTGCCCGCGCGAACCATACGCTGGGAGTTCGTGAACTTGATCGAGCCGGATCCGCTGCGGCGGGTAAAGCTGCGCATCACCCACGACAAGCTCGAGAGGATGCACCCGGCGGACCTGGCCGATATTATGGAAGAACTCTCCCCCGCCGAACGCCAGGCCATCATCGCTTCGCTCGACGAAGAGTCTGCTGCCGAGGCGCTGGCCGAACTGGATTCCCGCCTCACTTCCCAGATCGTCGAGAAAATGGCGCCGGGAAAAGCCGCGGACATCATCGAGGAGATGGAACCGGACAAGGCCGCCGATGTTCTCGCCGCGCTTCCACCGGAAACCTCTCAGGATGTGCTCGAAGAATTGCAGGGGGAAGAGGCGCGCGAGGTGGAAGCGCTGCTGAGCTTCGATGCGCACTCGGCGGGTGGAATGATGACCACCGACTTCGTCTATGTGGGCGAGACGGCGACGCGAGGCGAAGTCCTGGAGTGGGTGCGCGGCCGGGAGGTCAACGTGGAACAACTAGATTCGATTTTCATGATCGACGGCGACGCCAAGTTGTCGGGAGTGGTTCCGGTCTCCGAACGCGAAGGAGAAGGAGATTTTCGCGCTCTTCGATAAATACAACCTTCGCAGCCTGGCCGTGGTGGACACTTCGGGACGGCCGATTGGAGCGATAACCGTGGACGACGTGATTACGCGCCTGCGGGTCTTGTTGTAACGGGGACCTCTGACGCGATAAGGATACATAATCCGCAAATGAATTGGAGGTCGATCAGCACGCGCACCGAGCAATGGCAGCGCCGGGCCACGCACGTACGGAGCCGCAGCCGCCATCTGTGGCGCCGTCTGGCGCTGCTGGGAGCGGTGTTGGGTCCCGGCCTGATCACGTCGAACGTGGACAACGACGCCGGCGGCATATCCACGTATTCGCTAGCCGGCGCGCAGTTCGGGTATGCGCTGTTGTGGTCGCTGGTGCCGATGACCATTGCGCTCTATGTGACCGAAGATATGTGCGCGCGCATGGCGGTGGTTACCGGCAAAGGGCTTTCCGACCTGATCCGGGAGGAGTTTGGCTTTCGCCCGACATTTTTTGTGATGGTCGCCGGATTCCTCGTGGACTTGGGGAACGTAGTGGCGGAGTTCGCCGGCGTGGCTTCGGCGGTGGAAATATTCGGGATCACCCGGTATATCGCCGTACCGATCGCCGGGCTGATCGTTTGGGTGCTCGTGCTGCGCGGAACTTATCGGCAGGTGGAGAAAGTCTTCTTGGCGCTCTGCTCGTTTTATCTCGCGTACATGTTTTCCGCTTTTCTGGCACGGCCGGACTGGCTCGATGCGGCTCGGCACACGGTGATTCCCACGGTGCAGTTCAATGGCAGCTATTTGCTGATGGTCACGGCGCTCGTGGGCACGACCATCGCGCCCTGGCAATTTTTTTACTTGCAGGCGGGATTTGTGGAGAAGCGCATCGGCGCCCGGCAATATCCGCAGGCCCGCGCCGACGTCATTGCAGGAAGCGTAAGCTGCATGGTCATCGTGTTCTTCATCATCGTCTGCACCGGGGCCACGTTGTACGCTTCCGGCCAGCGCAACATCACGGATGCCGCGGGCGCCGCGCGCGCGCTGGTTCCTCTGGCGGGCCGCTGGGCTTCGCTGCTTTTTGCTTTCGGCCTGCTGAACGCGTCGCTATTTGCCGCTTCCATCCTGCCGCTTTCGACCGCGCATGTGATTTGCGAAGGCTTGGGCTTCGAGGCGGGCATCGACCGCAAATTCAAAGAAGCGCCCATTTTTTACTGGCTCTATACGATCCTGATCGTGGTCGGCGGGGGCTTGATTTTGATTCCGAGGGCGCCGCTCTGGCGGATCCTGGTCCTATCGCAGGTGGCCAACGGCGTTTGGCTGCCCATCGTGCTGATTTTTATGATCCTGCTCATCAATCGGCGGGAGTTAATGGGAGAACACGTGAATAGCCGCACGTTCAACGACGTCGCCTGGGTCACCAGCGTAGCCATGATCGGCTTGACACTGGTGCTGATCTACTTCGGCCTCTTTCATCCTTCGGCGGCAACCGGGGGATTGTGAGGATCCTGCCCGGATTATTTCTAGGGGTCCTCTGGAAGGGTAAAGAAAAACGTTACTCCTTGATTCGGACGGCCCTCCGCCCAAATCCGGCCGCCATCTGCCAGGAACGGAATCACCACGGGTAATTGCTCGGAGGGGTCTCCGTCATAGTTGAGACACTTCATGCCTGCGTGGTCTACCGGGCTGCTTGTTTCCGCTAATGGGGAAAGGTAACTACGAATCGACAACTTACGCCGTAGGACCAACCGGGCAAAAGCGCGCCGAGGCCCGGCAGGAAACGCGATTGCCGGTGAGGTTGCGCGGGGTGGGGCAGTGTGCTAGCTTTGCGATGTAAAGGAGCCGGCGCCTTGCTCCTTGCATTGCGCACTTGGCCGGAGACTCCTCGACAAACATCGGAATAAGAGAGTGCAGCCACCCAAGTCACTTGAACCGGCCAGCCGCGAAGAGGCGCGCCTGCTCGAAGGCCTGGACGCGCAGCGGCTGCCGCGGCATATTGCCGTCATCATGGATGGCAACGGGCGCTGGGCGCAACGCAGGCATTTCCCGCGCGTGGCCGGCCACCGCGCCGGAGTGGAATCGGCGCGCATCATCATTGAAACCTGCGCCCGCTTGTGTATTCCGGCCCTCACGCTCTATGCGTTTTCCATGGAGAACTGGCGCCGGCCCAAGGCCGAGATCGATTTCCTGATGCGGCTCTTGCGGCAGTATCTGCGCAAAGAACTACCGGTAATTCATCGCAATAACATCCGGTTGCAAATCATCGGCCGCACCGAGCAGCTGCCCGAGGAGGTTCAGACGGATGTGGCGAAAGGTGCGACGCTGACGGCGCAGAACTCGGGGATGATTTTGACGGTGGCTCTGAACTACGGCGGCCGAACCGAATTGGTCGACGCCTTCAATGCCATTTTGGATCGCTTCCGCAAAAAAGCCGTCAATGGCAATGGCGCCTTGGCTAATTTTCGCGTAGACGAGGAGACCATCGGCGAGAACCTCTATACCGCCGGCCTGCCCGATCCCGATCTGCTCATCCGCACCAGCGGGGAGCTACGCATCAGCAATTTCCTGCTGTGGCAGATCGCCTACGCGGAGATTTACGTCACCGAGACGCTTTGGCCCGATTTTCGGCGTGCGGAGCTTTACGCGGCGCTGGCAGACTATCAGAAGCGCGAACGGCGCTATGGCGGTTTGGCTGCGGAGCGCCCGGAAGTTCCGGCGCTGCAGCCTAATGAACTTCCCCAATAAGCAGATCTGGGCTCGGGCGAATGCGAGCGCGGGTACGGCAACTCGCGTTTTGACGGCGGCCGTATTGATACCCGCCGTCGTCGCATTGGTTTGGTGGGGTTCGACGTGGCTGGTGGCGGCGCTGGGCGGTTTGGTGGCGCTGCTAGCCCTCCGTGAATTTTTTTCTTTGGGCGGGCGTCTGAATCTGCAGGGCTATCGCTGGTGGACGAGCCTTTGCGCCCTATGGATCTTTTTTCAGCAGTGGTCTGTGAGCGCGGCGCAATCGTACCAAGTCGGCCGAAACCTGCGGCTGACGCAAGCTCCCGCCCTCGTTCCGGAATTGCCACTTGAATTGGTATTTTTCGTTTTTCTGCTGGGTTGCGCGGCGACGGTGTTCGCTTTGCGGCGGCCGCTCACTGATGCCTTGGGAGACATTGGGATTAGTTCGGCCGGGCTGGTGTTCATTGTTTTGCCGTTGAGCGCGGTGGTGCGGATTCATGCGCTGGACGTGCTTGGCCCGAAACTGCTCCTTTTTGCCCTGCTGTTGGTTTGGGTAGGGGATACGTTGGCCTATTTTGTGGGCCGCTCGTTTGGACGCATGCCTATGGCGGCGCAGTTGAGTCCCAAGAAGACGTGGGAAGGCGCGGCGGCGAATCTGCTCGGTTCGGCGATTGTGGGAGTGGCCTTATTCGGCTGGCTGAATATCGACGCGTTTCAGGCGGTGCTGATGGCTTGCCTGGCCAACGTCGCGGGGCAGGCTGGCGACCTGCTGAAATCCGCCTATAAGCGCGGCGCCGGAGTGAAGGATTCGGGTACCCTGCTGCCGGGGCACGGTGGCATACTCGATCGCATCGATGCGCTGATTTTGGCCGCCCCCGTCGTCTGGTACTATTTTCGATTCCTGCTGGCCTCGCGATTCTGACGAGGCTGGACGAGCATCTTTTCATGAAAGCACTGGCCATACTCGGCGCGACCGGCTCCATCGGCCGCCAGACGCTTCAGGTGGTGGAGTCGCTGCCGGGGCGTTTTCGCGTAGTGACGCTGGCCGCGGGCGGGAATCTCGAAGAACTCGCCAGGCAGATCGCGCGGCACCGCCCACAGCTTGTTTCCGTCCGCGATGCCGCCAAAGCAGCCGAGCTGCGCGAGCGGCTAGGCCAATCGGCGAACAGCCGTCAGAACTTGCCGGAGATTCAGCATGGCCGCGAGGGCTTGCTGAGCGTGGCCACGCATCCGGACGCCGCTGTAGTTGTATCTGCGGCCGTTGGCGTGATCGGACTAGAAGCGACTTATGCTGCCGTGCAGGCCGGCAAGAGCGTGGCGCTATCGAATAAAGAGGTGCTGGTCGCGGCCGGCGCTCTGGTCATGGCCGCGGCAAAAGCCAGCGTGCTGGACGGCAGTGCGAGGTACGGCGGTTGATCCTGACCGCCTCCGGCGGTCCCTTCCGGAGGACAGCGATCGCGCAGATGGCTCAGGCCACTCCCGAACAGGCCCTGGCGCATCCGAACTGGCGCATGGGCAAGCGAATTACGATAGATTCCGCCACGATGGTCAACAAAGGCTTCGAGGTGGTCGAGGCGCAGTGGCTCTTTGGCATTGATCACACGCGGATCGACGTGGTCATTCATCCGCAGTCGACGATTCATTCCATGGTTGAATACGTGGACGGTTCCATCCTGGCACAACTCGGCCCAACCGATATGCGCGTGCCCATCCGTTATGCGCTAACCTATCCGGAGAGGGAAGGGTCGAACGGCATCCAACTCGATTGGGGCGCTTTGCGGCGCCTGGATTTCGAAAGAGTGCCGCCACGCAAGTTTCCCTGCCTAAGCCTGGCTCGGCGGGCGCTCGCAGAGGGCGGAGCGCAAACCTGCGCACTGAATGCCGCCGACGAAGTAGCCGTGGAAGCCTTCCTGGAGCGTCGCTTGCCGTTTTCGGGAATCGCGCGGGTGATTGAAGGCGTTCTGGATCGCATGCCCAAGGTCGCGCTCGGCTCGATTGGCGATGTGCTGGCAGCAGATGGAGAGGCACGTCGGCTGGCGCGGCAGGAGATCGAGGCCCAGCGGAATCGACTGGAAGGGCGAGCGTGGGCGATTCCGAGGTCGATCGGGTAGAATAGAGCAGAATTGAGGAGCGCCCCAGGGCCGCCAAAAATCGGCGCCCCCCGGGCTACAAATGCCGTGCTGACGGGAATCGTAGCGGTGGCAATCGGGCTGGGCGTGATGGTCTTGGTCCACGAATGGGGCCACTTCGTCATCGCCCGGCTTTTTGGCGTGCGCGTGGAGGTGTTCTCGATTGGATTCGGCCCCCGCCTGTTTGGAGTGCGCCGCGGGCCAACCGATTACAGGATCAGTGCGCTGCCGCTGGGCGGCTACGTACGTATGGCCGGCGACAATCCGGCAGAAGAGCGGCGCGGCGATCCCGATGAGTTCCTTTCCAAGCCGCGCTGGCAGCGGGTGCTGATCGCTTTGGCCGGCCCGACGACCAATTTTCTGATGGCGGTCATCCTTACCGCTGCTCTTTTCGTGCGCGGCGGCGAGCAACCTTCGTATGCCGATAAGCCCGTAGTCGTGGCGGGCGTGGTGAAGGATTCTCCCGCGCAAAAAGCCGGCATCCAGCCGGGCGATCACATTGTGTCGTTCGCTGGCGTCAAAGATCCAACGTGGGATCGCGTGGCCTTGGAACTGGTGCTTTCGGCGCCCGGGCACTCCGAACCCATCACCATCGAGCGCGACAACCGGCTGATCACCACCAGCGTGACAAGCGAACTTCAACCCTTCACTGTACTCGGCTATCCTGCCGAGCCTGTGATCGTCGGGTCACTAGCTCACGGCTTGCCCGCGGAACATTCCGGCTTGATGGAAGGTGATGTCATCGTCGCGGCCAACGGCCAGCACTTGGCCGCTCCATCGCAATTTTCCGAAGTGGTGCAGCACAGCGGCGGAAATGCTATGCGTCTCGACATCCTGCGCAATGGCCAGCCGCAAACATTGGAGCTGCGCCCAATCTGGGGAGATCCCGGCGATGGTACGCAGCGCTGGCAGATCGGCATCACCTTCCGATTCTCCACCTCCCCGCGGCGGTATTCGGTGCCGCAAGCGACTTTGAAGGCGATGCAATTCCATATTGTCCTCGCCAACAAATTGGTTTATCTGGTGGGCGAACTCTTCACCGGCAAGGTTTCGCTCAAGCAAGTGCAGGGGCCGCTGGGAATCGTTCAGGAATCGAGCCGCGCGGCCAAACGGGGCTTCGGCGACCTGATCAGTTTGATGGCGCTGGTGAGTTTGAATCTAGCCATCCTCAATCTTCTCCCGATTCCGATTCTTGATGGCGGACATATCCTGATGCTGGGGATCGAAGGTCTGCTGCGACACGACCTCAGCTTGAAGATCAAGGAACGCTTCGTGACGGTGGGCATGGTGTTTCTCCTGTTGGTCTTCCTGATCGTGATGTACAACGACGTACTGCGACTTTTCCCCAGCCACTGATCGTCATGGCTTCTGCAAATCAAACGCGTGAGGCTGCTGGCAAGGGGCGCTCGCGCGAGAATAACCGTCGCCGCGTCTCTTCTGGGGAGCGGCTGAACGCCCATTCCGAACCGGGAAAACTGCGCACCGCGCTTGCGCGGCGCGGGGTGCGGCTCACGCGCCAGCGCCGCGTCTTGCTCGACATCATGGATCAGGCCGAACAACACCTCACTGCGGATTCCATCCTGGAACGCGCGCAGAAGATCGATCCGCGGGTGCATCGCGTGACCGTCTATCGCACGCTCGAAATGCTCAAGAGCCACGGCCTGCTCGACGAGCTCGATCTGCTGCACATCCACGGGCATCGTCACTATTACGAAAGCCACGGCCCGCGAGATCACATCCACGTGGCTTGCCTCGGCTGCGGCAAAGTGCGTGAAGTGGAGAGCGACCTTTTCGAGCAGCTGAAGCGCCAGGTGGAGCGCGACACCGGTATCGGCATCACCGTGGCACGCGTGGAGATCGGCGGCTACTGCGACGACTGCCGGATGAAGCCACCAGGCCAGCACGCCGCCTCTTAGGTTGCGCGCATCGGACTGTCATTCCCAGGAGTCCGCCGGAAGCGGACGACGAGGAATCTGCTGTTTGCTGTTGTAGAGAAAAGCAGATCCCTCGCTCGCATTCCAGTCCGTGCACGAACGCCTTCTGGAATCCGACTCGCTCGGGATGACGGCAGTAGATTTGCGGCGGTCGAAGGACTGTAACTAGGAGCGGACGGGCTGGGTGGCGGCGAGGTCGCGGCGGCGGAAATAATCGCGCACCTGATGTAAGTCGGCGGCAATTTGCGAGCGAAGTTCGGCGGGGCCGCTGAATTTTTGCTCGTCCCGCAGCCTTTCCCAGAAGCGCACCTCGAGTCGTCCTTTGGTCAATTCCCGAGAGAAATCGAAGAGATGGCTTTCCACGCCGAGTAGCGTGCCGTCGAAGGTCGGCCGGAAACCGACGTTGGTGGCGGAGCGATAGAATCGGCCTTCGACGCGCGTCTCGGTTGCATAGACGCCCACTTTGGGCAGCAGTTCTTGTTCCGCTGCGAGATTCAGCGTAGGAAAGAGCACCGTGGAACCGCGCCCCGAGCCACGGACGATCTCTCCCGTAAGCGCAAACGGGCGCCCCAGAAGGCGTGCGGCGCGGGCCACGCGTCCTTCTGCAACGGAGTTGCGCACGCCGGTGCTGGAGATGAACTCGCCATCGATCACCACCGGTTCGACGATCTGCACCGAGAATCCGAAGCGCCGCCCCAGTTCCGTGAGCGTTTCGACAGTCCCCTCCTGGCGATGACCAAAGCGAAAATTCTGGCCCACCAGGATCGCCGCGGTTTTCAACTCCTGTACCAACACACCGCGAACGAATTCCTCGGGGCTGAGAGCAGCGAGAGCGCGATCAAAGCGTAAGACCAGTGCGGCTTCGAGTCCCATGGCGGCGAGCTGCTCCATTCTTTGGTTCATCGTTTCCACCAAGGGCGGTGCATTGCCCGGGCGCAGCACTTTGAGTGGATGCGGATCAAAGGTGATCACGCTTGAGACGCACTGATCCATTTGGGCACACTCGATCACTTGACGGATAATTTTTTGATGCCCCAGGTGCAAGCCATCGAAATTGCCCACGGAAACAATGGCGCGCCGCCCGGAGGAGCCGAAGCGCGCCGCCCACTCGGCGCACGAATGCAGAGCCGCGAACGCGCTCACGCCGCGACCTCGAAGCTGAGGCCATCGTAGGCCAATTGCACGTGCGGAAAACCCAGTCGCATCAGCCGCTCGTTCGTCTCCCGGTGAGGCAGATCGTGGGCGATGTGCGTGAACCAGGCGCGGCGCGGCCGAAGGCGCGTGACAAGCTCGAGCGCCTGCTCTACGGTCTGGTGCATGGGGTGCGGCGCGTCGCGCAGCGCGTCCAGCACCAATTCCTCGGTGCTCGCCAGCAGCGGCATGGATGCCTCCGGAATGCGGCTGAAGTCGGTTAGGTAAGCCAGGCCCCCGACGCGAAAGCCCAACACCGGCATATCCCCGTGTTCGGCGGGGATGGGCTTCCAGGGAGTGCCCAGCAGCTCGAACGGGCCCTCGATCTCGTGCGGAGTCACCTCCGGAATTGTGCTCAACGCCGGCTTCCCGTCAAACACGTAGGCGAAAGTCCGCCGCAAGATCGCCAGTGTTTCTTTGGAGGCATAAATCGGCACGGCCGATTTTTGGCGCAGATTGAAGGGGCGAATATCGTCAAATCCCAAAATATGGTCGGCGTGTCCGTGCGTAAAAACGATGGCATCGAGGCTTTCGAGTCCCTGACGCAAGGCCTGGAAGCGGAAATCAGGGGTGGTATCGATGACGACGTGATGGTCCTCGCGAGAAACCAGTACGGAAGGCCGCGTGCGATTGTCATGCGGATCTTGCGAGCGACACACCCGGCAATGGCAGCCGAGACTGGGAACTCCCATCGACGTGCCTGAGCCGAGCACGGTCACGCGCACAGGAGCATTTTTCTTGGAGCAGGGGAGAGACACCGGAACCACTTTCGCTACGGGCGGGCCTTGGCCTTCTCTTGCATCGCCTTTGCCGCCGCCTTGGTCATTTCCATGTAGGAGAGTTTCAGGCTGCCGAGGACGTCGAGCAGCAGCTTTTCATCTTCGGAAGCCAAGTTGCCGAGGCTAGCCTCGCGCAAACCGTCCAGCATGTCGATCAGTTCGCGGGCGCCTTCCAGATCGAGCATGGCCTGGCCGCTGCGTGGATCGGGGTAAGCGCCGAGCAGCATGGCCGCATTCTGGGCCACAAAATTGATAAGCATCTGGATTCCGCGAGAAGGCTTGGGCAAATCGGCTTCGGCTGCGCTTGTCCCCCGTCCGGACTCGGTCTGCGAGGATTTCGCCGCGCCAGCTTCTTTTTTCGGCGGGACAGGTGCTGAAGAGTTCAGCGGGGAAGTGGCGCTCGGTTCGGTTTCTTGCTTGCGCCGCTCCTCGCGAACGGCCTCGTCACGTATTTCCCCTTCGGTATTGAACAGTCGACGGTCGATAACTCGAAAAGATTCTTCCTGCTTTGGGTCCGCCAAGGCCAACTCCCTGTGTTTATGCGTAAAAGTCGAATAATTTGGGAGTTCAGTTTAGCATCGGGCGCAGCGCAGGGACAAGCGGCGGACGTCGGAGGCCGTCGGAGGCCCGCAAATTTCGCCAAATCTGAGTATCGCTCAGTTCCCAAAACGGAAATTAGACGAAGCGGGCAGCCGCCAAAGGTGCTTGGAACGTAAAGCCTTGAGCGCCGCAGTTTGTCGCGGCGGTTAATACTCCATAGGCGGCGCAGGGGCTTTTGGGGAAGCCATAAGGCGCTGGGCTACCAGATAATTGGTCCCGCAGAAGTCGCTTCGGAGGATAACCTTGAGAAAATTCCTGGTCCTAACCCCAGCGGTGCTTTTGACCTGTGCTGTTAGTCTTTTGCCAACACCGAGCTTCGCTCAGCAGGAAGTCATCTCGGCTCGCCTGGCCGCCGTTTCGCTCGCGCCGCATGCGATCGCGGCTGCTTCACCGAGCTTACCTACCGCCCCTGCGGCGGAGCCCGCCCTTAGCGGAGAATCTTCCGCCCATATTGGGGTCGGCGTGAAGGTTGGGACGCTCGGCGCTGGAGGAGAAGTAGCGGTGCGCGTGCTACGCTCTGCGAACGTACGCTTCGGCTTCAGCGGGCTGAGCTTCGGCTACAATTTCAGCCACGACGGCATCAACTACGGGGCGAAGCTGCGGATGGAGGGGGCGCAGGCCACATTCGACTATTTTTTATTTCACGGATTTCGCATCAGTCCGGGCGCTCTTCTCTATAACGGAACTAAGATCACAGGGACGGTTTCGGTCCCCGCGGGGAGTACGTTCACGCTAAATAACGTAACCTACGCGAGCAGCGCGGCAACGCCAGTCACGGGCTCGGTAGGCGTGACGTTTCGGAAGGCCGCGCCGGTCTTGCTCTTCGGACTTGGTAACCTTGTTCCTCGCGGACGCAGGCACTGGAGCATCAGCTCCGATTTCGGCGTGGCCTTCTCTGGATCGCCGAGCGCGGCACTCAATTTGGCGGGACTCGTGTGTGCTCCGCCCAATACCCCCGGCCCGCCGCCCTGTGAGGACGTGGCCTCGAATGCAACCGTGCAGGCCGACGTAAAGGCGGAGCAAAGCAAGCTGAACAGCCACCTGTCGTTTTTCAAAATATATCCGGTGCTTTCGATAGGATTTGGCTACAGCTTCTAGCGCAACAGGAATGGGATAATGCAGTGGTCGAGCAGATGCGCCCAGTTGAACCAGACTCCGGCAAGTCGTCTCGATGAAGTAAGCTGTCTCCCGATGATGAAGGCCGCTCCGTTGGGTGAACCTCTGAAAGGACGGCATCGAACCTGGATGACCGAGCCTAGCTGGGGGCCCCCCGATCCGCGGGTCGATGGCCTGACCGCGGGCGGTATTCAGTGGAGGTCGGCCGCGACACACGATGTTTTTCCGATAGGCTTGTCAATTGGTGACGACTACCGTAGAGTAAGCTCTATTTTAGTTAAGTTAACCCTTAGGCGAACCGCCCCATCGTGCGCCGACCAAGGTCTCCGCGAGCCCAGCCAAAACGCCCGCGCGCCCGCCGAGGTGAGCCTGCCCGCTTCGGAAGCGCTGGCATACCGCGCCTGGATCTGAAGGGCGACGCGCGAGCCCGCAAACGGATTGGCAAAGCTTTTGAAGCTCTCGTGGCTTTGCAGGCTCGGCTGCGGGCACCCAGCGGCTGTCCCTGGGACCGCGAGCAGACGCACGATTCTCTCCGAACTTATCTGGTCGAAGAGACTTACGAGGTCCTGGACGCGCTCGATAGCGGCGATGCGCGGAAGTTTGCCGATGAACTCGGTGATCTCCTGCTGCAAATCGTCTTCCACGCGCAGCTCGCCGCCGAGGCGCGGGAATTCGACATCGCGGACGTTATCGAGCAGATTTATACGAAAATGGTACGCCGCCATCCGCACGTCTTCGGCAGCGTACGCGTGGAGACTTCGGCGCAAGTGCTGAAGAATTGGGAGCAGCTCAAGGCCGAGGAGCGCGCCGAAAGCCAAGATTCAGAGGCCCGTGCTCGTAGCGCGTCGATTCTTGATCCTGTTCCGCGCAGCCTGCCGGCGCTGCTCGAGGCGCATCAGCTTACGCGGCGCTCGGCCAACGTCGGTTTTGATTGGGCCGACGTGAACGGCATTTTCGACAAATTGGCCGAAGAGACGGCGGAGCTGAAGCAGTTGCTTGCGGCCGGCGACGGTCGCCCGGAAGAAGTGGAAGAAGAAATCGGCGACCTGCTTTTCGTGGGCGTTAATTTGGCGCGTTTCCTTGGTTTGGACGCCGAAATCGCGCTGAAGAAGGCCAATCGCAAATTCGCGCGGCGATTCCGCGACATGGAAAGCAAGGCTGCCGCTCGCGGGCAAGCCTTGAGCAGCCTTTCTGCCGGGGAGCAAGACGCGCTTTGGAATGAGGTCAAAGGGGCCCGCGTGGAGCTGCGGCCGGGAGGGAGCGTGATTCCAAAGACCCGAGTTAGTATTTAGCGGACCGTTACGACTCGGTTGTCCTCCCGAGCGGCTGCGGGGTCCCCGGGGCGCCGTTTTTTTTTGCGCGTGCTGAGGTGTAAGCGAGGGATCTGCTTTTCATAAGCGAATAAAACAACAGCAGATTCCTGGTAGTTCCGCTTTATAGGCGCAAACAGCGCGCCTTTGCGGGACTCTTCAAATGATAGTGTTGGGCTTTCGGATGGGGTTCAACGGTAGAATTGCGTCCCTAGGAGTCCCATGACAACGGTTGCGAAGCACGTCAAATTGTCCGAAGAAAAAGCGCTGGAGATTGCCGTCCGCTCCTGCTCCGGCCTCACGGAATTCGCCACCTGCATCGAAATCGAGCGCGCGGTCTGGGGATCTGCCGATGTAGATATCGTTCCGCTGCCGCTCTTTGTGGTCGCGGCGGAGACCGGCGGGCAGGTGCTGGGCGCATTCGCCGGCGATCGCATGATCGGCTTCACCTTGGCCCTTCCGGGAGTGCGTGGCCGAAAGCCCTTGTTGCACTCCCACATGACGGCGGTTTTGCATCCTTTTCGGAACAAGGGCGCGGCCCGCAAGCTAAAGCTCTTCCAATGCCAGGAGGCGCTTGGGCGCGGCATTGATCTGATTGAATGGACCTTCGACCCACTGGAGATCAAGAACGCCCACTTCAATTTCCGCCTCGGTGTCATCGTGCGGCGGTTCATTCCCAATATGTATGGCGTCACCACTAGCCCACTGCACGGACGCTTGCCGACCGACCGACTGGTTGCGGAGTGGCGCTTGCGCTCGCCGCGAGTGCGCCGCGCCATTGCGGATAAGCGCCCCGCCGCGAAAGCGCGCAGCAAGGAGTTCACGCGTATCCGCGTGCCCGCAGATTTCGCCAGGATTCGAAGCACCAATCCTGAAGACGCGGCGCGCCTGCAGGGTGAGGTTCGTCAGGAATTCGAGCACTGGCTGGCTTCCGGTTACGCAGCCACTGGCATTGACAGGACCGACGATGCCGCCGAGTACTTGCTCGAGCCCTGGGCCGATAAGTGACCATCCGACCAGCGTGGTCATCCCGAGCGATCCACCTTGGATGGAGAGCAAGGGATCTGCCTTCGGTCACGGTAAGGGCCAGATTCCTCATCGTCCCCAGGCGGACTGCTCGGAATGACAACGAGCCAAATGACGCATTAAATCCTCTATGCGCCTGGGCCAAGCTACACTCCGCGAAATTCAGATGCCGCTCGTGCGGCCCTTCGAGACGAGCTTCGGCCGCACTGCGGACCGGCGCATTCTCCTGGTGGAAGTCGATGCTGGTGGCGTGGCCGGCTGGGGCGAATGCGTGGCCGGCGAACGGCCTTCCTATTCCCCCGAGACCATTGAGACCGCCTGGCACGTTCTGCGCGATTTCATCTGGCCCGCCCTGGTTCGCAAGGAATTTTCGGCTCCGGCAGACGTTTGGGAAATGCTCTTCCCCATACGCGGCCACAACATGGCCAAAGCGGCGATCGAGGCCGCCGTTTGGGATGCTGAAGCGCGCCAGAAAAATCTGCCTTTATGGAAGCTTCTCGGCGGCACGCTGGAAGAGATTCCCTGTGGCGTTTCCATCGGCATTCAGGAAAGCGACGAGGAGCTCGAGCGCGTCGTGGAAAGGGAATTGGCTGCCGGCTATCAGCGAATCAAGATCAAGATCAAGCCCGGCTACGATGTGGGGCCGGTCGCGCGCCTGCGGCGGCGCCTTCCCAAGATTCGGCTGATGGCGGATGCGAATTCGGCTTACAGACTGGAAGATGCCGCCCGACTTCGCGAACTCGAAGCCTACTATCTGATGATGATCGAGCAGCCACTGGGCTGGGACGATATCTGGAGCCATGCCGAATTGCAGCGCCAGCTCATGACTCCGATCTGCCTCGACGAGTGCATCCATACCGAAGAGCACGCGCAAGCTGCCATTGCGCTGGGCGCCTGCCGCATCATCAATATGAAGCTCGGCCGCGTGGGCGGATTCACGCCGGCGCGGCGCATCCACGATCTCTGCCAGGATCACGGCATTCCCGTCTGGTGCGGCGGCATGCTCGAATCCGGAATCGGCCGCGCGCACAATATCGCGCTCTCCACGCTCGCGAATTTCACGCTGCCCGGCGACGTCACGGCCAGCAAGCGCTATTGGACCGAAGACGTCATCGATCCCGAAGTGACCGTCACGCCACAAGGAACTATTCGCGTGCCCCCAGGCCCGGGTATCGGTTACGAGCCTCGGCGCGACCGCATCGAGCGGCTCACCGTTCGGCGCGAGGTCCTGCGCTAGTCCATGGGTGCTGGCCGCACCCTTCGAGGCTCGGGGCAGGCGGGCTCTGGAAGAGACGTGGCGGAACGACATTCCTCATCTTCCCTGTGGATTTTCCCCGCCATGGTTTTCCTGATCTTCGTGTGGTCCTTGAACTATATCGTCGCCAAAATCGGGCTGCGCGAACTTCCAGCGCTGGCGCTGGGATCGTTTCGAGTGGTCACGGCCGGGATCGTGTCACTGCCGGTGCTGCTTTTGCCGCGGACACGGAAGAGACAGGGAATTAAAGTAACAGTTCAAGTATTGGAGCCGGGAACGAAAAAACTGCAGATGCTTTGGACGATCTCTTACCTGGGCTTTTTCGGCGTCGTCTTGAACCAAGGCTGCTTCACGGTGGGCTTGAACTATACCTCGGTCAGCCACTCCGCCTTGATTATCGGCTGCGCGCCCATCTTCATATTACTGTTCTCGTGGGCTCTGCGACTCGAAGCGCTCACCCGGCGGAAAGCCATCGGAATGGTGCTCGCTTTTGTAGGGGCTGCGGCTGTCGGCGCGGAGCAGGGCGCGAACGCCAGCACTAGCAACTTTCCCGGCGACCTACTCACTCTTATTGCTGGCGTCGGGCTGGCGCTTTACACCGTGTTGGGCAAGCGATTGTTTGCGGAATATAGCCCTGTGCGCCTGAGCCTGCTGAGCAATATCGCCGCGGCGGCTCTCGCGTCGCCCATCGCCGTCTGGCAGATTCGCGCACTCGCCCGCGCCGGCCGTCTCGCCACAATTGGCCTCGAAGGCTGGGGCGCCGTGATCTACATGGGCGTGCTGGCCTCGGCGGTTGCCTACGTTTTGTATTTCTGGGCGCTGCGCTTTATGACGCCGGCGCGCTTGGGTGCGGTAAGTTATCTCCAGCCGATTGGCGCGACACTGTTGGGGCTGGTGTTGCTCGGCGAACCCATCACGCGCCGCGTGGCCCTCGGCGGGCTCCTGATAATCGCCGGCGTCTACGCCATCGAAACCCACCCTGGCGATGCTCAACCCGAGCAGGAATTAGCCTAGATCCAAAACTGACTATCTGATTCCGCGCTGTCTCTTCACCTTGTTCTGTTCGATCCGAGCCTTCACGAGCTTTTTTAAAAGAGAGGTAGGCAGAGGATTGTCCACGGGAAAACGGATGGTTCCCTTGGATGTAGAAAAGCCCTTCAGCTCGGTTGCGAACTTTCTTGGCAAGGCCCCGGGAAAGAAACTGCAATGATTCGCGAATGCCGCGTAACCCACCAGCCATCCTTTGAACTTGAAGCTCGGAATCCTATAACCGATCGTCTCGGTGGCCTCAGGCGGCACAACGGATCGAATCACTCTGCGAATCTGGCTTAAGGTGGTTTGAGCTGGTTCCGGAACTCCCGCGAGGTATTCGTCCACACTCTGCGCGAGCTTGTGTTTCGCGGCCGAAGGGCGACTATCGGATTTCGCTTTTTTCACCCAGCTAATACCTCACAGCTAATCTAACACCCTGCATGAAAAATCTCATAGGCTCGGCCACATTCGCCGGCCGTTTGTCGGAATTCGGTAGGCATGGTAGGCTTCGGTCCTTGGAAATTCGCAAGGGAACTTCCGAGTTGGTTGCGTTATCTCACTCAGGATCGGCTGCCGCTGCATGAGAATATTCACTGTAAACGACCGCTGACTGGAAGTCAGAGGCTTTTCACTGGAGAGCATGCGCGACCATAGCACAAAGATCAGACCGCCATCTCCGCGAAATTGGCCTTACCTCTCGGGTTCGGCACCTGCGTTCCCCGAAGGCCGTTGTGCCGGTTTACACCGGGCGACCAGCCCGGTCGCCGTTGGTCAAACCTACGACGGCGAAGGCGGCATTCGCTTGCGACCGCGCCTAGGTCCCAGCGCGGGGCGTCCGGATCGCTCCGGCAAAACACAAGCGGCAGTGCCATTTGAGTGCGGTGACACCTTGGCATACAAACGCCTCCTCCCCCGACTGAAGTCAGGGGTTTCCGGCGCAAGGAATTTTCTATGAAAACGAGAATTCTGGTCGTAGTGTCGCTGGTGTGTCTGTGTTCGACACTACCCGCTCAGCGGACGCAGCCCGACCAGCCGCGGTTCACGCGTGACGGCCAGCTCATGAGGCCGGACAACTATCGCGAATGGATTTATCTGAGCTCCGGGCTGGGAATGACCTATGGGTCCGCCCCGAATGCCGTAAGCGAACGCTTCGATAACGTCTTCGTTACGCCGCAAGCCTACCAGGCTTTCCTCGCGACAGGCGCATGGCCCGACAAGACAATGCTTGTCCTGGAGGTCCGCTCCTCGGCCAGCAAAGGTTCGATCAATAAAGGTGGACACTATCAGGAGGAGATTGTCGGTTTCGAAGTGCATCTCAAAGATGAGGGCCGATTTCCGACCAAGTGGGCGTTTTTCGAGTTTGGCACCTCGGCGAGGATGGCTCAGCCACTGCCGTCCAAGTCGAACTGTCAGACGTGCCACTCGGCGAATGGCGCCGTAGACCAAACCTTCGTGCAGTTCTATCCGACGCTGATCCCGGTAGCCAAGGCCAAGGGTACGTTCCAGCTGAATAGCGACAAATAACAGTTGCCACGATGCATCGGCCATCCTAGCCTCAGGCCATCGGACCTTCGCGCACACTGATCTCGTGAACGCCTCCACTGCCGCAGAACGAAACACCAAACGCATTGCGATTATTCCCGGCGACGGCATCGGTAGGGAAGTCATACCAGAAGCGGTACAAATACTGCGAGCCGCCATCGCCAAGGGCAATCGTCAGGCTGATTTCGTGGAATTCGACTGGGGCGCGGAGCGCTTCCTGCGCGAAGGCACCACGCTTCCGGCCGACGCTGTGGAGATGTTCCGACGCGATTTCGACGCCATTCTTTTCGGCGCCGTGGGCGATCCTCGGGTGCCGTCGAATCGCCACGCCGCGGACATTCTGCTGGGCCTCCGCGCCAAGCTCGACCTCTACGTGAACGCTCGGCCAGTGGAGTTGCTCGATCCGTCGCTCACGCCTTTGCGGGATCGCGGCGAAAGCGATATTCGCTTCATCATTTTTCGCGAAAACACGGAAGGACTCTACGCGGGCGCGGGCGGCCAATTCCGGCGCGGGCATCCCGAGGAAATCGCCATTCAGGAAGACATCAACACGCGCCGGGGCGTGGAGCGCATCATCCGTTACGGCTTTGAATATGCCCGCGCGCGCAAGCTGGGCAAAGTGCTGATGAGCGATAAATCGAACGCGCTCACCTTCGGCCACGAGCTCTGGCAGCGCGTTTTTGCGGAGGTGCATCGCGAATATCCGGAGATCGAGTCGCGCCATCTTTATATCGATACTCTGGCTGCCGAACTGGTCCGCGATCCGAGCCAATTTCGCGTGATTGTGACCTGCAATCTCTTTGGCGATATCGCCAGCGATCTCGCGGCGCAGTTGACCGGCGGATTGGGGCTTGCGCCCTCGGGGAATATTCATGCGGGGGAGGTTTCGCTATTCGAGCCGGTGCATGGATCGGCACCGAATATCGCCGGGAAGGGCATCGCCAATCCCATGGGTGCCGTGCTTGCATCGGCGATGCTTTGCGATCACATTGGCTGGAACAATTTGGGAGACCTGCTGCGCGCGGCCGTGCGCGCGGCCGTGCGCGAACGGCAGACCACGCGCGACCTTGGCGGCACACATTCGACGCGCGAAGTGGGCGACTGGCTTGTCGAATACGTGACGAATCATGCCGGGAGAGATCCTTCACTCCTCCACCCCAGCACTCGCAAAACCGGCGTGCGCTGAGGACCGCGGATTCGCTCAGGATGACCCCGCTTTATTGGTCATTCTGAGAGGCGGTCTTTCGAGCGAAGAAACTCTCTGAAGATCTGAAGAGATGACCAGCGACGCATCCGAGGCGGTGATCAACCGCTGGCGCCCCAAAAATCGTACGGGCGGCGGCTCTGGCGCAGGCCCCACACCAAAAACATCCCCAGAATAAACCCGCCGATATGCGCCCACCAGGGCACGCCACCTTGATTGATCTGCCCTAGCGTGCTCAGCCCGCTCAGGAACTGAATCACGAACCAGTAGCCCAGGATCAGCAGCGCCGGAATGCGCATGGTAAAGAAAAAGAAGAGCAGGGGAATCAGCGTCAACACGCGCGCGCCGGGAAACAGCACAATATAGGCTCCCATCACCCCCGAGATAGCTCCGCTCGCGCCAATCGACGGAAGCCGCGAGCCCCAGTTCACCACGATTTGCGCCAAGCCAGCGCCTATGCCGCATATAGGGTAAAACCCGAGATATCGCAGATGGCCCAGCCGGTCCTCCACGTTTCCGCCGAACACCCACAGGAAAAGCATATTCCCGAGAATGTGCAGAAAGCCTCCGTGCAGAAACATACTGGTTATCAGCGGCACGATCGCCGGCCCCAACTGCGCTCCGGGATGGGCCAGCGCTCGCTCGGCACGCACGGGTACCAGGCCGAACTGCTGCACCAGCAAATCTCCCGCGTGAGGCGGCAGCGAGAGCTGGTAGACGAACACGAGAAGGTTCGCCGTGATCAGCAGAATGTTGATGATCGGAAAGGTGCGGCGCGGCGTTTCGCTGCGTAGAGGTATCATTCACAACTTCACTTTCTTCTTGAAGTATGCCTTGCGCTACCAGCGGCCTTTCGAGCGGACCAGCGGCGCAGTTCATGCTGGCTATAGAGCCGTTCGAGGCGCGGTCCCTCGCGCCGAAGCTTCTCGATTTCGCCCACCGGGCGAATCCCGCCGCGAGCGCCTAACGCCGTGCAGTTTAGCCCCGCGGCCGCGCAACTAAATTCAAGTATTTCTGGAAGTGCATCGCAACGCAGCAGCGAATAAGCGAATCCGGCATGAAAGACATCGCCCGCTCCGGTCGTGTCTACCGCATTCACGCGGAAGGCCGGGCAGTAGTAGAATTGCGTTCCATCCCACGCGAGGGCGCCGTCCCGTCCGAGAGTTGCGCCTGACACCCGGCAGCCAAAACGACGGGTGATCTCTGGGAGCGATTCGAGCAAGTTCCCCATACCCAGCAGGCGTTCGGGGAAATCCCGTGAGCTGATCATAAAATCCACATGTTCAAGTAATTCTTGAATACCGGGATAGAGGTTATCGAGATCTGCGGTGACCATCGCGCCCGCCTCGCGAGCCCAGCGCGCCGCCGCAGCCGCTGCGGCGCAGGGATGTCCATCGACGTGGACGAGGCGCGCACCCCGAATCCATTGCTGAGGCAACTCCTCGGGCCGCAGATCGAGCCGGTCGTCCCGCTGCCAGAGAATCGTGCGTTCGCCGCTGCATTCATCAACGATGATGAAGGCCAGCTGGCTCGCGCAATTCGGCACCTCGATCAGATGCGCCTCGACGCCCTCGCGAGCAAATTCCTCGCGCTGCAGCCGCCCTGCGGAGTCGCCGCCGATTTTGCCCACGTAGCGGCAGCACAATCCCCAGCGTCGGCAGGCCACCGCTGCCGTGGCCGCTTGTCCTCCAGGAAGCAAGGAGAACGAGAGGATCTTCGTCTTAGAGTCAAAGGCAGGGAAGCCAGGCACACGAATCAACGTGTCAGTCGCATTGAGCCCGACGGAGACGATGTCGGCGCGATCCGCAGCGCCTGGTTTTGCGGCGGCCGCATGCGCATGGCCTCGACGCGCGCTGTATTTGCCCGCAGACATTAAGCTAAAGACTCTATGCAATTGGCAGGGATTTGCAAGCGCCGCATCAGCCACGTTGCGCGGCTCGCTGCGCTGTGATAATTACATTCACTTGCGTTTTGCGGCGCGGGTCCGCTGGGTGTTGACGGTCGGCGCGCCGACAACGTCGATGCCGGTTCGCGAATCCGAAGCGCTGATTCTCCGCAGCTTTCCGCTCGGCGAGGCCGACCGGCTGGTGAGTTTTCTCAGCCGCAGTGAAGGGCGCATGCGCGGCGTGGCCAGCGGCGCGCGCAGAACCAAGAGCCGCTTCGGCTCGACGCTCGAGCCCTTTTCCTACGTGCGCATGTGGTTTTATGAGCGCCAGACGCGGGAACTCGTGCGCATCAATCAGTGCGAGCTGATCGAATCGTTTCTGGAGGCGCAGCGTGATTACGCCGTCAGTCTGGCCTTCGCGCTGGTGAGTGAAGTGACCGAAGCCGTGCTCGGCGAGCACGAAGTCGCCGAACCCAACTTTCGTCTGTTGCTGGTAATTGCGCGAGCCATCAAAGCGGGCGCGAAACTGCCGCTGCCGCTGGCCTATTTCGCGTTTTGGATTGTGCGCCTCGGCGGCTGGATGCCCGCGCTTGATCGCTGCTCGCGTTGCGGTGCCGATGTTCACAATGCTCGTGCCTCGATGGCCAGAAGCGGGTTGTTTTGCCCCAACTGCACGCTTCCGGGGCAGCGCACTATATCTCAGGAAGCACTTCAACTCGCTCGTCGGATGGCCAGCGAGAAGCTAGAGCG
Source organism: Acidobacteriota bacterium (assembly GCA_003223325.1). GTDB lineage: Bacteria > Acidobacteriota > Terriglobia > Acidiferrales > UBA7541 > Palsa-189. The sequence continues at coordinate 92,079 of QHYS01000023.1, forward strand.
ATTGATGAAAGCCAATTTCGCCACTGCGGCCATAGATGACGTGAAGGATCACATGCTGAACTTGGTCGAGCAGCACATCGAGAAGAAGTTACAGACCCGAAAGATGACGGCCGATGAGCCGGGGCAACTTAAGTGAGAGAGGGCGTGAGGCACAGCGTGAAATCGCAAGTAAAACATGAGGAAAAAAAATCGCAGAAGCTACTGGAGCCGAGCTTCCAGGATCTCATTCTAGAGCTTGAAGAATTCTGGGCCGACCGCGATTGCGTTCTTCAGCAACCCTATGACATCGAGGTCGGCGCAGGCACTATGCACCCGGAGACATTTCTCCGTGTCCTTGGTCCCGAGGCCTATCGGGTGGCCTATGTGCAGCCCAGCCGTCGTCCTGCGGACGGCCGCTACGGCGAGAATCCCAACCGGCTGTACAAGCACCTGCAGCTTCAGGTAATACTTAAGCCTCCGCCGGCCGATATTCAGAATCTTTATCTCCAGAGCATTCGCGCCATCGGCATCAAGCTTTCCGAGCACGACATCCGCTTCGAGGAAGACAACTGGGAGTCCCCTACGCTCGGCGCCTGGGGCATCGGATGGCAAGTTCTACTCGATGGTTTGGAGATTACGCAGTTCACCTACTTCCAGCAGTGCGGCGGCATCGACCTCGATCCGGTTTCTGTGGAACTCACCTACGGGCTCGATCGCATCGCGGCTTACTTGCAAAGTGTCGACAACGTTTTTGATCTTCGCTGGTCCTGCCACCGCCGGTATGGCGAAGTCCGCCTCGCGGAGGAGCAACAGTTCTCCGCCTACAGTTTCGATTACGCCAATCCCGAAATCACTCGCAAGCTCTTCGACCTGCACGAGCGTGAAGCCAATGCGTTACTTGAGGCTTTTGGCCAGGCCAGCGACGAAGTGAAGCGACGCTTTCCTGTGCTGGCTGCTTATGACCAGTGCTTGAAGTGCTCGCACCTTTTTAATGTGCTGGATTCGCGCGGCGTCATTTCGGTCACCGAGAGGGCCACTCTGATCGGGCGCGTGCGGCAGATCGCCTGCCGCATCGCCAATGCTTACCTAGCGCAGCGCTCGCTCGCCTCCGCCCCTGTAAGCAAAGCCGTTCGAGGTGAGGCATGAAGTCGGAAGCACCGACCCATTCAAACAACAACACAAAGAGAGAATTCGCCCAGTTCTTCTTGGAAGTCGGATGCGAAGAGATACCCGCGGGCATGATTTGCGGCGCAGCCAAGGAACTTCAAATAATCCTTAACAAGTATCTCGCACTGGAAAAGCTGACCGATGGCACGGAGGTTATCGCGTTTGGAGCGCCCCGGCGGCTGGTGGCCACGTGCCCGCATGTCTGGCTCAAGCAGGAGGACATCCAGCGTCAAATTACCGGCCCGCCGAAATCGGCCGCATTCGACGGACAGAATGCACCCACTCGCGTGGCCCAGGGCTTCGCCGCCAAATACGGGGTAGGAGTGGAGAAGCTCTTCGTGGTGAGCACGCCGCGCGGAGAATACGTGGCCGTCGAGCAGCTCGTCGCGGGGCGAGCCGCCGCGGAGCGCCTGGCGGAAATTGTTCCCAGGGCGATCGCGGAGATCCCCTGGCCCAAGACGATGTACTGGACGGGCGCTTCGGGCCTGCGCTTCATCCGGCCGATCCGCTGGGTGGTGGCATTGCTCGGAGGGCGCGCGTTGCGCCTGGAGATCGCAGGTGTGGCAGCGGGCGCAGCTACCACGGGCCATCGTTTCCTCGGCAAATCTTCGATTGCAGTCAGCAGCTACAACGATTATCTCGGGAAGCTCGAAAAAAACTACGTTTTGGCGCTACCCGCGAAGCGCCACGAGAAAGTGGACCGCGAGCTTTCCAAGCTCGCGGCGGGGAAGGGGCTTCGCGTCCATGCGGATGCGGCGCTCTTGGAGCTCGTCGTCTATCTGAACGAATATCCGTCGGCGATCTTGGGGAACTTCGATCCTACGTACCTGGAGTTGCCGGAAGAAATCCTCATCACCGTCATGCGCGATCACCAGAAATATTTTGCCCTTCGCCGCCGCGATGGCCGCCTGGCGCCGAACTTTCTCGCGGTGATCAACCTCGATCGCGACGCCAAGGGACTCGTCTGCGCCGGACATGAGCGCGTCCTGCGCGCGCGCTTTGCTGACGCCAAATTCTTCTGGGAGCTCGACCAGAAATGTCGGCTCGCCGACTATCTGCCCAAACTAGCGAGCGTGGTCTTTCAGGCCAAGCTTGGTTCCTACGGAGAAAAAGTTGAGAGAATCCGCGCGCTCTCGCGCTGGTTCGCCGAACAGTGGTTCGCTCGTGGAATTCAGCAAGCTCGCGTGGCCCATGCCGACCGCGCCGCCGAACTGGCCAAGTGCGATCTCGTTACGGGCCTAGTCCGCGAGTTTACCGAACTGCAGGGAATCGTCGGCGGCCTCTATGCAAAAGCTCAAGGAGAACCTGAAGAAGTGTGTTGGGCTGTCTACGACCACTATCGGCCCACCGGACTCGATGAGCCGACGCCCAGAAATCTTACCGGCGCCACGGTCTCCATTGCCGACAAGCTCGATACGCTCGTCGGCTGCTTCGCCGTGGGCTTGGCGCCCACCGGTTCAAGTGATCCTTTCGGTTTACGACGCGCCGGTTTGGGAGTCGTCAAGATCATTCTCGAGCGCAAGCTGCCAGTCTCGCTTTCTGAATCGATCTCCGCTGCCGCGCGCGGCCTTTTCGGCTATTCGCCGAAACTTAAAGTAACACCTGAAATAGAGAAATCCGTTGGTGATTTCCTCGTTGAGCGCGCCCGTTATGTTTTCCTCGAACGCGAGGGCTTCGCGTACGACGAAATCAACGCCGTGTTGGCCGCGGGCGCCGACGATCTGGTCGATGCCCAGGATCGCATCGCCGCCGTGCGCGAAATTCGCAAGACGCGAAACTTCGAACCGCTAGCAGTGTCCTTCAAGCGCGTGCGCAAGATTCTCGAAAAAGCGGGAAGCGAAAAGAAATGGCGCTTTCCCGCGGTGCGGCCGGAATTATTTCAAGAAGAAGCCGAACGTAAGCTGCACGCCGCCGCACATCGCGTGGCCGCCGAGGCCCAGGGACACAAAAAGGTTCGAGGATATCGGGAAGCCTTGCAGGGAATCGCCAAGCTGCGGCCCGAGGTAGACGAATTTTTTGACCGCGTGCTCGTCATGGCCGAACAGGAAGACATCCGCCGTAATCGCCTGACGCTGCTCGCAGAGCTTCTCAGCGAATTCTCCACGATTGCGGATTTCTCCGAAATCGTCGCCGCCGAGAAGTGAGTCGCAGGCTGCCGCACAGTGGTGCCGGCGGGAAGAGCAAAAGCAGGTCCTCGTCGTCCGTTTTGGGCGGACTCCTCGCAGTAACAGCTTCTAACACGCTGGCAGTTGCCATGGATCTGAAATTCGACGCGAGTTGAAGTAATTCTCGATCAAGCGTCGACACGCCGACAACTTCTCACTTGCCGCTTAAAGTATGGCTGCAGTGCCCAGCGTGGAACGGAGAGATGCTTGGCGCAGCATGACAACGCGGCTACTGACATGCTGGTGGCGCGGCGCGCGCAGTTACGTCGGCATCTTGAGGAAGAAATACAGGCCGCAAAAGAGAAAAATAAAATCCGGGGACCAGGCGCTCAGAATCGGCGGGAGCTGTCCGACCGCGCCCAGCGCCTCAAACAACGCGGCCGTGGCCCAGTAGACCACGGCCAAACCCACACCTAGCGCCACCCCGCCAACCGCACCTCGGCTTCCCACCAGAATCGAAAACGGAATCGCCAGCAGGATCACGATCGGCGCAATGAGCGGAAAGGCCAGTTTCTTGTGCAATTGCACCGAAAAGCGGGCCACGTCAAAGCCCGAATGGCGCAGCTTGGCGATGTAGCTTCGCAGTTCGAACCAATCCATCTCCGAGCTCTGCCGGATTTCGCGCGTGAAGTAAGCGGGCGGCTCATCGAGTTCGGGAAGCTCCATAACCTGAAACTCCGCGTACCGCGTGATGCTGCCGCCTTGAAAATCGCGGATCCAGCCGGACTCGAGAATCCAGGCGCTTTGTTGCGGCTCCCAATAGGCGCGCGCGGCGTAGACCCGGCGGCGAAGCGAAAATCTCCGCGGGTCCAGCTCGAAGACGCTCAGGCCGCCAAAGAGGACCCGGTCCGGATCGAATAGCTGGTAGTTATAAATTTTCGACTTGTTGCCGAAGATCCATTGCCGCTGCGGCTGGAAATAGGTTTGCGGCGGGAGTCCCTTGATGATGCTGTGAAGTTCTTCGGCGCGCTGGTTGGCATAAGGGAGATAGCTTTGATCGAAGGCGATGAGCCCGCCGGTGGCGATCGCACCAGCCAAGAGCAAAGGAAGGGCGACGCGATAGAGGCTGATCCCGGCGGCCTTGAACGCCACCAGTTCGTTATTCTTGGTCATGACTCCCAGCGTAATCAGGATGGAAACCAGGCAGGCCAGCGGCGCAAGCTGGTAGATCAAGTAATAGCTGAGATATCGGAAATAATTGGCAATTCCCACCCACGAAGCGCGGTGCCGCGCAATGTCGTCCAGCAGATCGAAGAAGGTGAAGATCTCGAACAAAAGAACGAAGCCCATCAGCAGCAGCACAAAATAGAAAAGGAAATTTCGCAGCAGGTAATAATCCAAGACTTGAGGGAATCCGCCGACGAAGCGGCTGCGCGTGGAGCCCTCGAGCGGCGCCGCGAAATCGATCCGCCGAACTGCGGGTTCCTGTTTTGCTTTCATTTTGTGTTGCCGCCACCATTGCACTAGTCCGCTCATTGCTTCGCCTAGCCACGTTTCGCCACCCAATCTTTCTACCGAAGGCAGTAGGGCGATCGCGGCGGCGGCCATGAGGATATTGGCGGTCCAAATTCCGAGCCAGGTAGGCAGAGAGCCATCCCGGGCCAATTCGGCGCAAAAAACAAAGACGACGTAGTAGGCGCAGACCAGCGCCACCGCCAGCACGAATCCCGCGGCACGCCCTCCGCGGCGTGGCCGCGAGCCCACGGGCAACGCGACCAGGGCAAAGACGAGGCACGCCGCGGGGAAGGCAAAGCGCCGATGAAACTCCACGCGCGACTCCGTGGCTCTCGGCCCCTTATCGGCCAGAAGCTGGCGCAGGGGCCGTTCGGAATTGACCACCCCGGGCGCCTGCGTCGCGCCGCTAGCGGCCACAGCGACGCCCAGATCGCGTTCGCCGAAAACGGAAAGCCCGTAATGTTCCTGGCTCTGGGTTTGCGCTTCGTGCACGCTGCCGTTGCGGAGATAGAGCTGCAGCTTGCCCTGATTGCGGTCGGCTACTACAATGGCGTTCTCCGCCAGCGTCAGGCGCGAAACGTCGCCCCCATCGGACTCCGCCAAAAAGACGCCGTGCCAATTCATGGCGGCGGCCGGGATGTCCTGCACATAGAGCACCAGGTGAGGAAATTGCTCGTTGAAAATGCGCGGCTGGACCTCGAAGGAGACCTGCGTACTGCGCAAGCGTTCTTCGAGCGAACGCAGAGTGCGAATGGAGACTGGGCCAAGCCACACGGTCATGCATAGGGTGATGCCGGCGGCCAGCAGTGCCAGCGCGCCCACCGGAACGAGGATACGTTTCACCCCCATCCCCGCCGCGTTCATGGCGATCAGCTCGCTATCGGCGGACATGCGGCCCAGTCCGATCAGGACGCCGACCAGCACGCCGATGGGCACGCTGAAAGTCAGCACGCGCGGTAAGGCGCTGAGGAAAAGAAGTGCGATCTGGCGGGCATCGCCAGAATGCCGCGCCACCACATTCATGATTTGCACGAGCTGCGGTACAAAAATAACGAAAGTGAAGATGCCCAACCCCAGCAATGCGGGGGAGAGAACTTCGCGGAAAATGTAGCGATCGATGATGCGCATCGCCCCGATACCGAGAACGCCCCTATCGATAAGGCCGTTACCGAAAGCGGAAGAACGCCATTCTAGCACGCCCGCCTTGGACCGGTTCGGAGCGTCGCGGGCATGACGCGAATCCATCTCGTGCTGCTTTGGCACATGCACCAGCCCCAGTACCGCGATCCGGCCACTCGCCGCTACATCCTTCCCTGGACGCGCCTGCATGCGCTCAAGGATTACTGGGGCATGGTTCGGGTGCTCGAAGAATTTCCCGCCGTGCACGCCACCTTCAACCTGGTGCCTTCGCTGGCCGCACAGCTCGAGGAATACGCTAGCGGCAAATTCGATGAGCCCTGGTTCACGCTGGCCTTTTCGCCCGCCGAAAAATTGACCGACGAAGCCAAAGCCGAATTGCTCTCGCGCGGTTTTCAGGCCAACCTCAACCACCTCATCGGGCGCTGGCCCCGTTACAGGGAACTCTTCGACCGCGCACATTCGGCCGATGCCGCGCTGACCATGCGCACATTTGCCCTGCGCGACTGGCGCGACCTGCAACTGCTTTCGCAGCTTGCCTGGATGGACGAGGAATATCTGGCCACGGACGCCCAAGTGAGCCGGCTATCGAAGAAAGGAAGCGATTTTACGGAAGCGGAAAAGCAGTCGCTGCGCGCCAAGCAGGTCGAGCTTCTGGCGCGCGTCTTGCCTGAATATCGCCGCGCGCGCGACGCCGGACAAATCGAAATCTCCACCACGCCGTTTTACCATCCTATTCTGCCGCTGCTTTGCGATACGGATGTCGCGCGGCAGGCCAATCCCGGAACCCCGCTGCCCAGCCCCGCGTTCCGCCACCCCGAAGATGCCCGCGAGCAACTCGTCCGCGCCCGCGCGTATTACGAACGGCTTTTCGGAGCGCCGCCCGTGGGGCTGTGGCCGTCGGAGGGATCGGTTTCCAACGAGGCGCTCTCCATCGCCGCCGAACTCGGCTTCCGCTGGTTCGCGAGCGATGAAGGCGTTCTCGGTCGCACCTTGAATATCGGCTTTGGCCGCGACGGCGAAGGGATTCCTTCGAATGCCGATCGCCTCTACGCGCCGCTGCGCGTCCGTCTCGGCGGACGCGAAATCGCCGGCATCTTTCGAGATCATTATCTTTCCGATCTGGTCGGCTTCGTCTATAGCCGCATGAACCCCGCCGACGCCGCCGAGGACCTCTATCGGCGCATCCGCATTGTCGTCGAACGCGTGCACTCGCGCGGCCCGCTGACACTGCCGCTGATTCTCGACGGCGAAAATGCCTGGGAGTATTACCCCGGCAACGGCCGCGAATTCTTGCGTCATTTTTACGGGCGAATTTCGCGCGATCTGGATATCCGCACCCTGACCGTCAGCGAAGCCTTGCGCGAGGCGAGCGAAATCGCCACGGTGCAGGGAATTGCGCCTGGCTCGTGGATCAACGCCAATTTCGACATTTGGATCGGTCACAAGGAGGACGTTACCGCCTGGGAATTATTGGCCGGTGCGCGCGAATTTTACGCGCAGCAACTGGCACGGCACGAACGCGGCGAAGCGAACACCCCCAACAGCGAGGAGCTCTCCGCCGCATTCGAGGCGCTGCTCATGGCGGAAGGCAGCGACTGGTGCTGGTGGTTCGGTCCCGAACACAGCTCCGCGAACGACGCGGAGTTCGACGCGTTTTTCCGCCAACTGCTGAGCGAGGCTTATCAGAGTCTCGGTTGCGAAGCCCCGGACGAACTGGCCAATCCCATCAAGCACAAACCTGAGCCGGCGCATATTATCGCGCCTTCGGCATTTCTCGATGTGCGCGTGGACGGGCGCGAATC